>JAHITJ010000041.1 GCA_018817795.1 Myxococcota bacterium | reverse complement strand
CGCAACCGCACGGCCGGATCGCTCCACATGGCCGCGCCGTCGGGGGAGTTCAGCACCAGCACCGCCAGCAGCACCGTGCCGCCCACGGCCACAAAGAACTGCACCAGGTCCGTCCACGCCACGCCAAAGAGCCCCGAGATGGTGGAGTAGATCAACGCCAGCACCGACAGACCGATGACCACGACACCCTCCTGCCAGGGCATGTGGAAAAACGACGGCCACAGGGACGACAGCACGCCGCACGCCTCCGGCGAAAGCATCTCCGACAGCGGCAGCACCGCGGCGGCGACCTTGGCCATGCCCAACATGACCCATCCCATGGTCAGCGCGTTGAGGGCGATGCCGATCACGACGGCCTTGAGCCCGCGCAGCACGGCCGCGTCCTTCCCGGAGTACCGCAGTTCGATCACCGCCGCGTCGGTGAGCACGCCCGTGCGCCGCCAGAGCCGCGCGAACAGCACGCCCACGAGCACGTGCCCGATGAGCATGTTCCACCACAGCCAGTTGCCGTAGATGCCCTCGGTGCGCACCAACTCGGTCACTGCCAGCGGCGTGTCGGCTGCGAAGGTGGTCGCGGCCATGGAGATGCCCAGCAGCCACCACGGCATGGAGCGGTTGCCCAGATAGTAGCTCTCCAGGTTTTTTCCCGCCCTGCGATTGAAAAAGAGGCTGATGGCGACGGCCAGGAGCAGATAGCCGAGGATGATCCCGTAGTCCAGCGCGGTCATGACACGCCCTTCGAAGGTGCAGGCCGGCGCCGCCTGAAGGCGGTGGTCAGGTCCAGGGATCCATCCACGGGCCGCCTATTTCCCCTTCTTGTCCCCGAAGAACTTCTGGAAGGGGTTATCACCCAGACCCGGTTTCGGTCCCTGCTGGGGCCGCTGATTCCCTCCGCCGCGATCATCACGCGGCCGCGGGTTCTGCTGCGGCCTGGCGTTGCCACCATTGCCCCGGTCCTCCCGTGGGCCGCGGTCCTCCCGCGACGGACGTGCGCCCGCGGGCGGCTCCGTGCAGGCCTTGATCGACAGCGCGATGCGGCGCCGCTGGACGTCGAGTCCGATGACCTTGACGGTGACCTTCAGGCCCGGCCGGACCACTGTCATTGGATCCTTCACGAACGTGTGGGACAACTCGCTGACGTGCACCAGGCCGTCCTGGTGGACGCCGATGTCGACAAACGCGCCGAAGGCGGTGACGTTGGTGACGATGCCGGTGAGGATCATGCCCTCCTGCAGGTCCTCGAACTCGCGGATGTCCTCGCGGAAGCCTGCGGCCTCGAAGGCACGGCGGGGATCCCGGCCGGGCTTCTGCAGCTCCTCGATGATGTCGGCCAGCGTGAACTTGCCGATCTCGTCGGTGACGTACCTGTCCAGCGGGATCGAGGCGATCAGTGCGGCGTTGCCGACCAGCTCCTGCACACCCACGCCCAGGTCACGTGCCATGCGCTCGACGAGCTCGTAGCGCTCGGGATGCACCGCCGAGGCGTCCAGGGGATGCCGGCCCTCGCGCACACGCACGAAGCCCGCGCACTGCTCGAAGGCCTTGGGCCCCAGCCGCGGCACCTTCAGCAGTTCCTTGCGGGTGTCGAAGGGGCCGTGTTCGTCGCGGTAGGAGACGATGGACTTGGCGAGCTTCTCGCCCAGGCCCGAGACGTACTGCAGCAGGCTGTGGCTCGCCGTGTTGAGCTCCACGCCCACCGAGTTCACGCAGCTCTCGACGACATCGTCGAGGGCCCGGCGCAGGCGGGGCTGGTCCACGTCATGCTGGTACTGGCCGATGCCCAGCGACTTGGGCTCGATCTTCACCAGCTCGCCCAGCGGATCCTGCATGCGCCGGCCGATGGAGATCGCGCCGCGCACCGTCAGGTCCAGGTCCGGGAACTCCTCGCGGGCAATCGGCGAGGCGCTGTAGATCGACGCGCCGCTCTCGTCGACGCGGACGATGGGCACGGTCGCGGCGAGCATTCCCTCGCGGACCATGTCCCGCAGAAAGGACTCGGTCTCGCGTCCGGCGGTGCCGCTGCCCACGGCGATGGACTCGACCTGATACTCATCGATCATGCGCAGCACGATCTTCTGGGCGAACTCGACCTCCTCGCGTGGCGGGTGCGGGTAGATCGTCTTGTTGGCCAGGAACGTGCCCTGGGCGTTGAGGACGGCGACCTTGCAGCCGGTGCGGAAGCCCGGGTCCAGCGCCATCACGCGCTTGGCGCCCAGCGGCGGGGACATCAGCAGCTCGCGCAGGTTCCCGACGAAGATCTGGATGGCCTCGCGGTCGGCGCGGTCCTTGAGCTCCCGGCGCAGCTCGGACTCGAGCCCGGGGTGCAGCAGCCGCTCCCAGGTGTCCTCGCGGATGAGCTCCCACTGCCGGGCCAGGCGGGGTTCGGGCGTGGGGAAGAAGCGCTGGACGCGCGCGGGCGCCTCGGCCTTCTCGACCTCGACGTGCACGCGCAGCATCTGCTCGTTCTCGCCGCGGGCCACCGCCAGCACCCGGTGCGAGGGCACGCGGGCCAGTGGTTCGGCGTAGTCATGGTAGTCGCGGAACTGGGCGGCCTCGGTCTCCTTGCCGCGGATGACCGTCGAAGCCAGCCGGCCCGAGGCGCGCATCCAGTCGCGCAGGGTCTCGCGCAGGGCGACGTGCTCGGAGACAACCTCCGCGCAGATGTCGCGGGCGCCGGCCAAGGCGGCTTCGGCGTCGGGGACGTCCTGTTCGGGGTTGATGTGCCGGGCGGCTTCGGCCTCCAGCCCGGAGGCAGGAAGCGGCGACTGCCCGAGCAGGACCAGCGCCAGGGGTTCCAGGCCACGGCCGCGGGCCTTGTCAGCGCGGGTCAGGCGCTTGCGCTTGTACGGCAGGTAGAGATCCTCGATCTCCGTGCGCCGGGTCGCTTCCAGGAACAGGCTCAGCAACACCGGGGTGAGCTTGCCCTGCTCGGCCACCGACTCGAGGATGGAGCGGCGCCTGTCGGCGAACTCGCGGACCTCCTGGGCCTGATCGCGGATGCTGGTGACGCCGACCTCGTCGAGGCCGCCGGTGGCCTCCTTGCGGTAGCGCGAGATGAACGGCACCGTGGCGCCCTCGTCGAGCAACTGCATGGTGGCGGCCACCTGACGCAGGGGGATGCCGGTCTCGTGGGCCACCCACTGCTCCGGCGCGATGGCCGGGACGAGGGCGGACAATTCTTCGATGGATATCAACTTTTCTTCTGTCATGTCTTGGGTCCGTGCATGAAGGGGAAAATCGGGAGGGTTACGGCTCGACGCGGCCCTTGCGCTCGACAAAGTCCTCGAGCAGGCTGGACTGATCCGGAGTCAGGTTCAAAAAGCGTACGCCGCAGCCCGGTGGGGACCGCATCGCGGCGCTCTCGCTGGGGAGGACCCGCCAGGTGGAGAGGCCCTCGCACTGGAACATCTCGCCGGTGTGCGGCAACTGGAACTTCAACAGCATGGTCTCGTCGCGCTCCGGTGGATTGGCGATCTCCAGGAACGCACCGGTGACGGAGATGTTGTAGATGTGCCCCATCATCGTCTGCTCGCGCAGGTGTATCTCGGTGGCGTACCCACCGGCCACACGCGGGGGACGGCGGATCATGCCCTCGGGGGGCGAGATGAAATCGTTGATGACCATGACGATCTCGGGGACGCGCACGTTGATGCCGCGCAGCACGTGCTCGGTGGCATCGACGAACCCTGAAAACGCGTGGCTGGACTCCGGCGGGAGATCCACCAGGATCACGCGGCAGTCGGCCGACCCCAGGGAGAGGGCGCGATCGGCGGCCCCTTCGAGCTGGGCATGTATGACGACCAGCCTGGGCTGCTCGGTCAGAGCCTCCAGAAAGTCATCCATGTTGGAAAAGGAGGAGATTTCATATCCCAGCCGCCCGAGGATGGATGAGAGGACCATTCTTTCGGGGTCACGGGGATCGGCGATGAAGATGCGTTTTCCGAAATGTCCCTGCGTCATGGGCGATACTTTGCCACAACCTTTTTGCTTTGTGAAGGACTTTTCAGGGTGCGGGACGGATTACATCGAATACTTGGCGAGTTTTTTGTGAAGCCCTTCACGGGTGATCCCCAGACGGCCAGCGGCGCGGGTCTTGTTCTGGTCGCATTCGGCCAGCACACGATGGAGGATCTGTCGCTCAACCTCCTCCATCATCTCCTTGAGGGAGCCCTGGGCGAGCACGGCCTTTTCTGCCACCACCGAAGACTCCTGCCTCAGTTGGGGACGAAGGTCGGCCGGCAGGATCACGCCGTCGTCGTCGGCCAGGATCACCAGTCGCTGCACCTCGTTCTCCAACTCGCGGACGTTGCCCTTCCAGGGCACCTCCTGCATCTCACGGAGCGTCTGAGGATCCATGGTCACGTTCTTGAGCATGCCACAGGCGTACTTCTGCACGAAGTGCTCCACAAGCAGGGGGATGTCCTCCTTGCGTTCGCGAAGGGGCGGCAACAGGATCGGAAACACGTGCAGGCGGTAGAACAGATCCTCGCGGAACCGGCCCGCGGCAACCTCATCCTCGAGATTCTTGTGTGAAGCCGAGATGATGCGCACGTCCACGAACTTCACCACCGTCGAGCCCAGGGGGCGGATCTCACCCTCCTGCAGCACACGCAGCAGCTTGACCTGCAACGACAACGGCATGTCGGCGATCTCATCGAGGAACAGCGTGCCGCCGTCGGCGATCTCGAAGAGCCCCTTCTTGTCGCGCTCGGCCCCTGTGAAGGCTCCCTTGGTGTGACCGAAGAGCTCGCTCTCGAGCAGCGTCTCGGGCAGCGCGGCGCAGTTCTGGGCGACGAACATCTTGTCGCGACGTCGGCTCTGGTAATGGATCGCCGAGGCGATCAGTTCCTTGCCGGTGCCGGTCTCGCCCCGCACGGAGATGGCCACGCGGGTGTCTATGACCTTCTCGAGCTGGTCGAAGATGCGCTTCATGGCCAGCGACGAGCCTATGATGTCGGAGAAACAGCGCACTGGGGTGCGTTGCCGGAAGTAGTTGTTCTCCGACTGGGCGCGCTCCTTCTTCTCCTCGAGTTGTTGGTACATCCGGGCGTTCTCGATGGCCAGGATCGACTGGTACGACAGGAGCGTAAGGTGCTCGAGGTCATGCTCCTGGAACATGCCCCGACGGGTGCGGTTGTCGCACTGGATCACACCGGCGATCTGGTTTCCGTTCCACATCGGCACCGCCATGATCGATCGGATGGACGCCGACAGGATCGAGGCGCTCTGGGCCATCTCCTCAGGGGCATCGGCGACCAGGATCGCGGCCTTCTTCTTGAGCACCATCTCGATCAGCGATCGCGAACCTCCGGTGGTGTCCACGGACCCCTCACGCGAGCGGGAGTATGCCATGCGGAAACGCAGGGAGACGGGATCGCGCAGGTAGATGCTCACGTTGGAGGCGCGATCGAGCAGGTCAAACACCGCGTCGCTGACCGAGGTCAGCACCTGGTTGAGTTCGAGGCCGCCACGGCCGATGGTCTGAACAAGCCTGTACAGAATGGCGGCGAGGTCCCGGTCCGAATCAGCGCTTGTGCGCAGCGTGTCAATCTGTTCGAGGGTCCGGGCTGCCATGACCGTGGCCCGGGGCAGATCCGCTTCCACTGAGTCGATCGCACGCACGTGCAGGACCACCGGTGAGAAAGGTGCGCCGAGTCGGAGTTGATCGCCGACCTTGAGGGGGATCTCCCAGCGCTCGGCACCATCCAGGGGGAGGCTCTGCTTGTTCCGGAACAGGATAGAGCCTGACGTGGATCGCAGATCCCTCAGGATGTATTGATTGTCTTCCCAAAAAATCTGGGCGTGCTCGCCGCTGATATGATAGTCGGGCAGGACGATTCGATTCTCGGCGTGGCGTCCGATGGTGATGATCGGATCTTCGATGTTGTAGGATTGTCCTCTGGATTCTCCTTCCAGGACCTCCAGTTCAATCATGACGACTCCACGATCCGGGGGAAAGGCAGGGAGTGTTTGGCTGATCCCCAACACACTCCCCGGGCGGTGGGGAAATACCCGCAATCAGGGATTATTTATAACCCTGCAGACGCCCCAGGAAGCATTGCGCGTCCTGATTCATCCAGAAGTAGCCACCACGCTTCATGTTCGCGGTCTCGGAATCGATGACTTTCTGGATGGTTTCGGAGACTTCCTTGTAGTCCTCGGAGCGGCCCCAGCGATCCAGGGTGAGCAGGATGGTCTCGCGGACGGTCAGTTCGGATTTTTCATAGGCCTTGGCCAGATCAAGGACCATCTGCTTGCGATCGCTCGGATTGACTTCCTTGTCCCACGCGTTGATCAGGTACAGGGCCTTGCGGCGGACCTTCCACGGGGTGATGACCTCCAGGGAGGAGGGCAGCCGATTGCGGTCGACCTTGCCGGTCTTTTCGTTGAACACTTCCTCGAAGACCGCGCAGGAGGGGACCTTGCCGTCCATGGTCTCAGGGCACTCCTTCGTGATCACGATACGGGAGACGATGGTGCGCAGGTTGGAGATGTTCTGCAGGTCATCGACCTTGCCTTCGCACTCCTTGGTCAGATCGGGGATGTACTTCTTGGGCTCGTTGTCCTTGTAGATGCACAGGAAGTTGCGCAACTGGAGGATGGGCTTCTTGAGGGTGTCGAGCTCCTCCTGGATGATCTCCTTGGCGCGGGCGCGACGATCGGCTTCCATCTTGTCGTCCCAGGGGCGCTGGACGGTCAACTCGAGGTTCTGCTTCTCGAGGGCGGTGGCCTTGTCCTTGTTGATGTTTTCCAGGGGATGGACGCCCGGATCGGACATGATGTCCTCGGGCTTGATGTCCAACAGGCGGTCAAAGTCGCCCACGCTGGAATAGTCGAAGGCGCTCTCGAGCAACTCGAGACGGATGCGCTCATAGCCGGAGAGGACCAGGCGTTTTTCGGCTTCCTTCGGGTTCAGGCCTGCCTTCTTCATGTCCTTGGCTGCCTGGCTCTCGGCGATGTTCCACTTGTATTCCTTGGTGGTATCATAGCCGTCGCAGATGGGTTCCTTCTTGGGATCGCCCTTGTCCTTGCTGCCTTCGAACTCCTTGATTTTCGCCTTGCACTTCTCGGTCTCGGCCTTGAACTGCACGAAGAATTCCTTCGGGTCCATGACCTTGCCCTTCTTCGAGGCGGCGTCCACCGGCCAGTAACCGAAGTACTGCTGCATGGTGGTGACCCACAGATAGCGGGAGCGCTGCCAGCGATCCTTGTTGTAGGTCCACTGCTGGAAGATCTTCATGACTTCGTCAAACTGCGTGCCCAGCAGCGTGTCGCACTCCTTGGCCTCGGCCTGGTTCTCGATCTTGGCGCACAGGCCTTTGTTGCGGCCGGTCTGGACCAACTGGATGGTCTGCTGGCGGAACTGTTCCCACAGAAGTTCGGTGGCGATGAACCATGGCTCGGAGGTGTTCTTGGCGGTGCCGCCTTCGCGGAAGGAGGCCACGTCCATCAGGGCGTTGAAGGAATCCTTGTTGTAGGGCATCATCGCCAGGGACTTCGCGGCGAAGGTCGTGGAACGCGGGTCCTGCAGCCAGCGCAGGCGGAGCTCCATCTCGGCACGGGTCCGGGCGTTGAGCTCGTTGGCAGCAGCCGACATCAGCCAGCCGGCGCCGTACATGGCTTCCTTCGAGGAGTCGACGAGCCAGTTGTAGTCGCGCAGTTTGTTCCACTGGGACTTGGTGCCGGAGATGTCGTTGGTGAACTCGGGCACGCACTCGGTCTTGATGAAGGCATCCTGCATGCCTTCCTTCTTGCAACGGACAATCGAGGCCTTGCCGGACTGCTCGGCCGTGAAGTCCCAGAAGGCCTTCATGGAGTAGGATGAGTAGGTGTCCAGCAGGACCGTCTGAGTCTCGACCGCCGCGCCCATGCCACGGAGGGCTTCCAGCGCCGTGCGCTCGACGACGGCGGAGTCCTTGGTGTCCCACTTGCCCTTTTCGTTCAGGTCAAAAATTTCACATGCGCCCTCGCCCCACTGGGAGGTACGCTTCTTGTGATCAGCCCGCTTCTTGTTCAGGTATTCTTCGAAGGCGGCCGGGTCAGCCTTTTCATTTTTGAATTTTAATTCACTTTCCCATTGCCGCTTGGTGACAAACTGGAAATAATCGGAGTTTCGATATTTTTCATAGTTGCCAATGCAGTCTTTCATCTTGGAGCGGGCGGTGCTCTGGTTCGGATCGGCACCGTACATTACATAACTATCGCCTTCCTTCGAAGCATACCAGCGGTCCTTCTTTTCATCGTAGGACAAGGGATAGCGGGCGGGATCGCCCTGGGCGAGCAGGCCGAGGATGCCGACAGGATCGATCTCGGTGCCGCGCATCTCAGGCTTGTACAATTTGGAAAGAGCGACCTTGCATTCGCGGAAGCTCTTGCCCAGGCGGCCCAAACCGATCTCGACGCTGTACAGGCAACCCACCAGGGTGTTGTTGACGCGCTTGTTGGCCACGCCGAGGGCACCCAACTGGATGGCCGCATTTTTGTTAACGAGGAAGTTCTGCTTGCAATGGCGACCCTGACAGAACAGTGCTTCATCAGCCGTGTCGTGCTTGCCGCGGCGGATCATCTCGACGAGGATCTCGGCGACTTCTGCATCGAAGGCCTTGTTGATGTTGGTACCGGTGCCGCGCAGATCCAGGATGCTGGCGACCAGCGCCACGCGAATCTGGGAGATGCTGTCGTTCTGCTCGGGGTTGGCGTAAATCTTTTTCATCAGACCCTTAATCTTCTCGAAGGTCTGGGGATGCGGCTTGAACTTGTTGAGTTCGGTCAGGCCCTTGATCGCCACGACGACGCGAGCGTCGATCTTCTCACGATCGACGAGGTATTCGGGACCGCCAAAGGAATCGATGACATCCAGGAACAGCATCTGGACGGCCTCGAGTTCGATGGGGGTCTTGACGTCCTGGAACCGGATCAACAGTTTGATGATGTCGTCCTTCTGCCAGTCGTTGTGCTGCTTGTAGGCATCAATGAGGGCCGGAATCGTGACCGCCCGGAACCGGGGAATCTTCTTGTCGAGCTTGCTCTTGTATTTCTTGCAGAAGCTCGTGTACTGATCCCACTTGCCCGCGTCCTTCATCATCTTGACGTCGTCCTTGTGGAACTTCTGCCATTCTTCATCGGTGAGCTTGGTGCAGGTCTCGAGAAGCGTGGAATCAACCTCATAGATGAATTCCAGTTTCTCGAGGGCATCCTTGCGTACCTCGGCCGATTCGTTGAGCTTCTTGACCCATATCTTGGGATCCGTCTCATCTTCGGCACAGGAGGACAACCAGACGAAGGGGAGCGCGACCAGCAAAAGTATCCAATTCTTCATGGTGCTGCCTTTCATGAAAGATCCTATCAGGGCGTTCTTGCCCGGCGACACTATACGCGCACGCCCCTTGGACTGTCAATATGCGAACCGAACACTTTTCACCCACTTTTTTATTTCTTTTTCAGAGGCCTTAAATTCCGGTAACACCCGGTTTTTTCCATTTGGAGATTTACAACTCCCAATACGGAATGTACATTGATTTACGCCGGAAAAATCGGTCCAACTGTAATGGTTGCCCGAAAAAGCCGGCGACAGGAAGGTGATCATCATGAACAACGTTCCTTCCAGCAACACCCTCATCACGGCGATCAAGGCACGCGAAATCCTAGACGCCCGCGGCAACCCGACCCTCGAAGTGGACGTCCACCTTGAAAACGGCGCCTTCGGCCGCGCTGCGGTCCCCACCGGAACGTCCACCGGAAAAAATGAAGCGCTGGAATTGCGTGACGGTGATCCGGGACGCTTTTCCGGCATGGGCGTCCTCAACGCCGTGGATCATGTCCATCGCCAGTTGTTCGAGGCCGTGCAGGACCTCGATGCCCTCGACCAGGCAGGCCTCGATCTGGCCATGTGCGAGGTCGACGGCACCGAGAACAAGGGGCGCCTGGGCGCCAACGCCATCATCGCCGTGTCCATGGCCGTCGCCCGGGCCGCCTCAGCGAGCCTGGGCCTGCCGCTTTACCGCTACCTCGGGGGCATCGACGCCCGCACCCTGCCGGTCCCCATGTGCAACCTCATCAACGGCGGCCTGCCCGTGGACGGCACCGTCGATTTCCAGGAGTTCATGGTGCTGCCCGTGGGCGCGTCCTCCTTTCACGAGGGCGTCCGCGAGGTCGCCGAGATCTTCCACGCCCTCAAGAGCCTGCTGATTCGCAAGGGGCACCACACCGGCGTCGGTGACGAAGGCGGTTACTGTCCCTTCGTGGGATCCCACCGCGAAGCGCTGGATCTCATCCTGGAATCCGTACACCTGGCGGGCTTCAAGACCGGTCCGCTCCAGGATCATCCACAGATCCTGCTCGCGCTCGACGCGGCCGCCTCCGAGATGCGCCAGCAGGCCCTCCAGGAAGGACAGGACGGTTACAAGTTCTGGCGCTCCTCCGGACCCCTGCTCAATTCAGAGCAGATGGTTGAGTTCTGGGTGCATTTCACGGAGGAGTATCCGATGGTCTTCTCGCTGGAGGATCCCATGGGAGAGGACGACCGCGAGGGCTGGCAACTGCTGACGCGCACGCTGGGAAAGAAGGTCCAGCTCGTGGGCGACGACGTATTCTCGACCAACGTACGGTTGCTCGAGGACGGCATCAACAACCACATCGCCAACGCGATCCTCATCAAGCCCAATCAGATCGGCACCCTGACCGAGACGATCGACACCGTGTCGCTGGCCCGTGACCAGGGATACGACTGCATCGTCTCGCACCGTTCCGGGGAGACGGAGGACACGTTCATCTCCGACCTCGTCGTGGCGCTGGGCACGGGCCAGATGAAGATCGGCGCCCCGGCCCGCTCTGATCGCGTCGCCAAGTACAACCAACTTCTGCGCATCGAGGAGGAACTCGGCTCCTCCGCGCGTTATTTCGGCCGCTCCATCCTCCGAAGCTTCGAGAACAGATAGCAGCCAGGCTGCCGACTCCCCGATTTGCCTGCAAGTTGCGCCGCATGGAATTTTCTGCGATGCTGTGCGTCCTCCGGGTCCCGGGGTCTCCGGAGAAAGGATGATATACACGTGAACGCAAGAAAACACCTGTTCCTCCTCACGACGATCCTCGCCTGCGGGATCACCGCGCCCGCCGCGGCCGAACGCAAGGTCGGCGACTTCGTCATGGTCGGAAAGACCAAGTTCATGATCTGGGGAGGCGCCGCCACCGGCGTCATGCCCAAGGGGGCCTCCACCTCCCCGGACAACAAGTACCTGCTCGTGAGCAACTTCGGACGCAAGGGCCGGCAGAACATCTCCGTGTTCCTGGCCAATCCGATGACCTTCCACAAGTACATCGATTACCCCGGCAACAGCATCGAGTCAGTCGTTTCGCCGGATTCCTCCACCCTGTATTCGACCAACATGTACGGCCATTGGCTGGACATCATCGACCTCAAGACGATGACCTGGAAGAGCAAGGTCAAGGTCACCGGCTTTCCCAAGGTGATCATCCTCAACAAGACCGGCTCCCTGGCGTACCTGAGCCTGTGGGAGCAGTTGGGCTTCGCGCGTTTCAACACCAAGACCCTGGCCGTCGACTACTTCCGCACCGGGCAGGTGAATCCCCGCGGCATGGCCCTGAGCCTCGACGAGGGCACGTTGTACCTGGTCAACAACGGCAACAAGAACTACACCATCGTCGACGCCAAGAGCCTCACCCCCGGCGTGAAGATCACCGCCCGGCACCTGCCGCTGGGTTCCGGACCACGGCACGCCGTGATGAGCCGGGACGGGAAGCGGCTGTATGTCTCCATGATGGGTCCCAGCGCCATCTTCGTGATCGATCCGGTCACCGAGAAGGTCATCAAGACCGTCAACGTGGGAAACAAGCCAAAATCAATCATCGAGAGCACCGACGGCAAGTTCATCTACACGGCCAACTACACCGGCCACAGCATGAACATCATCGACACGGCCACCTGGGAGAGCAAGGAGCTGCCACTGGACATCGTGCGCGCCTCGGGCATCACCGCCCTCCCCAACGACAAGTTCATCTATGTCACCGGCTGGTGCACCGACGACATCTGGGCGGTGCAGCGCATCGATCCGGGCCAGAGCGCGCAGACGCCCATGGGCACAGGCTTCAAGCGTCGCGTCTGTCGCGACTGCAAGCGGGACTGGATGGGCTGTGAGTTAGTCAAATAGCAACATGGGACCGCTGCTTCTCTTCCTGCTGGGCCTTCTCCAGGGACTCACCGAGTTCCTCCCCGTCTCCTCGTCCGGCCATCTGGTCCTGGCGGAGCGGCTGGTGGACGTCCATCCGTCGCTGGCCGTCAACGTGGGTCTGCACGCGGGCTCACTGGCCGCAATCCTTTTCTATTACCGCCAGGATCTGGCCGCGACGATCCGAGCCCTGCTGCCCGGCCCCGGCGCCGACGCGGACAGGACCGCCGAGCATCGCATGCTGGCCTGGCATCTGATCCTGGCCACGCTGGCCACCATCCCGATGGCGATCCTGCTTCGCGATCCCATCGAGGGGTTGTTCGCCGAACCTGCCGCGGGCCGCTTTCTCGGACTCACCTTCATGATGACCGCGATCCTGCTGGTGCTCACCGAGTTGACGACCCGCGATGGACCCCGTATGAACTTGACATGGAAGGGCGCACTGCTGATCGGATTGGTGCAGGGTATTGCCGTCTTTCCCGGCATCAGCCGCTCCGGCGCCACAATCGCCGCGGCCCTGATCCTTGGACTCTCCAGCGAGAAGGCCGCCCGGTTCTCCTTCCTGCTGGCCATCCCCGTCATCGGCGGGGCCTCCCTGATGGAGCTTCCGGGCCTTTTCGGGCAGGTTAACGTCTGGCACCTGCTGCTGGGCATGGCAGCATCAATTCTGGCCGGCCTGGCCGCGCTGACCCTGCTCGTACGACTGATCCGTGCCCGCCGCTTCGTGTGGTTTGCCGCGTATCTCGCGCCTTTGGCGCTGTTCTGCCTGATCTTCAATCCATAACCCGGGCAAAACCCGGCATTTTTTGACGGAATGAAGCCACGCTGATACCAATGGGGGTGACTTCCGGAGGTATGCGATGCACCAACAGAACGTGGCCCTGCTGTACAACCCGTCCGAACCGGGAATCCAGGAAACCCTAGCACAGTTCGCGTCCCATGCGCGCACCGAGTGCTCGTGTCTTCCACTCCCGGTGGACCGCCACCTGCCTGGCCGCGTGGAGGAGCTCTCCATCGACGCGGCCGTGAATCTGGTCGCGGATCTCGATCTCGCCTCCGAGGTCGCCGCGCTGTGTCACCTGATGGACCTGCCCGTGACGGGACCCTCCCGCCAGGCGCAGCAGATCTGTGCCGACCGCGTCCTGCTGAAGGATTTTCTCTCCATCCACAACCTGGCCTCCCCGGCCGGCTATCTCCCGCGCAATCCCGTGGAGAACCTGGCCCAGGAACACCGCAATTTCGGCTTCCCTGTCCGCGTCCTGGCCAGGACCGGCATCCGCACGGCCACCGTGGCCCGCTGCTTCGAAGAACTGCAGGCCCAGGTGCTCTCCGTCCGTTGCGAAGCCGGTGAGGTTCTCGTGGAACGGCTGGTGACCGGGACCGTCGTCAGCACCGCGCTTTGGCGAGGAAAGACCATCGGCTCAGCCGAACTTCAGCCCGGGGTCGACGCCGCCGGCGCCCAGCTCGAGGAAGTCCACATCCCCGCCCGGATTCCGGCCACCGGGCTCAAGACCATGGAGCGCCTCGCCGAACGCCTCGCCGAATTGTTCCATGCCCGCCAGGCAATGCTCGTCACCTCGATCCGAAATGAACATCAGGAGGAATACATCCTGGATATCGATCTGATGCCCTCCCTGCACCGGCATGCCCGCTTCGGTCGCATCGCCTCCGCCTTCGGACTCTCCCAGAATGAATGCGTGCGCAGCCTCTTGGGCGACCTCCGGACAAACAGGCCGGTCAGTCTGGCAACCCGGAGCGCATGGATGTGCGGCTGAACCTTCCTCGTCAAATCCGCTGGGCCACGGCGCTGGTCGCCGTCTGGATCGCGGCTGTGGGTGTTCACAACAGCTTCGTGGAACTCCTGCGATACCGCCTGGCCGGCACCATCGGTTTCTCCGCAGACCGGATCGCCCTCTCCTGTGGTGGTCTGATCCGCGTCGAGGGCGGAGTCTTCTCCCACAGCGGAAACACCGTGCGCTTTCACTCCGCCGAGTTCGGTCCTGACTGGCTCCAACTCGGGGGAGGCGCGCCGATCCTGAGTCTGCAGGTGAACCTTCCCGAGGTTGAAATCACCGTCAGGAAGTTCAAGCCGAAGCGGCTGCGGACCGTCTCCCTCGACGGCCTGCGGACGTTTTTCCGCATGGTGCACACCTCCTTCTCTGGCGGCAGGGTGACAGCGAAGGTCGATGGCCAGGTGATCACGCTCGAAAACGTCGGCGGGCAAAGTAGGCCCGGTGGTTCATTCCTTCTCACGGCACCCCTGATCCATGTCCGCGGACCACGCGGCGTCTGGATCGGCAAGAACACCGAGGTCGAGATGCGCGGCCGTCAGTGGGAACGGCTTCAGGTCTCGTTCATGAGGATCATGTCGTCGAGCGGGGTCTGGCTGGACGCCGGAGGCACCGTGGAGCGGGTCTCCTCGACCGTGTTCGGCGTGGACCTCTTCCTGCGGCACGGCAACGAGAGTGCCACCTTCCGGGGGCGGGCCAACCTCGACGAAAACCGCCACGTGCTCGACGTGTCCTTCTCGACGACGCTGGCGAGCCTGTTTGACTATGCCCGTGAATGGACACCCCTGCCACCGTTTGTCTCCACGATCACCGGGAAAGTCGACGGGGAGGCCCACGTGGTCTGGAGCGGCGCCCCGGTGCGCGTGGACGCGAAACTGAACCTGCGCGAAGCCGCCTTCTCGCACTCGAACTTCTCCTCGCAACGCATGTCCCTGCCCGACGTACGCCTGTTTTTGACCGGCCAGCGGCAGGATGAAGGCGTGGACTTCAGCGGGAAGGTCACCATGGGCGGCCCCGAGGTCCGGTTCACGGCCCAGTGGAACCCCGGTCGGAACCTGAAGTTCGAGGGCAGCACCGCGGTCTGGGACTGCCAGCGATGGATGCACCTCGGGCGCGACCTGATGCCCAACCTCCGCGGCATGGAACTGTCCGGCGATCTGGGCCTGCATTTCGGCCTGTGGTTCGACCTGGTCGACGCAGAGAAATTCAACGCCCACGGCCGCTTCTCCGGCACCGGCTACACCGTCGTCCGCGACGCGGAGGTGGCCGATCCCCACCGCCTGCTCGGTCCGGTCACGGTCACACTGAAGAACCGGTTCGGCATGAAGGCCGAGCGGCGGATGGATCCATCCGAGCCGACGTTCGTGCCCCTGGCGAAAATACCGGCCCACACGGTCGCGGCGTTCCTGACCACAGAGGACCGCCGGTTCCGCGAGCATCACGGCTTCGACTGGCCCATGCTGGTGCGCGCGGCCGGATACAACCTCAAGCACCGCGCCTTCTACAAGGGTGCCTCCAGCATTTCCCAGCAACTGGTGAAGAACATTTTCCTGACCTCCACGCGCTCGATCTCACGCAAGCTCGAGGAGGCCATCCTCACATGGCGCATGGAACAGATCGTCCCCAAGGATCGCATCCTCGAACTGTACCTCAACGTCATCGAGATGGGTCCGGGTCTGTGGGGCATCTCCGACGGCGCAAGAACCTTTTTCTCCCGTGAGGTACGCAACCTGATCCCGGCCGAGAGCGCCCATCTCGCCCTGATCACCCCTGCGCCGCTGTTTTACTATTACCAAATGCGCCGCAGCTCTATCCCCGATGCCTGGACTTCCCTGATCATGGCCCTGCTCCGGAAACTTCACCTGCAGGGAGCCCTCACGACCGAGGAATACCAGGCGGCCAAAATCCGTGGGCTGGTCTTGCAGGATTATTGATGATTCCCCGCTATCTGGCGGCGTCCTCACAACAGCCATTTTTTATACTACACTAAATTAACAGTTGCCAAATACCGATTTATTCATTTATACTTGACTGTATGATTCCGGTTATCATCCGCCGGAGTAACGCATCCATGACGCGAACCCTTCCAAAATCCAGAACCCGAGCCAACACAGGCAGCCACAATCGCGGTTCCATGCCCCTGGAGGAGACGCCCCTTCCGGATGAAACCATGGATGAATCGTTCTTCACGCCCACTCCCGTGCCCCCCGATGCTCCCGAGGGCGACCGGGGCGGCACCCGACGACCCGCTCCCCTGGCATGGATCGAGGATCCCGACTTGTACGCGGAACTGAGCGTCTATGCGGATCAATTCGACGGGGCCGTCACGCTGGAGCCGGGCCTGTCCTTCCCCATGTTCTGCCTGCGGCGCTTCGCGCCCTTTCCGCTGCACCGGCTCACCCATACCCAATTGCTGCACTTCGTGGACAACCTCTGGACCCACCTGATGCCCGAGATCCCCTGGTCGTGGGCGCCGTTGTTCCTTTCCCAGTTGTCCGGCGACACACCACCCTCGGCCCACTGGTTCCTCGACCGGCTCGTCGACTGCGCCCGGCGCGACGCACGCAATCCCGACGCTGCGCGCGACCCTGTCGACTGGAACCTCGGCGCCAGCCGCGAGCAGGGCTGCAACAAGAACACCCAGGACGACTTCGTCTACGTCACGAACCGTTCCCGGGTCTGGTTCTGCATGGTCTCCGACGGTGTCTCCCGCTCCACCATCGGCTCGGGCGAGGACGCCTCGCTGCTCGTGGAGCAGGCCATGAACTCGCACCTGACCCGTCTCGAGAAGGAGCTGGAGAGGCTCAACTGTGAGCTGCCCGAGAAGGTCTGGCGCGCCCGGGCCGAAAAGACCCTGAGCCAGGTGGGGCACTGGATCAACTCGGATCTGATCTCCGAGATCCGAAGACGCCATCCCGGACCGATTCAACCGACCGACGAGGTCATGAGCGTGACCTCCACCATGGTGATCGTCCGCGGCAACTGGTGCGCGATCGCCCAGTGCGGCGACTCGGGCGCCTTCCTGTTCCAGGACGGCCTGCTGATGCAGGTGACCCAGGAGCACTCCGTCCGCTTCGCCAACATCCTCTTCAGCCTCACGGGACAGTCCCAGTTCCCTGATACCGGCAACGATGTGATTAGGCTTCTGCCCAACACGGCGAACACCTCCAGTGTGCAGGTCCTGATTCCAGCGATCCGCAACCTGTTCACCTTTTCCCACTTGAACCTCGACGCCCGATCCCGGCTGCTCGTCTGCACCGACGGACTGCTCTCCAGGGATCTGCCCCGCCGCGTCCTGCTGAACCAGATCCTGCGACGGATCCCGAAGAATCTTCAAGCCCAGGAGGCCACAGAGTGGATCCTGTCCCGTGCCGCTGCGCAGAACTGCGACGACAACCTCGGCCTGTGCTGGGTCGCGCCGGCCATGGCAACAACTTGCAAACGGGGCGCAGCGTGGTAGAAGAAACCACAAGGGAGATCTCTGCGATGTCAAAAAGCACGGAAGAAACCAGACTGCGCACGATTCTGGATCGACTCGATGGACAACGGTTGACGGGTCAGCCACGACGCCTGCCCGGATGGGCTGCTGCCGCCATTCTCGGGGCAGGACTCTCCCTGTCGGCCTGTTCTCCCCCCGCGCAGGAACCCTGCGAAGAAAATTGCAACAACTCCGAAAATGTTAATAATTTTAATAATATAAATAATCCTCTATATGGCATAAACAACATTAACAATGCAAATAATATCAATAATATAAATAACATGAATAATTTACTATATGGAATCCCCGATGGCGGTACCGATGACCTCGAATCGGACTGCCCCAACTGCGAGTACGGCTTCCCGTTGTACGGCTTCCCCGATGACGCCGGCACCGACGCCGTTCCCCTGTATGGCAAGAAATAGATCCATTTTTTCGCTTTTTTCAGTTGATTTTCCTTTCGAATATGACTAGTAAATGAGGCCGCCTGACGCCCCCGGTGTCAGGGCGACATGCGAAGGAGTCTACCAATGTCCCGTCAATGCGAACTTTGCCTGCGTGGAACCGTGACTGCCAACAAGGTTTCACATTCCAACATTAAAACCAAGAGCCGCCAGATGGTCAACCTGAAGACGATCCGCGCGATCGTCGACGGCAAGGTCCGCCGGGTCCGGGTCTGCACGTCCTGCATGCCCCAACTGAAGCGCCCCCCGATTCACTGACGTTAATCAATGTCCGAATCCCCCTGGGGACTGTCCATCACCCCTCCACCGGTGGAAGCAGCAGAACTGGCCGCCATGGTCGTTGATGCGGTGCGCCACCGCTTCGGCGTGGAAATGGATCTGACCTCCGACACGCTCCCGTTCCTGGATCAACTGGCCATCGAACACCGCAAGGCCCCCGGCGGCGTGAAGCAGTTGTTCGCGTCTGCCGCCGGTGCCTATCTCGGGGAAACCCTGCGACGCACGTTCGGCGGAATCTGGCACCTCCCGGACCCGAAATCCGATCCCATCGACTGGACCGTCCGCTTCCTTTCCTGCCCCATGGCCATTCGCCCGATTGCGCTGGGTCACGAGATCTTCTCGCACAAGGCGCCTGAGGAACCGATCCTGATCGTGGCCCCGAAGTTGGTCGATGCGCTCGAAAACGCGCTGTCCGCAGCGTCTCCTGTTGGGGAGGAAGAATACTACAGTTTCTCCGGCCGGTTCGACGCCCTGCACCTGGTAGTGGACGTGCTCTCCGAGATTGAGCGGATGGCGGCACGGCAAGCCAAACGCCCTCCGAAGTTGTACGGCCCCGAAGATCCCGCAAACCTCATTTGAAAAATCGCCGGGTTGGTGCTACACCTCTGAAGAAGGATGAGGGACTCATGACCGCAAAAACACTGACTCTTCTTGTGCTGGTGATGACCTGGGGGACCGCTTGCGCTGGCGGAAACACCAAATCGAACGTCAACAACGTCAGCAACGCCAACAACGTCAACAACCTCATCGAGATCTGCAACGACGGACTCGACAACGACGACGACGGCGACACCGACTGTGATGACTCGGAGTGCGTGTCCGCTGCGAACTGCCAGACCAACAACGTCAACAACACCAACAACTGCGCGGGGTCCTGCACGGCCGGACACCAGCAGTGCGCCGAGAACGTGGTGCAGACCTGCATGGCCGGCGATCCCTGTCCCACCTGGGGCAACACCGTCAACTGCACCGAAACCTCGGCCACCTGCACGGTCAATGATGTGGATCACACGGCCTCCTGTGTCGCCAACTGCACCGACGAGTGCGCCTCGGGCGAGTCCACCTGCGTCAACAACGAGGTGCATGCATGCGGCACCTCCGGCGGTTGCATGACCTTCTCGCTCGATCAGGACTGCGCCCTGACGGATCAGGTCTGCGAATACAACGCGCTGGCCCAGGAAGCCACCTGCGTCACCTCCTGCGTGCCCGGCTGCACCACCGAGGGCGTGGACCAGTGCAACGGCACCATCATCGAATCCTGCACCCTCGTGGCCGGCTGCCTGCAGTGGGTCACCGAAACCGACTGCGCCACCCAGAGCAAGTCCTGCCAGCTCGTGGCCGGCTCGGGTGTCTGCCAGACCGTGGGCAGCCTCAACCTGTTCATCAGCGAATACATCGAGGGTACCAGCAACAACAAGGCTCTGGAGATCTTCGTGATGTCGGCGCCGGGCGGATTCAACCTCTCCTCCTGCGCGATCGAGATCTACTTCAACGGAAACACAACCCCCACTTCCTCGATCACGCTGTCCTCGTCCAGCATGACCTCAGGCGGAAAATTCGTCATCTGCGATTCCCAGTGTGAATTCCCTGCCAGTTGCGACCAGCTCGCAGGCAATCTCACCTTCAACGGAGACGATGCAATCCGCCTTTCCTGCTCCGGAATCACGATGGACATCTTCGGCAAGATCGGCGAGGATCCCGGGACGTCCTGGTCAGCCGGCGGCGTGTCCACCATCGATGCAACGCTGCGGCGCAAGTGCGGAACCATCGCAGGGGACACCAATGGAGCCGACGCGTTTGATCCCTCCGTGGAATGGACCGCGGCCAGCACCGACGACGTCTCCAACCTGGGCAGCTTCCTCCCCTGCAAATAGCCTCCTCCCGTTCCTGATCTTCCTGCTGTTCCAGGGGGCCTGCACCCCGACCATGCCAACGACCGCGACACCCAAACGGCTGATCATCGTCGTGCTCGATCAGTTCCGTGGTGAAAAACCCTTCCCGTGTGCTTGTGAGGAATTCTGCGATCAGAGAAGCTTTTCGACGGTGGCGCGATCGGCCTTCGCCTCCAGCGCCTTGGACAGGGCCATGCCTCTGGCGGTGTCGCCCCAGAGCAGGACTCCGGTGAGCACGCCCTCCTCGAAGTAGAGCCGCAGGCCGTTGTCTTCATCAGCCTTCTTCTCCAGGACCTCCCCCTTCTCCAGTTGTCCCACGGAAAAGATTCGAGTGGAGAACGCCGACAGCGCCGCGGGCGGAACCGTCAGGACGTAGGCCGTCTCCGGCCCGGACACGGCATTGTGGCCGGCCACATGCCCCATGCGCATCGCAGGCATCCAGAGGGCCAGCACCTGGCCCGCGACCTCGGCGCAATCCCCGCAGGCGAACACGTGAGGATCCGAGGTCTGCATGTATGGGTCGACCACGATGCCGCGGTTCACGGTCAGACCCGCCTGCCTGGCCAGCTCCGAGCGTGGCCGCACGCCGATGGAGAACAGCACCAGATCAGCCTCGAGCTCCTCGGCCGGCGTCATTACCACGAGATGACCGTCCTGCTCGCGGATCTCCTTCACCTGCGTTCCCAGCCGCAGATCCACACCTGCGGAACCGATTCGTTCCGCAAACCACGTCGACACTGTCTGGTCGAGTTGCCGCGGCAGGATCCGTGGCATCAGTTCCACCACGGTGATCTTCTTGCCGCCTGTGTTCAGGTAGTGCGCCGCCTCGAGTCCGAGCAATCCCCCGCCGATCACGATGATCCGGCTGGCGGTGCTGGACGCTTCCAGGATTTTCTGCGCGTCAAGGAGGCTGCGGCAGGAAAAAACGTTGGGCAGCGCCAGGGCCTCCGGAAGGGGCACGAAAGGCACGCTGCCGGTGGCCAGCACGCAGGACCCCCAGGTGCAGCTCTGCCCCTCTTTCGTGGTGAGGCTGCGGGCGGCTGGGTCCAGGCCGGTCACCTCGGTGGACAGGAACAATTCGATGTTCTGCTCGGAGAACCACTGCGGCTTGCGCAACGTGAACGCGGCCTTCTCCAGCACCGCAGGATTCCCCATCAACTCAGTGAGCATCGGACGATAGTAGGGAGGCTGCGGCTCCTCGGAAAAACACGCGATGGTGGCCTCCGGACGGCTTTTGCGGGCCTTCTCGGCGGCGGAGATGCCCGCCGATGAGCTGCCGATCACGACTAGATCATAATGGTTGCGCATGGTTTTTTTCCTTGGTTTGTTTCGTTGAGGTGGACAGGTTCTTCAACTACGGCACCATCAGCAGAACGCGTTCCAGTTCGTCGGAAAACGTCTGAGGCGTCTCCACGGCCGATGCGTAATCCAGGATCGTCATGTCGTCAAGCCTGACGAAGAAATTGAACGGATAGCCCACCGAGGTCATGTAGGGGAAGAAGGCGTTGCCCTGATCGTTGGTGACCGGCACCACGTCGTCAAGGCCGTAATGGGACGAGTACCCCGCCGCGTACTCCACGGTGGCCGGGTCAAGCTGCTCATTCTCCCGCACCACGACCAGGAAGGCCACACGTGGATCCGAATTTCCGGCACCATACTGATCCACCATCAGGGGGGTGACCTCCATCTGGGCCCTGCAGTGGGTGCACCAGCCCGTCGTATAGGAGACAAGCAGGATCTTGTAACCCTGGGAACGCAGTTGGTAGAAATGGTGGAAGTAACCCAGGTCAGCCCCGCCGGCGATCGCTCTGGCGGCATTGTTGACCGCGATGAAGGGCACGTCCCTGAGGGTCTGGTAACGCCGGGTGCCGTAAGGCGGACACGGGTATACGTCCGGGCCGCACTGGTCCTGGGTGATATCCTTGTCCAGGGAGAGCACCAGCGGTTCATTCACGGTACGCCCCTTTTCGTCGGAATCGCAGGACGAAAGCCCGGTGAGGGAAAGGGACACCCAGAGGAAAAGCAATACGAGAGACTTCATGGTTCACCGATTCGGGATTTCAAGGATCTCCCCCTTGATGTATTTTGCCGTGACACGCAGGATCCGGAAGCGCACCGTCTGGGGCCCCGTGGAGCGAGCCAGGCCGGGCAGGCGCGACTGGATGGCCGCAGGCGCCACCAGGTCGACAGTGATCCCGTCGGAGGTCTTGAAGGTCACCTGGTCGGAGGAGACGATCGTCGGAGACAGATCAGAGAGTAGTCCCTCGGCGCCTTCGGCCTTCTCTCCACCTGCCACGATCTCAGCAGCCGAGCGATACGTGGTCAGGTTCTTCCGGCCGGAAGGCTGGTTTGTGAACGTCCCTGGCACGCCCACGGGGAGGCCGCCGCCCTGGTTCATCATGGAGGAAAGATCCCGCAGCATCTGCAGGGTCGTCTTCAACTGCGGATCCGCGTTGCCTGCGGTGTTGGCCAGCCTCTCGAGCATGCGCTCGACATCGGCCGGGCGGGTCAGATCCATGACGTCGCACTTCTTGTTGACGCACCACTTCACTGAAGGGTTGCCGGTCGGATCCATCTCGATGGTATGCTCGTCGGCGCCCACCTGGAGCTTGAAGTTCAGGTTCAGTCCCCCCTGTCCAAGCGACAGGTTGGGGAGGTTGAGCTTGGGCAGGCTCGGCAGGCCCGGAATGACGGGCAGCGGTGACGGCGCAGGATGGGTCGTGTTCGGATCCGGGTCAGGATCGGGATCAGGATCCGGCATGGCGGGGGCAGGACGCACCGACGGAGTAATGCAGCGGCCTTTCTCACAGATCCGGTCCCCCTTGCAGTCGGTGTCCTTTTTGCATTCGGATTTCGAATCGTTCCCGCAGGAGAGAAGACCGGCGGCCAGCAGGAGGGGAAAGAAAACGCGCCACATCAGTTGAAGTGCATCTCGAAGGAGAAGGTGTCTGTTTTCGTACCGGCCGGGAACTGCCATTTCTGGATGGCGCTGCCCAGGCAGGCACGCATCAGCGGAGGCATCTCTCCGGTGAACGAAACAGTGTCGACGGAACCGCCGGGCTGAATCTTGATGGCGAACTTGATGGACTGTCCGACGAGCTCCTTCTGGCCCTTGCGAACGGTCATCTCGTAGCAGCGCTGGATTTCCATGATGTTGCGCTGCTTGACGGAGTTGAAGTCGGCCGAACTGCGGGGCTGGGTTCCGGCGGGGGCGGACATCGACGGTTCCGAGGTCCCCATGTCTCCGGAGCCAGACGAATCAGGACGGGACGTCCCGGGGTTCTTGGTGCCCATGGAGGAGCCCGGATTGGCGGGGTCTCCCTCGACCTCGGGAGGCTGGCTGGCGATGACGTAGACCACTTCGCGCATGGGCTCCTCTTTGGGGGCCTCGGGAGTCATCGCTGGTTCCTGCTGCGGGTTGACTGCGACCTTGGGAGGCTCGGGCGATCCGGAGGGCTTTTCCATCAACTTTCCACCCAGCACGAAGGCGGCTGCGCCGACGATGACCACCAGGATCGCCACGAGGATCCAGTTCTTCATGCGGGCGTTGCGGATGGCGGCCGACTGCATCTCCAGCGCCGCCATGGGGTTGATCATCGCCGAAGAGGCACCGGGATATTCCATGGTCGGGGATCGGAAGCTCTGGCCGGCCGAGACGGGTGCCTGGGCATAGGGATTCACCGTTACGCCGGTGTTCTGCTGCAGCGCGGGCGGGAACGCACCGGTGGCCACAGGAGAAGTCGCCGGGAAGCTCATGGACTCGCGGAACATCTCCCGCGTGGACCGCCGTGGCGGTGGCAGGTGCTTGGCATACAACTTCAACTCGGGCACCCGGTCGACGGTCTTCCAGTCGTCGAAGCCGTCGCGCCAGATCACAGCGTCATGATCGGGCTCGCCGCGCTTGATGCGTGCGACGAGCTCACCGAAATCCATCGGACCGAACTGGCCACGTGAATCGGAAAGGTACCACTCCTCGGGCGGTTGCGCGGACTCGAAAAGAGGCAGCCGTGCGATCTGCGTATGATCCTCACCGCCGCCTTCCGATGCGGCCGACGGAAACACGTCAGCAGCCGAGGAAAGATCCTCCTGGAAGCTCTTCTTGAAGGCATCCTTGAGAAGTTGCTGGCCCCGGCTGGAGGAACCCGCGGAGTCGGCGACCGACGAGGCCCTCGGGTCCTTGAGCACGATGGTGTTGTCGCAGCGCTTGCAACGCAGTTTGAGGATCTTGCCGACGACCTTCTCATCGGCGATGGAATACTTTGTCTTGCATTGATCACAGAAAAACTGCATGCAACTACTCTCCTGAACGTCCGAAGGCGTCCATGAGAAAGGCGAGAAAATCCGGTCCCGATGGCAGGTCCTGATGCATGGTCAGATGCAGCCGGTCCTCCTGGTTGGCCCAATAGCCGATCAGGCCGTTGAGCTGCCACGAAGGTACGCGATCGAGTTGGAGGTACTGGGCGCACATCACCAACCGGGCCTTCTCGTCGGGGGCCGCCAGATAGGCCTCCTGGGCTTCCACGGGAGATTTCCCCTGAGCCATCAGATGAGCCAGGCACATCGAGTGAATCATGATACGGCGATGCACCACCTGCTTCCAAAGGAAGAAGGCGCACAGCACCTTGACGCTGGGAAACTCCAGCAGCTTACCCTGAAACTTCACGGGAACGTTCAGGTGCGTGCTCAGGAAGGAGGCTGCGTGCGACGTAATGGAGAACAGTCGCTGCGCATGGTCGTCCTCTTCGGCCAGGTGCTTGTACAGCAACGCGATGCTGTTGGCGCCGGAAAAACCGAACAGCGGAAGGCTGGGCTGTGACATGCAGAAGATCAGGTTCTGACCCATGATATGCAGCCATGCTGCATCATGAAAATACTGGATATGATGCTTTTGGGCATTTTCCAGAATATTTTCCGTCTTTTCAAGGGTCAGGTCCACGATGTGATAGGTTCCGGCCATGGGACGCACATGCCCGAAAACTTCAAAAGAATGAAAGAAATCCTGAGGGTTCAGTGGTTCCACCATTCGTAAAAAGTACTTTGGTTTTGCTGTCCCGTCAAGCTGACCGTTCTTCTAATTCGATCGAATAATGACCTTGCGTGCGCTCGTCGCCAGCAGGGCGGCCATTTCCTGCACGAGCGCCGGCGAAGCCGCAGCCATGCCCGACCAGGCGGGATCCAGCGTCTCGCGGGACACAAAGGACTGAAGGGCGAAAAGCGGCACGTCCTTCACCAGCGGGACCAGCGCCTCGATGTCCTCAAGGGTGACCAGCTCCGGAACGACGGTGGTCCGCAGTTCGTAGGAAACCTGATGTGCGCGCAGCAGATCCAGCGTCGCCTGCACGCCGGAGAAATCGGCCATGCCGCCGGTCGCCTCGTGATAGCGTGCCGGCGAGGTCTTCAGATCCAGCGCCACGTACTGCACCTGCCCGAGGACCTCCGCGAGCCGGGAGGGCCAGGTCCCGTTGGTGTCCAGTTTGACGGCCAGCCCAAGCCCCCGGACCGCAGCGATGGCTTCGGACAGATCCGCCTGCATCAGCGGTTCGCCCCCGGTGAACACCACCCCGGAGATGAAATTCCTTCGCTCGGAGAGTTTTTTCAGGATGTCGTCAAAGTCCACGGAGGTCGCAGGATCGAAGCGATCCGGCAGAACCAGGCCGGGGTTGTGACAAAAGGGGCATCGCAGGTTGCAGCCTGCAAAGAACAGGATGGACGCCACCCGGGACGGAAAGTCGACCAGGGTGGTGCCATGCCATCCGGCGATGCGCATTTACCCCACCATTTTAAGGGCGGATTTCAGGGAATTGGACACCACCGTGCCGGGCATGGTGTGCAGCTTGCGCTGGGAAAATTCCAGTTTCTTGCCGCTGTTCCAGTTCTGGACGGGTCGATAATAGCCAACCACACGGGAATACACTTCGGTCTCAATGACTTGGACAGTGCGCAGGGAATCATTCTTCATGCTTCGCTCCTTCTCGTATGGGAAACGTCCCGGAAAGAATGGGGATCCATTTCGGAAATTTCATGAACATTCAGTTTGCGCTCGGTGCCCAGCGTCCGCATTTCCTCGTCGGTGTGCGGCAGCGGGCAGGAGAAGTGCTTTCCCGAGACGTAGTTGTGCACGGGGCAGATCGAAAACGTGGGGGTGATGCTGAAGTACGGCATCCGGAAGCGGTGGACGATGGACTTGACCAGTTCCTTGACCGCATTGGGATCCGTGATGGCTTCCCCGAGGTACAGGTGCACGACGGTACCGCCGGTGAACAGCACCTGAAGGTCGTCCTGATGGTTGAGCAAGTCGAAGATATCCATTTCCACCGTGGCCGGTACGTGTACCGAGTTGGTGTAATATGGCACAGTGTCGGTCCCCTGCGCAAAAATCTGGGGAAAAGCCTCCCGGTCCTTGCGCGCGAGCCGGAAGCTCGTGCTCTCCGCGGGCGTGGCTTCGAGGTTGTAGTAATTGCCGGTTTCTTCCTGGATTTCCTGCAGCTTGTTGCGCAGGACGTTCAGGACCTCCTGGGCGAACTCACGGCTCTCGGGCTCGGTGATCGGCTGCTGAAGGAAGTTGAGGCAGGCCTCGTTCATGCCGACGATGCCGATCGTGGAGAAGTGGTTGGCCCACCACAATCCGAAGCGGTCCTTGACGGTGCGCAGGTACACTGAGGTGTACGGGTACAGGCCGCGGTCGGTGAGCTCCTCGACGCGCTCGCGACGCAGCTCCAGCGCGATCTTCGCCTTGTCCACCAAGGCCTCGAGCCGGGCGAAGAAGTCTTCGCGGTCGCGGGCGAGGTAGCCGATGCGCGGCAGGTTGAGCGTCACCACGCCGATGCTCCCGGTGAGGGGATTGGCACCGAACAGGCCGCCACCGCGGGACTGCAGTTCGCGTGCGTCGAGCCGCAGCCTGCAGCACATCGAGCGCACGTCGTCAGGATTGAGATCAGAGTTGACGAAGTTGGAGAAATACGGGATGCCGTACTTTCCGGTCATCGTCCAGATCGCCTCGAGGTTGGGGTTCTCGAAGTCGAAGGTCTTGTGGATGTTGTAGGTGGGGATCGGGAACGTGAAGATCCGGCCGCGGGCGTCTCCCTGACTCATCAGTTCGGCGATCGCGCGGTTGATCAGGTCCATCTCGGGCTGGAACTCGCCGTAGGTCTCGGGCATGGGCTTTCCGCCGATGATCACCGGGGTGTCAGCGAGCGCCGGGGACGGCGTGAGGTCCAGCGTGATGTTGGTGAAAGGCGCCTGGAAGCCCACGCGGGTGGGGACGTTCAGGTTGAAGATGAACTCCTGCAGGCACTGCTTGACCTCGTCGTACTCCAGTTTGTCGTACCGGACGAACGGCGCCAGGTAGGTGTCAAAGTTGGAGAACGCCTGGGCACCTGCGGCCTCGCCCTGCAGCGTGTAGAAGAAGTTGTTGACCTGGCCGAGCACGGTGCGGAAGTGCTTGGCGGGGCTGCTCTCGATCTTGTTGGGGACGCCCCCGAAGCCGCGCATGAGCAGATCCATCAGGTCCCAGCCCACGCAGTACGGACCGAGCACGCCCAGATCGTGGATGTGCATTTCACCCTGGTCATGGGCCTGGCGCACGGGCTCGGGATAGATCGCGTGCAGCCAGTACTGGGCCACCATGGTGGACGCCAGGTGGAAATTCAGCCCCTGCAGGGAGTAGTTCATGTTGGAGTTTTCGTGCACCCGCCAGTCGGACTGGTCAAGATAGGAGTTGATCAGTTTCTCAGTTTCCTGGAGGGGACGCGGCGCACTGCGGTCGGCAAGCACCTTGGCGATCGGGATGAACCCCAGGCGCCGCAGTTCCTCGACCATGATTTGGCCGATCTGCCCGGTGGAGGGGATGGTTCCCGGCTTGAAGAACTGATGATACAGGATTCCCTCGATGTGCAGGGCGATGCCCTCACAGTCGATCAGGTTCTTCATTCCGGCCGGGTCGGAGGCCTCCCGCAGGGTCTCGATCAGCCGGTCCTGGCTGTAATGAACAACTTCACCTTCCGTTGTACGGACGAGCCATTCCATCAGTGGTGTATCCTCCGGTTGGGTATTTCTCTACAACTGGAAAAAAAAAGCAAATCGCAGAAACCGCATGATTGTGGGCGGTAAAACAATTAATTAAAACTTGCGCAGAAAGCATTTGAAAATACTCATGTTTTTCGGAGCGGAATTTATGCACTGGACACTTTTTGTCATCTCCAAGGAAAGCAAAAACCCGAGAAACAGAATTTACCAAACAATGCCCGTGACGCAATTGACGCGAAAACAAAGGCTGATTTTCACCGGAATTTCTCCGGCGGTTTTTACGCCATTGTTATTCCACGCTTTTTTTTTTCGCGCTTTTTTTGGCTGGAAAAAACCTGTTGAAAAATCAGTCCAAAATCCATTTTTGGGAATCGAAAGAGTGCAAAATTACTCAATTCCCCCTTGACAGGGGTTTTTTTTGCCGGATTTTTTGGGTCTAATAGATAAGAATTCGTTTCCCGTTCGCAAAAACCGCATGCAAAACCAATACGTTTTGGAAGTCACTCCCTTGTGCGGATCCGGTGGCCCGGATCCGGATCCTCCCCCCCCCTTCCAGAGCTGCCGCAAACATCGAAATAAAAAAAAACATTTTTTTTCGGATCCATCGGCGCGGAAGTCTCTCTTTTTCTGCGGGGCATTCCATGCTAAGAAAGGGTCCGTGTGACGGCAGTTTTCCGTCGTTTTTCCAGGTTATTTGCATGGAGATCAGTTCATGAATCCCTTCGAAGAGAGAATCCAGCAGTTTTCCGCCGCACTTTCACGGGAAAAAATCGAACTTTGTGTGGTGATACAGAACGTGGACCTGTATTATTTTACTGGGACGCTCACTCAGGGTCTGCTGATGGTGGATGACCGGGGACGGTCCCGGTTCTGCGTGCAGAAGCCCGTTTCCAGGGCCAGGCAGGAGAGCCGGATCACACCGGTGGTGCCCGTGAAGGGACCCAGGGACTGGGGGCCGCAGTTGGCCGATTTCCTGGAGGGCAGGCAGGTGGCGGTGCTGGGCCTGGAGACCGACGTCCTGCCTTGGGACACAGCTCAGCGTCTGCAAGGGCTCCTGCCCGGCGCCCGCATCACCAACGTCTCCCACATCATCCGGCGTCTTCGGTCGGTCAAGGATGCGTCCGAACTGGAAAACATCCGCGCCGCCGGCGCGATCCTCGGTGACACGTTTGCCGCGCTGGCCCGATTCCTCAAGCCGGGTCTGCGGGAGCTCGAGATCGCCGCCTTCATCGAACACCACATGCGGCTGGCCGGCCACCAGGGCGTCACACGCGTACGGAAGTTCAACATGGAACTGTATTACGGCGCGGTTGGCATCTCCTCTTCGGTCCGCCTTCCCACGCTCTTCGACGGTCCCGTCGGGGGCAAAGGCCTCTACGCCGCCGCTCCGTTCTTTGCCGGCAACGCCGGGTTCGAGCAGGGCGACACGCTGCTGGTGGACCTCATGGCGGGGGTGGAAGGGTACCTCGCCGACGCCACGCGCACCTATGCCCTGGACCCGGTCCCAGAAGGCGTGGACCGGACCCATGCGGTGCTGCTCTCCATCGAGGAGGAGGTCCGGCAGCGCCTGGTGCCGGGCACCGTGCCCGAGACGCTGTACCAACTTGCCCTCGAACGCGCTGCAGATGCTGGCATGGCCGAAGGCTTCATGGGCTACGGAGAGAACCAGGTGAAGTTCCTTGGACACGGCCTTGGCCTGGAGATCGACGAACTGCCGGTGCTTGCGCCGCGCTTTTCCGAGCCCCTGCAGGAGAACATGGTGGTGGCCGTCGAGCCCAAGTACTTCGACGACACCCTTTGCACTGGTGTGGAGGACACGTTCATCGTGACCCCGGAGGGCGGTCTGAACGTCATCCCCTATCCGCCGGAAGTGATACATCTTTAAATGGAAGGGACGTTGATGGCCATGCTCACGCCGGAAATGATCTCCCACCTGTCCATGACCTATCCTGAGTCCTTCCTTCGGTGGTGTCGCGAACCCACCCACTGCAGGCTGCTTTTGTCGTTCCATGCCCGGGGCGATCACCGCACTGCAAGCGGCGACTGGATCGAGTTCCGGTTGCGCCTGACCGACGACCGCATCGCGGAGCTGGCCTTCTCGTTCGAGGGACGGCCGGTGCTGCTGGCCGCCGGGGAAGCCGTCTGCTCGCTGGGCACCGGGCTGTCCGTCACCGCTGCGCTGCGCGCGTGCACTGAGGAGGCCATCGCCGCCGAGCTCGGGGAGCTGCCCGACGCGGATGCCTGGAACCTCATGCTGGTGCGAGAGAGCCTGCGCAACTGCCTGCTTGACGCCGTGGCCGTGTCCCGGCAGCCCTGGAAAGGACCGTACGTGAAATGAAGAAGGAATGGTTCTCCATCCTGTGGATTCTGGCGGTGATCTTCGGCATCGTCGCGTTGATTTCGGTCTGGAACCAGAAGAAGCTCGGCTTCAAGCGCCACCGGATGATCGAAGAAAAGGAATATCTCTGCAAGAAGATCTCCCAGTGGATGCCCCAGTACGGCGAGACATTGGAGCCGGCGGCCTGCGAGAACCTGCTGGCCCGCATCGGCATGGGTCAGTGGCCAGACTACCGCAGCTGCCTCGACGAGAAGGATCCCCTTCCCTGCGTCTCTGATCACCTGTGCCGCGACCTCGGTGACGAGGGCTGCCTGATGAAGGCACGCATCCGGATGGGACACCCGGACACCCTGGCCAGTGGGGTGAAGGAGCTCGTGGGGCTGTGCGAACAGAAGAACCGGGTTGATGCCTGCGCCCTGCTCCAGATCCTGGCCACGGAGCGCCCCGAACTAGGATTGTCCGCACCCAAAGTGTGGCACTCACGGGTCTGTCAACTGTCCGGACGCAACTGCACCACAGCCCAGGATCAAGCCCTGCACGAGTGTCTAGCGAGCCCCATAGGCACCTGCATGGACCGGCTTGAGGCCGATCCCGATCCGATGGGGTTGTTCCTGGCCTGCCAGGCAGGTGCCGGCCGCTTCTGCCGCCGCTGGGCCGAGGTGATGTTCCCGCACGTGTCACGACCAGACGATCCGTACTGGTCCGAGGTACAGTTGGGGCAGTTGTGCCTGCTGCAGGATCCCGTCTCCTGCGCCCGCCTGGGCACCGCGCGCAGCTTCCCGCCGCTTCTGACCCACGCCTGCTCCCTTGGCGAGACCGGCGCCTGCACGAAGCTGCTGGACACGGAGAGCGATCCCGTGCGCAGGAAGTTCCTCGAGTACCGCATCTCCCACGGCGGCTAGGTGCCATTTTTCTTCCAGCCTGGGTATTTATTTTTGCAGGACCAGCATGATCGAGGGGCTGAGCATGCCCGTGAAGGCACCGGGGGAGTACACGGCGCCGGAGGTGGAGAGGATCGTGAAGCCGACGCTCTCGACGAGGTCGGTGATCTCCCGCAGGGTGTAGGCACGCACCGTCAGTTGATAGTTGCGCTGCTTGCCCGTGGAGAAGGCTGCGTTGCGCTTGACCATCAGGCGGTTCTCGGCGTACTGGAAATAGCACTCGTCCATGACCATGCAACCGTTGCCCTCCCACCACATGCGCGAAGGGAGCTGGCCCACGATATAGTCACGATGCATCACGTCGAGCAGGAGGCTTCCGCCGGGCACCAGCCAGGAATGAAACCGCTTCAGCAGATCCAGGTTCTCCGCGTCGGTGAAATAGCCGAAAGTGCCCCCGAAGCAGATCAGGGCGTCCAGCGGCGCTGCGGGCGTGAACTCGCGCATGTCCTTCTTGATGAAGGTGGCGGCGGCACCGGCTTCCTGCGCCAGTTGGTTGGCGATCAGCAAAAACGGCACCGAGGTGTCGATGCCCTGCATGGCGACACCTTTCTGTGCCAGTCCCACCGCATGCCGTCCGTCCGAGCAACCGATGTCGAGGACCTTCATCTCGGGCTTGAGATTCAGTTGGGAATACATGAACTCCACCTCAAGCCGGGTCTTCTTGGAGCCGGGCATGTCCAGGGTGGAGACATAGTCGTCATCGAAGAAGGAGTCACTCCAGTTGGGCTCGGCGGGCCGGGACTGCGAGGGGGGCACCGGCGGAGGAAGCGTCTTCTTCAGGTTCTCCTCGGCCGCGGGCACCGGTGGAGGAAGCGTCTTCTTCAGGTTCTCCTCGGCCACAAGGGTAGGCGGCAACTTGGGAGGCTTCTTCCCGGCGGACTTCTTCCTGGTTCCGGCTTCGGCCTCTTTTGTTTCGGACTCTCCGGCTTCGGCCTCATCCTCGGGCTCCTCATCCACGCTGTCCTCGCTCTCGAGCACCTCGTCGGCATCGAGGATGGCCTCCTCGTCGTGCCCATCGAGCCGGTTGGAGAGCTTCCAGAACAACTCCATGTCCGGCAGGATCAGCCCAGCCGAGAGAGGAATCTCCTCTTCGCCGTATATCGCCGTCTCCAGATCATGCAGCGGAATCATGTGCGGCGTGATGCTGGGCTTTTCCTCCAGATAAATACCTACAGTTTCCAGTTCAGTAGCCGTGAACAGTGTGTTGGCTGTCATTGAGACCTCCGCGTGTCCAGCATTTTATGAAAATTTTGCAGGAATGAATAGAACTTTTTTATTTCAGACCGAGCCCATCGGACGACCCATGCGGACAAAGCGGCCCTCGTCGGCCCGGGCAAAGTCCCAGGATCCCTTCCCAAACAGAAGAATGACTGTCGAGCCCATGTGGAAGATGCCGCACTCGTCGCCCTTGGCCACGGGCACATGCACGTCCTGTCCATGATCCGTCAGGCGTGTCTTCTGGGAAAAGTGCGTCGACAGGTAGGACAGGGTCATGTTGCCGACACCGCAGGCGGCGATCATCACGACGGCCACCGGTCCGTGCGGCGTGTCGAGCACCGATATCAGCCGCTCGTTGCGGCAGTACAGTTTGTCGATCTTCTGCGTGCAGAACTTCCCCACCGGATAGGACGTCCCCGAGTGTCCCGGGATGTGCCGGTAACGGACCACCGTGCCAAAGACGGGAAAGTGCACGCGGTGGTAATCCTTGGGGCTCAGATAGATCGTGAAGAACCGACCGTCCCTGAAACGTTCCACCAGCTCGGCGTCGAGCAGCAGTTGGTTCAGGGTGTAGTCGATTCCCTTGGCCTGGATCAGCGTGTCTCCCTCGATGGGTCCGAAGGCCCCCAGCCTGCCGTCGGAAGGAAACACGACGCTGGCCTCGTCGGCGTCGACAGGACGGGCCTCGGCCTGCAAACGTCGCGTGAAGAAGGCGTTGAGCGTGGGATACTGTGCCAGCTGCCACTCCGCCTCGGAGACGTCGATCCGTGCGAGCTTGGCGAACGCAGCGTTCTGCAGGCGGTTGACCGGCCCCGGCAGGTGCAGGCGGGACCAGCGCAGGAGAAGTTGCGAAAAGTGCCGGCGGGGTAAATGACGAATCAGGATTTTCTGCAGTTCGGAAACGGGAAGCATAAACTCACCTACCAATCTCACGGCGTGAATCAGGTTCCCTGATTCGCGACAGGAGCCAATCACAAAAGGACGTCTTGTTTGAGGTCACAAAGTGACCGGATTCATCAGCGGTCCAAGACACCGCAGTCAGACGGTGAAGAATTCCCAGGCGAAGTGCACGCCTGCGGCGAACTTGCCCAGCACGACCAGCCAGTACACGAAGCCGTCGTCCAGTTCATCATATTCGGCCATGCCGAACCGAGTCAGGTACAGGCTCTTGCCGGTGAACAGGTCCAGAACCGCCCACCCGAGAAAGAAAATGGCGAACAGGATGGAAATCGAATCCATGCGAAAAGCCCCCCGAAATCAGTTGCCCACTTCGGCAGCGAACGCATCGGCGGACAGTTTGGAGCCCGTCACCTTTTCGACGAACTGCGGCCAGGGGATCGTCATGCCGGGTCCGAAGACCTCCTTGATCAACTTCTGGCCAATGATCTTCTGGTTCCAGCTCATCTCCGAAATCGGACCCTGGTGTTTCAGATCCCTGGCAATGGAAGCGCGCATTTGGGCGGCGAACAGTTCACCCAACGCGTAGTTGTGGTAGTACACCGGTGCGATGGTGAAATGCGGCTTGGAGGCCCAGTCCGGCAGGTTGCGACCTTCGGGGCGCTTGAGCATCTGGAGGCGTTCGACGAGGTCCCACCACAGTTTATTCAGATCCTGGTCCGGGTTCTCGTACAGGGCCTTCTCGAAGTGAAGCATGACCATGGCCCAGCGGGCGAAGATCAATTGTTCGAGCTTGCGCTGCTCCAGGATCGCGGCCTTCGTCTTCTTGACCAGCTTGGGATCGGCCTTGACAACTTCGGTCAGCCACAGGGGGTTTTTCGCCAGCGCACCGAACATCATCGCGACGGCCTCGGTGGTGAAGATGTGGGCGGCCTCACGCAGGTTGTACGGATGTTTGCGATCGATCCATTTGTAGTACACGGCGTGGCCGGTCTCATGGAGCATGGTGTCCATCCACTGGGCCGTGGGCTTGACGTTGAGCAGCATACGCACGTCTTCGGCGCGGTTCATCGTGATGCAGAACGCGTGCTGGTCCTTGCCCTTGCGCTCGAAAAAGTCGCTTCGGGCGGCCAGGTCGTCCATGGGCAGGTCGATCTCGGCGAAGAACTTCTTCGCGATGTCAATGATGTCCTGCTCCTTTTTGCCCTTGAAGAACACGTCGAGGTCGATCTCGGCCGACGGAGGGGCCTCCTGGAAGAACGGGTTGTCATAGTGCCAGGGCCTCAGATCGGCGACCTTTACCTTCAGTTTCTTAGCAATCTGGGCATCCATCTTCGCCTTCAACTTCTTGAAGGGCTCAGCGGTTAGTTTTTCGAGGCCTTCGAAGATCTCCATGATCATCTTCGGATCATGCTCCTGCATCCGGATGCGCATGTCCCAGAAGTTGGCATAACCGAGCAGACGCGCGGCCTTGTTGCGGATCTTCGCCAGTTCGACGAGCTTGGGTCCGGTCTGCGCGCCGACCTGTTTGAGGGCCTCCCAGGCGGCCTGGCGTTTCCTGGAGTCCTTCTCCATGGCCAGCAACTTCAACAGTTCGTTGTTGCTGTATTCCTTGTCGCCGATCTTCCCGCGGAAGGTGTTGTTGAGCTTCTCGATCTCCTTGCCCTTCTCGACGAGGACCTTCAACTGGTCCTGGGGCAACTGGTTCTCCTTGAACGCGAGGTAGGCCACCTCGAGCTGGCGCACGACCAGGGGCTCCAGTTCGGCTTTCTTGGCCAGGAAACTCTCGATCTTCTTGAACATCGCGGGATCGCTATGGTAGGCGCGCAGCGCCAGTTCGGTCCTGCCGGCTTCGGCGAAGTCGGCGTCGGCGCCGGAGTTGGCGGCCTTCCAGAAGGTCGTGGTGAGGTCGCCCTCGAGCCGCGCGTATTCGGCCTGGTACTGCTTCAGGAATTCATCGGCCTGTTCCTTCATGGTCTTTTCCGCAGGAGCCGGTTTTTCAGGCTCGACATTCTTGGTTTCAACCTTCTTCTCGGGCTCCTGCGGGGAGGTCCCCTTCTTCGTCGGGGAGGTGCAGGAGAGCCAGGAAACGCTCAGCAACAGGATCGAAAAAACTTGCATTTTCATGAGATTCCTCCGGTGGGATCAGTCTTCCTCATCGTCGTGGGGGACTTCCTCGATCAGGTCCGAGACCTCCTCGGCATCGAGGGCGGTGGACAATTCCTTCGTGGTCATGCGCAGGCGCTTGGTCAGTTCCTGCACGAAGCTCCACAGCAACTTGACCGCGATGGCGTGCTCATAGCGCACGATGTTGTAGAAGTCGCGGCGCTGGATGACCAGCACGCGGGTGGGGACGGCTGCGTAGGCCGAGGCGCTGCGTGGGGACTTGTCCACCAGGGCCATCTCACCGAAGTGGTCGCGGTCCTGCAGCATGGCGATCTCGGTGCCTTCCTTCTCCAGGCGGATCTTGCCGCGCAGGATCACGAAGAACTCGCGGCCCTCCTCGCCCTCCTTCACGATCAACTCATCCTGCGTATAGGAGCGCACGGCCGTCAGGTTGTGGATGCGCACCAACTCGCGATAGTCCAGGTGCTGGAACAGCGGGATGTGGTGCAGCACCTCCAGGGAGAGGTTGATCTCGGCGGCGCGGGCGATGGCGCTCTCGGCGGCGTCTTCGGCGATCGGGATCTTCACAAGGATGCCGGTGATGTTGTCGTGTCCGCCGCCGGCGCGCGAAACCTCGATGAACTCCTTGACGATGTCCTCAGGATTCTCGTGCTGGAGCGCCTGACTCATGTTGAAGGGGGTCAGGTAGTGACTCATGCCGTCGGAGCACATCAGAAAGGCATCGCCGGGAAGCACCGAGAAGTCGAACAGTTCTACCTCGATGGACTCGTACACGCCCACTGCCCGGGTCAGCGCATTGCGGTGCTCGAAGAAGGGCGTCTTCTCGAACTCCTCCTGCGTGTACTTGCCGCGCCGCAGCAGCTCATTCATCAGGCTGTGATCCTCGGTCAACTGGTGGATCTTGCCCTGCCGCTCGAGGTACACGCGCGAATCGCCCACGTGCGCGATGAAGCCGGTCTCGGGCGTCAGCAGCAGCACGTCGCAGGTGGTGCCCATGCCGCGCTTGGCATCATCAAGCTGGGCCTCCTGGTACACCTTGATGCAGGCCGACTGCACGGCCTGCTCCATCAACTTGGCGAGGTCGTGCTTGGAGTGGCCGCTGCGCTCGCCGTTCTCGATGAAGGCGAGGATCATGTCCTGGTTGTCCTCCATCACCCGCTTGACTTCCTCCACCGTCATGGAGCTGGCGATCTCACCGGCTGCGTGACCGCCCATGCCGTCACAGCAGATGAAGAGGTTCAACTCGGGGATCATTCCCCAGGCATCCTCGTTGTTCTTGCGAACCAGCCCCATGTTACTTTCGCCATAGTATTGCAGTTGCATTCACATTCTCCTGAAAACTGCCGGCCCTCAAGTCCGGGACACGCTTGTCAACCCAGTTTGTACGTCCACAAAAACAGTAGGATTTTTACTCCACATCGGACACGGTGAAAAGCTGAAAAGCTGAAACAGGGGAGAACGTATCCGTCAGGGAAGCCATTGCCAGCGCACGTTCTTCAGCACCCAGCGGCGGCTCGCTTTTTCAAGATCAGTCCCCTCGGGCACCTCGACCCCCTGGACAATGGGTTCTTCGGGGCGTCGTACAAATACAGGACGGCCGTGATCCTCGGCGAGGACTCCGGTGGCGCGCACCCGTTTTCCTTCGTTGTCGGGCCAGCCCGACAGTTCCACGATCCACAGTTCGAAGTGATCCCCGCGCAGGACCGCACCGTCCTTCCGGTTCTCGGCCAGGCCCTCCACCGTGATGGTCCTGCCCACCTGGGCGGACTCCAGCCGCACGGTCAGTTCCGGTCCCTTGGTGCCTGTACAGGACACACAGACGAAGCAGGCCGCGACAAGCAGGAACAGGGAAGCGGGCCTCACGGGGTGCTCCACTCCCCGTCGCTCTGGCTCTTCTGGAAGGCCAGGGACAGTTCCTCGATGCGACGGGCCACCCGGTCATTGAACGAGCCGGGCGTCCACGTCCCGTCCTCGTGCTGTTCGCCGGAGGACATGCTCATCAGGATCTCGACACCCTCGTCGATGTGGGAGATGGCGAACACATGGAACACGCCTTCACGGACCGCCTCGACGACCTCGTGCGGCAGCATCAGATTGCGGATGTTCGCCTTCGGGATCAGCACACCCTGCGATCCGTCGAGGGTTCCGAGCAGCTTGCAGACCTTGTAGAAGCCCTCGATCTTCTCGTTGACGCCGCCGATGGCCTGGATGTAGCCCTGCTGGTTGACGGAGCCGGTCACGGCGATGCTCTGGTGGATCGGCACATCAGCCAGCGAGGACAGCAGCGCATACAGTTCGGTGGAGGAGGCGCTGTCGCCCTCGACCTGGTTGTAGGTCTGCTCGAAAGTGATCGAGGATGACAGGTTCATGGGCTTGTTCCGGGCAAACCGCCCGGAGATATAGCCGGTCATGATCAGGGTGCCCTTGTCGTGAATGTTTCCGGACAGGTTCACCTCGCGGTCGATGTTGGTGATGCCCTTGTCGCCAGCGAAGGTGATCGCCGTGATGCGCGAGGGAATGCCGAACGCGTGATCACCGAGATCATAAACGGCCATGCCATTGATCTGCCCGACCACTTCACCCGTGGTGTCGATCAGCACGGTGCCGCTCTGGATCTCGCGCAGCGCCAGCTTCTCGATGCGGGAGTGCCGGCGTGACCGGTCCTCGAGTGCCTTGTCCACATCCCGTGCATCGATGAAGCGGGGCCGCTTCTGCCTCTGGTGCGCCCAGAAGTCACTCTCTGCGAGCAGGTCGATCAGGGAGGAGGTGCGGTTGGAGATCATCTCCTGGTCATCGGCCATGTAGGCGGCGTACTCCACGATGCGGGCCACGGCACGGGCATGAACCGGCAGGTACTTCTCCTCCTTGGCGATCTGGCCGAGGAAGCAGGCCATCGCGTGCACGTTTTCGGGCAGGCGGGCCATGCTGTGGGAGAAGTCGGACTTGACCTTGAACAGGCGGTTGAACTCCTCGTCGTGATTCTGCAGCAGGTAATACGTGTCGTCGTTGCCCACGAGGACGACCTTCAGATCAAGGGGAACGGACTTCGGACGCACCGTACCGGTGACGCGGGGACGCCCCTCCTCCTGCATCTCCTCGATTCGGATCTCCTTGTGGCGCAGCACCTTCTTGAGGGCGAACCAGGACATCGGGTGAAGCAGGATGTCGTTGGCCTGCAGGATCAGGTAGCCGCCGTTGGCGCGATGCAGCGCACCGGGCCGGACCAGCGTGTGGTTCGTCGAGAACGCGCCGAGCTTGTCCTGGTACTCGAGGTACCCCACCAGGTTGGCGTAGGTCGGCACCTTCTCCATGATGACGGGAGCGGAGGTCTCCTTGCTGTTGTCCACGAGCACGTTCACCCGGAACTCAATCGGAATCTCCTCCTGGTCGTGCTCGATTTCCATCTCGTTGAGGAACTCGGACTCCTCGTCGGTCTCCCCCTTGTCCTTGCCCTCCTCCTCGTTCTCCTCCTCATCATGCGGAAGAAAGCGCTGGAAGTACTCCAGATAGCGCGACTTCAGGCCGCCCATATAGGTGTCCAGCAGCTTGTTCTTGACACCGAGTTTCTCACGCACCTCGACCATCAGGCGCTCGACCATGGGGGACAACTTGGCGCGCTGGTCCTCGATGATCACGCCAACGAGCTCCTTCATCAACTGCCGCTGCCGGCGGTCGAGCTCGTGCAGCATGCGCTCGAGCTCGTTGACTGCGTTGACCATGAGTTCGCGCAGGGCGGCGGTCTCCGGAGACGGGGTCATCTCCCGCAGTTCGGCCTCGCCGACGAAGCCGTCCTGGAACGGAATCACGGGCACGAAGCCCTGCTCGTCGGAGCTGCGCAGCTCGAAGCCCAGGGCCGTGGCCTCAGCCACCATGCCCGTGAGCAAGCCCTGAATCTGCACCCGGTATTCGTCGACGTGCTTCTGCTGGTACTGCTGGGCGGAGGGGTGCATCACGATCCGCTGCGTCTCGCGGCGCAGGTCCAGCGCCAGGCCCTCGATCAGTTCGGCGAGCTTGCGGCCCTTGCCCGAGGGCAGCAGCACCGCCTGAGGCTCGTAGGTGTCCTCAAAGTTATAAAGATAGCAGATGTCCGGCGGGATGTGATCCTTGCGGGCACGGTTGCGGACCAGGCGCAGGATCGTGGAGGTCTTCCCGAATCCGGGCTGACCCACGGCATAGATGTTGAAGCCGCGGCTCTTGATCGAGAGCCCGAAGTCGATCGCGTCTAGGGCGTCCTTCTGGTCCAGTGTTCCGTTCCAGGGAGGGAGATCCCTGGTGGTCTCGAAGCCCAGTTGGTCCGGATCGCAGCGGAGATACAACTGTTCGTGGGAAAGGCGGTACTTGTCCTGCAGATGTCTGTTTTTTCTATGATTCACTGGCGGCTCCTGCTGTGCACAGGTTGATGCTCGACGGTCAGGGGGTGGTGGGCTTGGTTTCCTTCAACTTGATCACGGTGTCCTGCTCCTTGAGCTGCAGGTTCATCGCGTTCTTGCCCTCCTTGTTGATGACGAAGTCCACCCGTCCGTCGCAGTCGGTGTCGTAGGAAATCGTCACGAGCAGGCCCTTCTCGTCGAAGTTCTCAAAGTAATTGTGACCGGGGCAGATCTTCTGACCCGTGGACTGAGAGTTGATCACGCGGGAGGCGATCTGCGTGATGACGCCGTTGGAATAGGTCTTGATCACTTCCCATGTCGTCTCGTCGGCGTCGTTGTTGTATTTCTCGACGAAGAGCATGCCCGAACGGTAGGTGCGGACCACGTCGATGATACCATCCCGGCCGGTGTCCTGCTGGATCTCGAGGATATTGGCGCCGGAGGCGTCGTAGAAATAGTGGATGTCGACCAGGCCGTCGCCGTTCATGTCGACCTCGCGGCAGGCCAGGGTGCCATCGTCGCGCGTGGTGCGGATGATGCCGATCGGATTGACCGGCGTGAGGAACATCTCTTCGCGCTTGAGGGTGGGCGCAGCGGCGTTGGAGGCCTTGGCAAATTCCTTTTGCCAATTCTCGCAGCGGTTCTTGACCCGCGCGATGGCCTCCTCCTTGGCACAGACCCGGATCTGGGGGCAATTGCACTCGGACTTGGCCACGGTTTTGTCAGGCGTCGTGGCCTTCTTCTTGTCCTTCTTGCAACCGAAGCTACCGGAGAGGGCAATTATTAAAACAAAAAGCAAACCGGATTGAAACAGATGCGTCTTCACTGTCATCTCCCGCATGTCTCCGTTGACCATGGAAACCCGCAAACCAAAGGATCCCTGAGTGGAAAACATGCGACGGGAGTAAAGCACAATCAAATGGAATGGTCAACGGGTCAACTTTTTTTTCCACGGAGAACCAAAGCAGCGACGCCCACGCTCATCAGGTACATCAGCACGAGGGGCACCCCCAGCATGATCTGGGTGATGACGTCTGGCGGCGTCAGGACGGCAGCGACAATAAAAGCAATCACCACAAAATACCGGAAAAAATGCATCAGGCCGGAGATGGACGCCACCCTCGAGACGGCCAGAAAATAAATGACCAGCGGAAGTTCGAACATCACACCGAAAGCGAACAGGAGACTCATGATGAGTTTCAGGTACCCATCCATCATGATGGTCGGCTCCAGCACGAGTCCGCCCGCGAGCGCCAGCCGGGCCTCCGGTCCGTAGGCCAGCGTCAGGTTTTTCTGCAGTTGCACAAAGTATGGACTGGTAAGCGTCTCGCCCCGGGCAAAGTTCAGCAGCCAGTCAAAGCCGTAGGGAAACACCAGGTAATAGGCGAAGGCAACCCCCGACAGGAAGAACAACACGCCCCAGAAGGTGATCGCCAGCACGAACCTTCGTTCCTTCCGGTGCAGGCCCGGTCCGATGAATGACCAGAGTTGCCAGAGCAGGCCCGGGAAGGCGATGAACAGTCCCGCCTGCAGCGCCAGCCGCATATAGGTGAAGAACGGTTCGATGGGACTCGAGAAGTGCAGTTTCGGATCCGCCCCCAGGGCCGGCGCCAGTGGCACCATCAGCCACTCCATGATCCATTCGCGGAAGACGAAGGCGATCACCGTCCCCCCGGCCATCCACAACAGGGCCAACTTGATCCGGTACGCCAGCTCCTGCAGGTGTTCCCGCAGGCTCTTCCGGGGCATGGACTCGGTGGGCTCAGGCATGGGGCTCACGGAGCTTCTCCATGACCAACTGAAGATCCTGCCAGGCTTCCTTCTTCTTCTCGGGCGAACGTAGCAGGTAGGCGGGGTGGAACGTCGGCATCAGATCGACGCCCTCGAAGCAGTGCCAGCGGCCACGCAGGCGGCCGATCGGCGTCCCCGAGGACAGCAGGGTCTGGGCACTGATCCGTCCCAGAGAGACGATGACGCGGGGTCGGACCAGGCGGATCTGCGCGAGCAGAACGGGCAGGCAGGAGGTGACCTCGCCGGGCTCGGGATCGCGGTTCCCCGGCGGCCTGCACTTCACGATGTTGGCGATGAAGACAAGATCGCGTGAGAGCCCCATGGCCTCGATCATCTTGGTGAGCAGTTCCCCGGCCCGGCCCACGAACGGACGCCCCTGCAGATCCTCCTGCTCACCGGGGCCTTCGCCGATGAACATCAGGTCCGCCGGTGCCGCACCCTCTCCGAAGACAAGGTTCGTACGGCCGCCGGCCAAGCTGCAACGCGTGCACTCGCCCCACACCTCACGCAGTTGGTCCAGATCGCCGGCTTCGATCCTGGCGGGCGCGACGGTTTCCAGCTTGGAACCGAAGTCCTCCCGACCGAACTCCCGATCGGTCACCGTTTCAGCCACCGGAGCCGTCCCAGGCACATGGTCCGGGCCGTCCCCGGCTCCAGAAGAGCCACCCAAAGCTCCTGCTGAACCGTCCCTCCCGGATCCAGGGTCCACCCATGAGCCGGTGGCGAAGTGCCGCCCGCGGCCGTGCACCTGCAGGTAGGTGCGAACGGCACCGACGAGCTCCCGAACATCCTCACTCATGCGCTCAACCTTTCCCGGCCACCGCAAAAAACAACGGCAGCGCACGCGCCACAGGCATACTCCATTGCACCCATAAAAGCGAGCCCTCGGGATGGACCACCAGCGGTTCGAGCGCAGTTTTCCAGTCCATTCTAGGATAGTTCCTGGATTCGATCGCCGAGATCAGCCCGTCACGCAGTTCCGAGACGGCCGCCTCGGCGGTACCCGTGTCCCCGAACTCCAGGTGGATGCGCAACCGCACCCAGCCTCCGGAGAAAAAGAACAGGAGCCCGCCACGAAGCGGGGGCTCAGCGAACAGCGGCTTGAAGAACCGCGCGATACGCTCCGAGCGAACGAACCAGAGCGCGACCGCCGGAGCGCTCTCCCCACGCGGCTGCCAGCGCGACACGGCCTTCTTGAGGGCGGCGGGCTCGACCGCCTCGGGCCCGGCGGGGTTTCCAATCCGGTCGGCCAGGTACTGCGCCCGCTCCACCGGCGCGCGAACCAGCGCACCGGGCGTCCACAACTCCCAGATGCCGTCCTGCTCGGAGAGCACCGGGTTGGACCGGTAGGTCTTCACTCCCACCGGCGTACAGCCGGTCCGGGCGCCCTCAAAGAGGCGGACCGTGGCCGAAAACGCCTCCGGTCCGCGGGTGCCGTTCAAAAACAGCACAGTGTGCGCGGCCCCTTCGCGGCAGGGACCGTTCCGGGCAAGCTCGGGAAGCCCCGCGAGGACCTCGGCAGGCAGGCTCCCTGGTACGGTCAGCAGCATCCAGTCCGCCTCGCCGGGCACCAGCGACCAGATGTTGTCGACGACGACCTCCCGATGGGCCCGCATGGACGTTTTTGCCGGCCTGGTGCAGCCGATGCATAGAAAAGCAAGGATCCAGAAGCTGGTGTGTAGTTTCATGCCTCATCCGGATTCATGGTCGCGCACAGCGCGCGGCCTGCCGAAAAAATAGAAAAACGGGGTTGACAGCGCAACTGAAATCGCATAAAGACTTCAACCGGCCGTTCGCGGCCCCTGGTGTGGGCGTATAGCTCAGCTGGTTAGAGCGCACGCCTGATAAGCGTGAGGTCGATAGTTCAAGTCTATCTATGCCCACCACACCAAACAATTCAATTGTATTTTCATCAATAGCCGAAGGCCTGGAACTCGTACACGTGCCCCCAGCCGTTCCATGCGGCGCCCTGGGAGCCCGTCCAGGCGAACCTGATGTAACGGGCAGAAACCGGCGTGGACACCTGGAAGTCCATCATCTGATAGCGGGTGACCGTCCGTTCATCCACGGGCGTCCATTCGGTGTTGTCCGTGGACACCGAGATCGTGAGCTGGGCGCCGGTGCCGTAGGTTTCGCGGGCGTCCCATGAGACCAGGTAGCGGAAGGCGATCAGCGTGTGAACCGTGCCCAGATCGGCCACCAGGACGGTGGAGGGGTTGGTCTGCACGTACCAGGTCGTGCCCCACTGGCCGTCGACGGCCTCGTCCCAGTCATAGCAGTTCGGCGATCCCGAAGGATAGCAGACATCCCCCGTGTGGACCAGCAGCGGCTTGCCCGCGACGACGTTGAGCACCAGCTCCTCGTCGCCGGACTCCGTGCACATGCCGTCCAGGTCGAGATCCACGCAGCCGGACCAGCAGAAGCGCTCGGTGGGGTTGCAGTCCGTACCGTTGCACTCCGCGCCGATCCCGTACCCGTCGCGATCGGCGTCGATGCAGTCCTCGTCGCAGTCGCGCACGCCGTTGTTGTTGTTGTCGGCGACACAGCCGGTGTTGCAGGTGATTGACGTGTCGTCGCAGTCCGCGCCGCGGCAGGCGGTGCCGGTCCCGTACCCGTCACCGTCGGCGTCCGAGCAAAGGAGGCCCTGCCGGCAGTCGGGCACACCGTTGCTGTCGAGGTCGGTGCAGGAGACGGTGCAGAAATACGAGGTGTCGTCGCAGTCCGCCGCGGTGCATCCGGAGCCCGTGCCGTAGCCGTCCCGGTCCAGGTCGACACAGGCGTCCATGCAGTCGTACTGGTTGTCGTGGTCGGCGTCCACGCACGACACGTTGCACAACTCCGAGGCGGGATCGCAGTCCGGTCCCAGGCAATCCGGACCTTCCCCATAGCCGTCGAGATCGGGGTCAAAGCATTCCTCGTCGCAGTCCCGGGCTCCGTTGTGGTTGTCGTCGGTCAGACAGTCATCGACGCACGTCACCGCGGTGTCGTCGCAGTCGGCACCCAGACAATCGGCCCCCTCTCCATAGCCGTCACCATCATCGTCGACGCAGTCCTCGTCACAGTCCCGGACGCCGTTGTGGTTGTCGTCGCCCAGGCAGTCCGCATTGCACAGGGGATTGCCCTCCTCGCAGTCAGCCCCGCGACAGTCGGCGCCCTCGCCGTAGCCGTCCCGGTCGGGATCGACACAGTCCTCGTCGCAGTCCCGGACGCCGTTGATGTTGTCATCGGAAAGGCAGTCGCTGTTGCAGGCGGGCACAGAGTCATCGCAGTCCACGCCGAGGCAGTCGGCGCCCTGGCCGTAGCCATCCCCGTCCCCGTCGACGCACGCCTCGTCGCAATCCCGCACGCCGTTGTCGTTGGCATCGGTGGTGCAATCCGTGGTGCAGCCTGCCGAGGCATCATCACAGTCCGGACCCAGACAGTCGGCCCCGACACCGTAGCCGTCCAGGTCGGCGTCCTGACATTCCTCCCCGGTCTCGGGCAGACCTCCGGTGTTGAATTGACACGCGCCCATTGCAATAGATAAAGAAATGATTAAAAATCTGGTTCGACACCAATTCTTCATTATCTGGATCCTCCAGCGTCATGAGATATAGCACAAAAAAATATTATAAGAAATTCCATTTGCAATTGACATTCGTCCATAGTAATGTCACTCAATTCCATCATGGTTCCTGTTGGATCCATGGTATTTTTTCAACCCATTCACCCAGGAGCGAAAAATGAATCCCGTAGATTATGATGCACTTTTTTCCAAGGTACAAGAATCTGAACAGTTTACCCGCGAACAAACGATCGCGCATGTCCGCAAACTGATCATTCCCCTGATGGGCCAGAGCCTGACCACGATCCTGCACCCGCAGGCCCTCGAGGCCCTCTCCCGCCGCCTGAAAGGCAACATGATCGATCATTTTTCGCAGATCCGTTTCGACGAACTGCAGGGGCCCGCAGGCCGCGAGAAGGGCACCCGCGCAGTGTCGGCCCGTCCGATGGACTATCCGCGCATCCAGGCCCTCGTGGTCACGTTCCTGCGCGACCGCGCCTCGGCCTCGCTCAAGGAAATCCGCAAATATCTGAAGGAGCAGGCCGGCATCTCCATCACGCCGAGCCAGTGGCAGTCGATGCGCAAGCGCTTCCCGTTCGAATTAGAAGGTGCCCGCTACACGCTCTTCATCACGGAAGGCCAGCGCACCAAGGCCCGTTGGGCCGTCAAGCGCTAGGCGCTCGTTGCGCTGGGAGCTCCGAGCGCTGGGCGCTCGTTGCGCTGGGAGCTCCGAGCACTAGGAGCGTCGGGAAAGACGATCCAGCCGCGCGTTGCGCACGTACAGCCCCAGGTCCACGCTCACCAGACAGGCGTTGAACGCATACATGATGATGACCTTGTCCAGGTTTCCCGTGATCTTGTAGGCGATCCCGGCGAAGTAGCCCATCAGCACAATCACGAGAAAGGCCACACTCTTGCCGCGGGCGGTGCGGCTGACCCACGACTTGTGGATCGCCGCGGGCCAGGCGGCGGCGAAACACAGCAGCATCACGGCTTCGAAGATGGTACTCATGATTTAAAACCTTCTATAATAACTCAGGAAAATCATGTTCGCCTGGTAGGAGCTGCCAAGGATCGGGAGCTCCGAGTCGAGCTGGATCCAGATGTAATCGCCAGCGAACATGACGTTGCGGATGCTCATCCGGATGGTGTAGCGGTTGAACATGCTGTCGGGGTTGAAGAACGAGAACTGGAGCTTCAGGTGGCCCAGGATCTGGCGCCAGGTGAACTTGAACTCCAGTCCCGAGGTGGAGCTGGCCCCCCGGGGCGCCTCCTCCCCCCGATCGATGCCGGGGATGCGGGCCGCAAAGTTGCTCTGGACGGCCACCCCCGAGTATCCGCTCACCAGGACGCCGACCTCGCGGGAGCGTAACTTGAACAGGGGCACCCCCAGTCCGACGGTCCCCCGCATGAAGTTGCTGTCGAAGTTGGACTGCTGCACCTCGAGATCCCTGAACAGCATCGACACGCCGTTGTCCTCGGAGAGCAGGGTCTCTGCGTTGATGCGCAGGCGATACATGTTATAGGTCATGCGTTCGCCCAGCGTGCTGATGCCGGTGAACTTGTAATAAATAAATTCATAGTCACCACTGATGAAGAACGGCTCGTTGGTGTCCTGCTTCTTCATCTTGTGCGCCCAGAATCCCGCGTAGGTCTTCACGCCGGCAACTTCGGTGCCCTCGGGAAACGTGACGTACAGCCGGGACGTGTCCGAACCCATCCAGCGGTTGAACATGTTTTCCTTCGGATTCTTGAACTGCTTGAGGTCGTTGAACATGGAGCCGAAGCCCTTGTTCGGAATGGCGAGTACGCGATCAGCGCCGGCGGCCGGAGACAAGCCCACGACCGTCGCGACCACCAGCGTCAGACCCATCACGATCATCCGTTTCAAGAAGCAGCCCCTTTCCACATCCCTGTGTGTACCATGAATACCCCCGTCCTGTCATGACCCGAAACGGCACATTCCCCAATGAAACGCTTGTCACTTCCATGAAATGAAAATAAAACCGTACCCAATGAGGCCGACCAGAACATGACCGAACCCCGGGATCCAGCCCCCCCATCAAACCACCCACCGACGGAGATGCATGCCCCGGACCCCGTGGCTGCGCCGGACCCCGTGGCTGCGCCGGACCCTGCCTCCGCCCCTACCGTGTCCCTGCCGGTGGCCAGCGCCGACACCATCGACGCCGGCAGCGCCGACGCCTCCCCCCGTCCTTCGTCCCCTGCCGACCCTGCGGCCGGGCCAGGAACATCCATCAACGCTCGCTACGTGGTGCTCGGCGAGATCGGTCACGGAGGCATGGGCCGCGTCCTGCGGGTCCGCGACGAGAAGATCCAGCGCGAGGTGGCCCTCAAGAGCCTGCTCTCCGAGGACGGGGAGCCGGGTTCTGCCCGCGACGCCTCCACCAACACGCGGACACGCCGCTTCCTGCGTGAGGTCCAGCTCTCGGGCCAGCTCGAGCATCCCTCGATCGTGCCGATCCACGACCTCGGCGAGTCCGACGGAAGCCCCTACTACACGATGCGCTACATCCAGGGGCGCTCGCTGGCCGAGGCGCTTCGCCAGGATCCGACCCCCGCAGGGCGGCTGCGCCTGCTGCCTCACTTCGGTGACATCTGCAACGCCATGGCGTTCGCCCACGACCGGAAGATCATCCACCGCGACCTGAAGCCGGCCAACGTGATCCTGGGCGAATACGGCGAAACCATGGTCATCGACTGGGGTCTGGCCAAGGTACAGGGTGACGTCGACGAATCCGATCGCCGACTGGCCACCGAACTGCGCCAGATCCAGGAGACCGACGACTCCGCCACCGTGTTCGGCACAGCCCTGGGAACACCGGCGTACATGGCTCCCGAGCAGGCCCTCGGCCGGCTCGACGAGATCGATCACCAGAGCGACATCTACAGCCTGGGCGCGATCCTGTACGAGCTCCTCACCGGCGTGCCCCCGTTCTCCGGCGGCCACCCCCACCGCGTGATGCTGCGCGTGGTCCAGGAGCCGTTGACGCCGGTGCGCTCCCGGGTGCCTGATGCGCCCGCCGAATTGTGCGCGATCGCCGAGAAGGCCCTTCAGAAGGACAAGCGGCTGCGCTACGGATCCTGCTCGGAGATGGCACACGACGTCAGCAGTTGGCTCTCAGGTGAAAAGGTCAGCATCTACGCCTACTCGAACTGGGAGCTGGTCCGCCGCTTCATCCGTCGCAACCGGCTGGCGGTGTCGGCTGCCCTGTTCGTCCTGCTGGCGATCATCGGCACCGCCGTCTTCATGACGCGAGCCTGGCGGCAGGAGTCCGAGGCCCGGACCCGGGCCCAGGAAGCCAGCGGTCGCGAGGTCCACGCGCGCCAGCAGGAGAATCGGGCCCGTGAGGAGGAGAAACGGCAGAAGGAGCTCGCGCAGGACTCCCTGAGCCGGAAGATCGAGGAGGAGCGCACCTCCAGCTACCGGCTCGCCGAGGCCCACCTGGCCCGGTCCGAGCACCTGTTCAAGGAGCGGTTCTTTCTCGAGGCCGGGCTGCACGCAGCCGCCGCGATGCTCCATCATCCGGGAAACCCCAGCAGCCCTCGGATGCATCCGGGCTTCTGCGGTGGAAGACCCGAATGCGTGAACCTGACCGCCCGCGCGCTGGGCCTCTATGTCATGGCCCGGCAGTCCACGCACCTGACCTTCGAGCGGCGGATCCCCCTCGACCCGCCCCTGAACCTGGATCTGTACACGCGCCACCGGCTCCATCCCACCCCGGACGGGAAACACCTGGCCATCGTCTCCAACGAGCAGGCGCTGCGGGTCTGGAACACCGGGACGGGGCTGCTCTCCCACAAGCTCGCCGGACACACCGCGCCGGTCTGCCAGGCCGCGTTCGATACCACCGGGACCCGCCTGATCTCTGTGGACCAGAACGGGGAGTGGATCTTCCGCTCCTTCCCCGACGGCAAGGAGACACACCGGCTCCCCTCGGACCTGGACACGGTGTTCTTCCTCGAACCCCTGCCCGGAACCGGAGACCTCATCGCCGGGCTGATGGACGGCCGGATGTTCCGCGTCGACACCGTCTCGCGGACGCTGGTCCAGCTCTGGCCCGAACTGGGCCTCTCCCTGCAGGACATCATCGTCTCCCCGACGGGCGGAAATATCGCCATCTTCGACCGCCGTGGGTCGTTCCGATTGTACGATGTGGCTTCAAGAACCTGGACGATCACCGAGCGCCGGCGCAGCGAGGCCCCGACCTCCTACGGTACCTTCACCGCCTCAGGAACGTCCTTCGTGTTCCCTGACGCCATGGCCAACCGGCTGCTCACCTACGACGCGCCCCTGTGGAAGGTCGGCCGTGAAGCGACCATGCTCGGATCGACTGGCGGCGAATTCTATCATTCACTGGTGCACCAGGCCGCCGGCGGTGAAAAACTGTTCGCAGAGATGGGCAACCACCTGCAACTGCTCTCAGGTCGAGACCTGAAGGTCCTCCAGAACTTCCAGCACCTGGCGCCCGTGGGCAGCGTCCGCACCACGGACGGGAAGGTCCTGGTGCTCGGCTCCCGATCCGAACTGCAGTTGTTCAGACCCGCGGTCGCCGGTCGCGAGGCGGTCCTGGCCGCCGCTGATGGCATCATCGGCCTGATCCATCCACTCGACGCCCGCACCACGCTGGCGGCCACCTTGACGGGCACCACCTTCAAGATCAACCACCCGGAGAACACCGTAAACAACCTGGGAAGGCGCTTTGACGGCTATGTCTGGGCGGCGGACCTGTCCCCCGACCGGAAGACGCTGGTGGTGGGCTCCTGGGATCACACCATCCAGTTGATCGACTATCCGTCCGGTGGCCTGAGGCCGGACCGCGTCCTGAGGCTCGACGGGCCGGTCACCTATGTGCGCTTCTCCCCAGACGGCCGGCGTCTCAACGCGGCCACCTTCAAGATGCTGCACGTGCTGGACACCGCCGACTGGAAAACTCTGGAACGCCACATCATCGGCGTCGTCAGCGGCAACGGACCGCCCGTCTCCCTCAGCCGGCGCTTCATCGCGTTCCACGAGACCGACGAGGAGATCTCGCTGTTTGAGCTGGAGACCGCAAAACTGTCCGCGATCAAGCCCGATGTAAAGAACCTGCTCGAGGTGGCCACCCGGTTCATCGAACCCGGCGTGCTGGTCGTCCAGGACGACGCGTTCTGCCTGCACCTGGTCTATCCTCCCGTGAAAAAGCCCCGTCACAAGCTCTGCGGTCTGGCCTCCTCCCTGGCAACCGCAACGCTCAACTCCGCGGGCACCCTGTTGCTGGCTGCCGGAGACGATCACACGGTCCGCCTGTGGTCGATCCCGGACGGACGCCTCCTGCTGGTCCTCCCCACCGTCGTGGGACAGGTGGCCTCCTTCGACTTCGGCGAAAAGAACATCCTGTTCGAACGTGGAAACGAACTGTGGCGCATCCCGGTGGACACGACCCTGTGGAACCTGCCGGCCACGGAGTTGATGAAGTCCGCCGAAGACCTGTCGGGACTCTGTCTTGAAGGCTCCCGATTGAGGCCCCTGCACGAGTGCCGGAAGCTCCCTGCAAGATAGTCAACGCCAGACGATCCGATCAGTCATCCTGCGGACGACCGCGGGAGCGCTTCGTGTCGGAGCGGAGCTTCTTTCCTTCGAGACGACGCATGCGAGACGCGTGGGTGGGCTTGGTGGCACGCCGCGGTGGGGGTGGGGGTTGCGCGGCGCGACGGATCAGGTCGAGCAGGCGTTCGCGGGCTTCGGAGCGGTTCCGCTCCTGCGTGCGGAAGGTGTGGGCCTCGATCACCAGGATCCCCTCGGCGTTGATGCGGTTTTTCGCCAGCGCGACGAGCCTTGCACGCACCGCCGGTGGCAGGGTCGTGCAACGCCCGAGATCAAAGCGCAGCATCACGCCCGTGGACACCTTGTTGACGTTCTGGCCGCCGGGCCCGGGCGAGCGGATGAACGTCTCCTCCAGGAGCGCTTCGTCGATGCTGATTTCAGGGGTGATAAGGATCAAGTCCACCTTCCGGGCCTGACTTCAGGATCCGGCCGGGTCGAAGTGTACGCAGAAACCACAGCAGGGGCAACCCGGAAAAAGCCTTCCCCGGCACGACGCAGCGCGTCAACTCCCTTGAAAAACGGCCCGCCCTGCACTATCCTGCCCGCTCTGGAGAATTCTCGCATGCCTACCCAACACCTGATCCTGCTTCTGTCTCTTTCGGTGCTCCTGCTCGGCTCTGCCTGCGACGACACCACAACCTCTGTAAACAATAATAATATTAATAATATTAATAACACAAGCAACAATGACGCCGGAACTGACTCCGACGTTCCCGACGCCGACGTGGATCCGAAGCTGGCCCGGCTTCAGATCTGGCCCCTGGACATCTGGGGCCAGCCCCTGCCGGTCACAGGCACCCAACTGACCGTCACAGGCCCCTCCGGCACCGTTCAATTGACTCCCGATCCCGGCGTCGAGGCGTCCTTCGAGGCGGCCGGCGACTTCACGCTCTGCCTGTCCAGCGACCAGTTCCGTGAGTTCTGCACGGAGTTCACCATCGACGCCGGCGGCCTGATCTCCGGCTTCGATACCACCGGTTCGGAGGCGTTCGGCTTTCTGTCCCGCCTCAACCGGGGCACCTCGCCCGACGGCGCCACCCTGTCCTCGATCGCCGTCGGCCTGCCCCACGACTGGTTCTCCTCGTCAGGGCGCCCGATGCGCCACGGCAACCAGATCACCCTGCTGATGGACGGCGAAGAGGCCTGGGAGGCCGTTCGCAAGGAGCTGGAGCAGGCCCAGCATCAAATCCTCATGGCCTCCTGGTGGTGGGAGAGCGACTTCGAGCTCACCCGCGAGCTTCCGGAACACCTCACGCTGGGCGAGGCCGCCCGCTGGCAGAACACCGTCGTCGGCGTCCTCGAGAGCTCTCCGGCGATCATCCGCGTGCTGGTGGGCGAGTTCTGGGGCACCCACGACATCTTTGACTGGATCACACGGGATGACACCATCCTCTCCTACGCCGAGACCCCCGGTGACGGCTTCGAGTTCATGGGCCAGGGCAACGCCACCAGCGACCAGTTCCGTTTCGAGGTCGCGACCTTCG
>JAHITJ010000005.1 GCA_018817795.1 Myxococcota bacterium | reverse complement strand
GGAGAGATCGAGAGCGTCGTCTTTCATAATGTGGAGAACGGCTTCTCGGTGTTCCGGCTGCGCTCGGACCTCGACGACACGCTCCTGACCGTGGTGGGGGAGGTCGCCGACCCCCAGCCGGGCCACTGGATCCGGGTCACCGGCGTCTGGGAGGAGAACGCGCGCTGGGGCGCCCAGTTGAAGATCCGGAAGTGGGAGTACGCCGCCCCGACTGGCAAGGACGGCCTGGTCCGGTTCCTCGGCGGCGGCTTCATCTCGGGCATCGGTCCTGCCATGGCCGCGCGCCTGGTGGAGCACTTCGGCGACCAGACCCTGGAGGTCATCGACCGAAAGCCCGAGCGCCTCTCCGAGGTCGCCGGCATCGGGCGGTCGCGCACCAAGACCATCCGCGAGTCCTTCGCCAAGTACAAGCACCTCAGCGAGGTGTTCGTGTTTCTGCAGAGCTACGGCGTGGGACCGGGCACGGCGCACCGGATCTACAACAAGTACAAGGAGCAGAGCATCCCGGTGCTGCGCGAGGACCCCTACCGGCTGGCCATGGAGGTGCAGGGCATCGGGTTCCTCACGGCCGACCGCATCGCCCAGTCCATGGGCGTGGAGAAGAACGCGCCGCGCCGGCTCGAGGCCGCCTGCCTGTTCTCGCTGCAGCAGGCCGAGCTCGACGGTCACGTGTTCCTGCCCATGGAGGAGCTCGAGGAGCGCACGCGCATGTTCCTGCAGTGCGACGACTTCGACATCGCCGCGGTGGCCGCCAAGCTGGCCCACGACCGACGGGTCTCCCTGGACGCGGACCGCGCCTACGTGCCGTTCTATTTCCACGCCGAGAAGAAGACCGCCCAGAACCTGGCGCGCATGACCCACGGCCGCAGCCGCTTCCCGGCCGACGCCCTGGCGCGCCTCGACGCCTTCCTGCGCGAGTGCATCGACCTGGAGCTGGAGCCCGAGCAGAAGGCCGCCGTGCGCCTGGCGCTGTCGCGGGAACTGACCATCGTCACGGGCGGCCCCGGCACGGGCAAGACCACCCTGATACGGGCCATCGTGGCGGCCGCGAAGAAGGCGGGCCTGACGATCCTGCTGGCGGCGCCCACCGGACGCGCGGCGCGACGGCTGTCGGAGGCCACCGGCCACCCGGCGTCCACCCTGCACCGTCTCCTCGAGTTCGCGCCGCAGACGCAGAAGTTCGGCCGCTGCCGCACCAACCCCCTCGACGCCGGACTGGTGGTCGTGGACGAACTGTCCATGGTCGACCTGCCGCTGATGTACGCGCTGACCGAGGCCATCGACGCGGGCTGCTCCCTGTGCTGTGTGGGCGACCAGGACCAGCTCCCCTCGGTGGGACCGGGGCTGGTGCTGCGCGACCTCATCGACTCGGGGGTGATCCCGGCGGTGCGGCTGCAGAAGGTGTTCCGGCAGGCCCAGGGCAGCATGATCGTCTCGGCCGCCCACGAGGTCAACGAGGGCCGCTTCGAGTCCCAGGGCAAGGGCACCCTGGGCGACCTGTTCTTCATCGAGCGCGACGACCCCGAGGCCGTGGCCAACCTCGTGCACGAGCTGGCCACCTCGCGGATCCCGTCGTCGTACCGGATGCACCCGCTGCTGGACATCCAGGTCCTCACGCCCATGCACAAGGGCATCATCGGCACCGAGGCGCTCAACGCCCTGCTGCAGGGCACCCTCAACCCCGACGGCCAGCCCTTCACCGCCGGCGGCAAACCCTGGCGCGTGGGCGACAAGATCCTGCAGACCAAGAACAACTACGACGCCGGCGTCTTCAACGGCGACCTGGGCATCATCGAGGGCTACGATTCCAAGGAGCGCACGGTGCGCATCCGGTTCGACGAGCGCGACGTGACGGTGCCCCTGGAGCACCTGTCCGAGTGCCAGCTCTCCTACGCGATCTCGATCCACAAGAGCCAGGGCAGCGAGTACCCGGCCGTGATCATCCCGGTCCACACCCAGCACACCGTGATGCTGCAGCGCAACCTGCTCTACACCGCGATCACCCGCGCGCGCCGCCTGGTGGTGCTCGTGGGCAGCAAGAAGGCCCTCTGGATCACCCTCCACAACACCCGCCAGAAGGAGCGCCACAGCCGCCTGCGCGAGCGCATCATCGAAGCCGAGTCGAAGTCGCTGTGAAGAAGACAAGAAGATAAAAAGAGAAGAAGATTGAAAACGAAAGAAGAAGATTTTAACCGCGGAACACGCGGAAGGGGGATGGGGTTCAGCAGGACCCGGAGGTGTCTGACCTGTCTGACCTGTCTGACCTGTCTGACCGGTTTGCCCGCCTGCAACGCAGGCGCATGAACGCACCGGCAACGCTGGTGTACAGACCAGCGAAGGATTGCGGCCACCCCAACGGGGTCGGCGCAATCCTGGGGAAGAGGAAAGACTCCTTTGTACCCGAAGAGGAATGACTCCGGCCAGGCACCGGTCCCCAGCCGTCTCCACGCCCCGATCATTGACACGGGGCGGGTTTGCGCTAGGCTGCTCGTCGGAGGAGCCTCGACATGCGCAGAAACAAAGTCGTACGGATGGTGCTGCTGATGCTGGGGATCACAGCCCTGGCGTGGTCGGCGTGCAACGACGGGAAGAACACCAACACGGAGGATCCGTGCCAGCCCGACGCGGTCCGGTGCAGCGCCAACGTGGTGGAGCGGTGCCTGCTCTCGGGCAACGGTTGGCAGGTCGAGGAGCCCTGCGCCGCAGCCGAGACCTGCGTCGAGGGGCTGTGCCTGGCCAACGCCTGCGAGCCCGGGGAGCGCTTGTGCGCCGAGATCGAGGTCGTCTACGAGTGCGCCGGGAGCGGGACCTCCTGGACGCGCTCGCCCTGTCCGGGTTTCTCGAAGTGCCTGATGGGCGAGTGCATCGAGTGCGTCAACGCCGAGGGCTGCGAGGACGGCTTTGTCTGCGACCAGGGGAAGTGCGTTTCCGGCGCCCTGGAGATCACCACCGAGGCCCTGCCCGAGGGCAATGTGGGCGTGCCCTACGAGACCGCGCTGCAGGCCGTCCTGGGCGTGGCGCCCTACACCTGGGTCCTGGCCGGGGGCACGCTGCCCGAGGGACTGGCGCTGGACGCCCAGAGCGGCATCCTCGGCGGTTCGCCGGCCGTGGCGGGGGACTTCCTCCTTGAAATCACGGTGACCGACGCCGCCGGGGTCACGGATTCCCGGTCCCTGCCGCTGCGCATCCGGGGCGACGGCATGCAGATCCTCACCGCGTCCACCCTCCCGCCGGCCGAGGAGGGCAACCCCTGGGAGCTTCAACTGCAGGCCGCCGGGGGGCTCATGCCCTACGGCTGGATGCTCGCCCAGGGGTCGCTGCCGGCGGGCCTGGACCTCTACGCCGATGGCCGGATCGCCGGGACCCCCACCGAGATCGGCACCTTCCCGTTCGAGGTGAAGGTGTTCGACAGCCTCGAGCCGCCGCAGTTTGCCTCCAAGGCCATGACCCTGGTCGTGGGCATCGCCCCCCTGGTGATCACGGGGGACACCGAGTACGATTTCTATGTCACCAAGATCATCGTGCTCGACATGATCTTTCCCTATTTCCCCTACAACAGTCAATTACAGGCGACCGGCGGGCTGAGGCCCTACCAGTGGGAGGCGCAGGAGGTTCCGATGGTGCTGGCCACGATGCTGCAATTGACAGGCGTGGACGCCACCTCCTGGGGGGTCCCCGACGGCCTCACGCTGGCCCCCGACGGCGCGATCACCGGCTCCAAGACCAGCGTCGACGACGCCCAGACCCTGACGCTCCCCGTGTCGGGCATCTCGGTCACCGGATATTTCTTCTACGCGCGGGTCACCGACAGCCAGTTCCCGGCCCTGTTCCAGGAGGCAGCGTTCGTGATCCCGACGATTCCGCTCTCACAGCCGTGAGTTCGCTCACGCAGCCCTGGTCCCGGGTCCCCAAAACCGGCTGAAAATTTGCGCACCATGGGGGTGATTGCATACACTGCCCAGCGGTCGATCAAGATCGGCTTTCGCAAGGAGTCCCCATGACCTACCTGGCCAATGGCATCATCGAATACTACGTCTGTCCCGTGTGCGGTGCGCGCGTGAACCAGCTGCGGCGCGGCCGCTGCACCTCCTGCTACCAGGCCTGGATGGAGAGCCAGCCCGTGGCCGTGGGCGCTTCGTGCCGCGTGTGCGGCGAGCGCCGGCGCGCCCACCTGCAGCGCGTGGAGCTGCTGGGCCGCTGGTTTACGATGTGCCACATCTGCGCATACCGCTCGGTGCGGCTCGATCCGATGCCGGCCCACATCGAGGCGGTCAAGGCCGAGCTGGCCCGCGACCGGCGGTTCACCGACCGGCGCGAGGACAAGGCCGACCCGCGCACGTTCAAACGCGAGCGCCGCGTCGGCGAGCGCCGCGTGATCCTGCTGTCCGAGGAGGATCTGCTGTACGATGACGAGGACATGTTCCTCGACTACGACGAGCCCATCGAGGGCGAGGTCACCGGCGTCTTCCAGAAGGTCACCCGCGAAGAGCTGGTGGCGGAGGGCGATCCCGCCGATGTCCAGCTGGAACTCTGAAACCCCCCTGCAGATTGTGGTGATGGGGGCCACCGGACCGCTGGGTTCGGCGTGCACGCTGTACCTGGCGGCGGCCGGTCATGCGGTGGCCTGCGTGGCGCGCTCGGAAAAGCGGCTGGAGGCGCTGCAGGCCCAATGCACCCCGCGGTTGGGGCTCATCGCCGGCGATCTGACCGATCCGGCCGAGCGCGTGGGGATCCACGCCAGCATCGGCACGTTCCTGCGTCCGGACCTCCCCGCCGTGTTCCTGTTCGCCCTGGGGGACCACCGCGACAGCCCTCTGGGTGGCGACGAAGCCGCGGCGCGAGCGCTGCTGGAGATCAATCTCACGCTGCCGATGCTCGAGGCACTGCACTGGGCCCCCCGTCTTGCCAGCGGGGGCCAGTTCGTGTTCTTCGCCGACGCGACCGTGACCGCGCCGGGACCGGGCTTCCACGCCTACTCGGCGGCCAAGGCGGGGCTGGCCGCGCTGACCAAGACCCTGGCGCAGTCGCTGGCGCCGGCGATCCGCGTCAATGCGGTGGCGCCGGGCATCCTGAACCTCAAGCCCACCGCGCGGCCAGACGCCCGCGAGCGCTGGTCCGCACGCATCCCCCTCAACGAGATCGGCGAGCCGCATTTCATCGCGATGGCGGTGGAGTTCCTGATCCGTCATCCGTACCTGACGGGGGTGGTCCTACCTGTAGACGGGGGATATTCCCTGCATCATCATTGAAGAACCGGCCCAGTCCCCACACCACCGCAGACAGCACCGCCACCAGCGCCAGGGAGAACGTGAACCGTTCATGGAAGGGATCACGGATGTGGCTCCAGATCCAGAGGCCGGTGCCCAGCCCGGCGGGCACGGCGGTGAGCGTGGCCACGGCCCGGGGCCAGGGCGTCTCCGGGAACAGTTGGTCGTGGGCCCAGGCGAGCCAGGCGGGGGTCCCCCCGATGGCGAACACCGCCGCGCGCGTGGTCAGGGGGATCTCCGCAAAGAGAAGCGGCTCCAGGATCATGGCCGCGAGCATCGCCGGGTACAGGCCCAGGCAGCGGGCGCACAGCCACCAGGATGTGGCGCCCACGCGCCAGCAGCGCGAAGGACAGGCTTCGTCGTGGTGGT
>JAHITJ010000040.1 GCA_018817795.1 Myxococcota bacterium | reverse complement strand
CGCCGGTGGTCAAGACCGTGTACAAACCCGTGGCGCCGCCGGTGGCGCCGCCCGTGATCCCGCCAGGATCGAAGCTGCCCGCCAAGGTCAAGGCCGGTCCGCGGTTCTTCTTCCAGGTGGCGTTCAACTACGAGACCGGCTTCATCTCCCAGGGCATGGAGACCGAACTGGGCGCGATCACTACCAACGCAGCCTGGGGCGACGGCCCGGCCTTTCCCTCCGTGGAGCTGGGCATCTTCCTGTACGAAAACCACCGGATCTCGGCCGGCGCGCGTCTGATGATCGCCAATTACCTGGTAAATGACGGAACTGGGTACAAGGTCGAGGACGGCGACGAATTCAACGCATTTGTCCGGTGGACGCGCTTTTTCCGCATGGATGGATTTGTCCGCCCCTACGCCGGTGCCGGCTTGCTCGGCGGCCCCCTGCGCCATGACGTGAAGACCGGCGGCCTCTCCGGGGTCGGTTATGCGGATGCGGAGATGCTCGACAGCCATCAGGTCAAGGGGCTTCACCTCAACGCCATCGGCGGCGCCCAGATCTGCCTGCACACCGGCTGCAACGTGGCGGTTCAACTCGAAGCCAACTGGCTGTGGAACGTGTACAACGGCGACCGCTTCACGCAGTTGGATTCCAATGAATTCTTCGCCTTCTGGTTCTCCCTGGGCGTCGCAGTGATGTTCTAGTATTTTCTTGACTAAAACTTGAACTCGAGCCCGAGCCCGATCTGGTGGGTGACCTTGCGGTACTCCCCCGCGGCCGTGGGCAACGCACGACCTCCGTAGGTGGCGCGGCAGGCCTCGGACCACACCACGTCGATGTGGCTGTCGAGGCAGGCCTGGGCCGCGGACGGGTCGTAGCCCGACTCGTTGACGTTCAGCGGAATCATGTATTCCAGCGCATAGCCCAGCCGGGCCGTGAGGAAATCGGTGATCTGGTAGGACACGCTGAACAGGGCCTCGATGGCGTGGTTGTCCACGGCCGATGCGTTGACCCACTTCTCCGGCACCGCCGGTGGGCCGTAGCGCAGGGAGATGATGGCCTCGAAGCCCGTCGTGGGCCGGTAAAACGCCGTCATCTGGGGCGAGAAGGTGTCCTGGAAGCCCCGGTATTCGGTGATGTTCAGATCCCAGTTGGTCAGGTTGGAGTTGGCCAACTCGCGGCCGGACAGGTAGTATTTCCAGTTCTTGTGCGCCCCCCAGCGCGTCCAGGTGATCGTGGCGTCGAACCACCAGTCGCGGGAGAAGCGTCGGACGATGCCCAGGTTGGCCGTGTCCGGGAACGTCGTCACGAGCTTGGCGTTTCCGGAGAGCGTGATCGGGCCGTCCTCGGTGGTGACCCGCGAGATCGAACCGCTCCCGTCGGCCTTGATCTGGGTGTAGTCCAGCGCGCGGATCTTGCTGCGGTAGGAGCCCGCCAGGAAGATGAACTTATCGAGCTGCCACAGGAAGCCGAAGTGGAAGCCGAAGTTGTTGTCGGTGCCCGCGGCGTGGACCTTCTCGTCGTTGTCCCCGCCGGCCTCGTAATGCTGGGGGGCCGTGTCGGGCAGGTCGCCACGCAGGTAGCGGTCGCGTGTCATCGTGATGTCGAACGTGGAGAACGCATAACTGAGGCCGAAGCCCGCGTGGAACTTCCGGTGAAGCTTCACCGAGAGCGCCGGCGTGAGAAAGTAGTTGGCGATGGACCGGTCGACCAGGTGGTAGCGCAGCGCCGGATGCTTGGTGTGCAGCTCCTGTCGCTGGGGTGCGAAGAAGGCGAGCCCGAGGGTGATCCGGTCCATGCCGAAGTTGGTCGTGAAGCCGACGTAGAAGTCGAGCAGGTTGTGCGTGATGTTCACGTTGGGGAAGGCCATGTCCCCGGCGGGATCGGGCAGCCCGGTGGACGAGTCGATGGTGGCGCGATCAATGTCGAGGGTCTGGAACATCGGGGAGAAGTGGAACACCGCCGTGTTGGTCTTGAGCCGGCCGATGACCGCCGGGTTGGTGTAGATGCCGGTGTTGGCCACGTGGGTGGGAATCCCCGGGTCGAGGCCGCCGACGAACCTCGGTCCGAAGGGATCGGCCGCGGCCGGGGAGGCGAACAGCAGCGCGAACAGGAGCAGAAACGCCTGCAGCAGGGGGATTTTCCGGCGCCCTTTTGCGGGCACCTCCGGTGGCCGGCAGGATGCCGGTGACTGCCTGACGGCAGGCTGGATTCGCGTCATATCGCCGGTTTTCCGGCGCCCTTTTGCGGGCACCTCCGGTGGCCGGCAGGATGCCGGTGACTGCCTGGCGGCAGGTTGGATTCGCGTCATATCGCCACATCCTCTTCCAGGGGAAACCATCCGGTGATGGAGGTGCCCTCGTCGGGCGCGCTCGAGATCCTGCAGAAACCGCCCATCTCGGCGGCCCGCTCCTGCAGGTGCACGAGCCCGTAGTGACCCTGCTTCTGCTGCTCCACAGGGAAGCCGCGTCCGTCGTCGGTGATCTCCAGGCGAAGGCCCGCGCCGGTGAACCCTTCCGTGGCCCACTCCGGCGGCGTCTCATCGAACATGACGAGCACCCGGACCGTCTGCGCCCGGGCGTGCTTGCCGGCGTTGGTCAGGGTTTTTTGCACGATGCGGTACAGGTGCAACTGGCGGTTCACCGGCAGCGTGCGCGTCTCGAGGTTGGTCGTCAGTTTCGCCTCGAACTTCCAGATCGAGGAGAGGTTGAGGATCAACTCCTCGAGGGAGTTGGTCAGGTCGAAGTCGTCCCGCAGGATGCGGACCGCGCGCCGCAGCTCCGCGAGCGCCAGGTTCGTGCGCTGCTGGAGCTCCTCGGCCTCGGTCTTGAGCTCGCTGTCGGTCTGCGCCAGCTCGCACACGAACTCGCTCTGGATCTTGATCGTGGACAGGATCGCACCCAGGCCGTCATGCATCTCGCGGGCCATGCGCTGGCGCTCGGCCACGCGTCCGAGCCGCTGCTTTTCCTGGGTGAACTCGAGGATGTTACGGAACTGGAGGTTCTCCTGCAGATCAAAGTAAACAACGACATAGACGATGATCAGGTCCAGGCCCGAGTACCACAGCAGCAGGGCCAGATCACGTCCGGGCACCTCGGTCCCCGTCAACTGGGAGATCTTAGCGATCACCGGCAACAGCAGCAGCGGCGGCAGGATCGCCAGCGGATGCGGATAAAGGATCGCAAAGAACACCGCGTAGAGGATGTGCCCGGACATCAGGGGACTGGCCAGCCCGCCGGTGAGCACGATGACCGAGCCCAGCGCCAGCGTGTCCAGGCACAGCGACAGGAAGAACACCACGCGGTCTCCCTTGTGATCGATCCAGAGGTACGACGTCACGTGCCCGGCCAGCAGGATAAAATATATAAACAGCGCCCACGAAAGAAAGGGCGTGCTCGCCGAGGCCCAGGACGGCACCAGCAGAAACAGCACGCCGAACGCGTCCAGCGCGAGTCTGGCATAGAAGACTGCTTTGGCCCGATGTGAAAACTGGTCCCGGCGGGTCGTTTCCATGTCGGCGAGCATACACGCGAAACCGTCCGCGGTCCATGATCGTGTGTCGGATGCCGAAGGTGCGTTTGACAGGATGGCTGCACATTGCTATGCTCGCGGCCGCCGTACAGGATTCTGTTGATGGTCCGGCACCCGGAGGCGCCCATGGAAAATCCGAAAATCGCTCAGGTCAACAACTTCATCCGCCAGTTCTCGGAGCAACTCGGCATTCCCCTGCGTCCTGTGGACGAATCGGGCTTCACTTACATCGCGCGCGGCTCGGCCACCCTGGGCATCAACGTCTTCCCCGAGCAGAACGTGCTGATCTTCCTGGCGTTCATCATGGACCTGCCCGAGAAGAAGCAGCTGCCCCTGTTCTCAAAGCTGCTGGAGTTGAACCTGCTCAAGACCAAGGACGGGGCCTTCGCCGTGGACTTCACGGAGAAGAAAATCTACCTGCGGGCCCTGCGCGGCCTCGAGGGTCTGGACTATCCGGAGTTCGTCGACCTCGTGCGGACGCTCTCCGAGGTGGCCGACGAGTGGGACGACAAGCTCAAGGCCGAGTTTCCCTCCTGACCCCGCCATGAAGAACTGGATGTGAAGGAATGAAGATCTGCGTTCTTGGTGGATTCGGCGTGATCGGTCGCGCCATCGTCGAGCAACTGCTCACCCAGACCGACGTCGCGGTCGTGGCCGCCGACCGGCATATTCAGCCCGTGGCCGACGTGTTCGGCGATCACGCCTCCCGGGTGCAGGCCCTGGAGGTGGACGTGGACCGGCCGGCCTCGCTGGCTACGGCGCTGGCAGACTGCCGCCTGGCCGTCTCCTGCATCGGACCGTTCTACCGGCACGGCGTCGCGGTGGCCCGCGCGATCCTGGAGAACGGATGCCACGGCGTGGACCTGTGCAACGACGCGGTGGCCTCCTCGGGCATCCTCGCCCTCGACGCCGTGGCCCGCGCCCGTGGCCTCTCCTACATCACCGGCATGGGCTGCTCCCCGGGCCTGTCGAACCTGTTCGCCCTGCGGGCGGCCGCCGGCATGGATCGCCGCACCAGCGTCCACATCTATATGGTGGCCCTCCTCGACGGCCAGTCTGGCCGCGCGCAGATGGATCACCTGATGAGCCTCGCCAACGAGGACGTCCCGTTGTTCCGCAACAGGATGCTCACCCGCGTCAAGCCATTCTCCGAGCCTGAATACGAGAATTTTCCGCACCCGATCGGGCGCCAGCGTGTATCCCAGACCGGCCATCCGGAGGTGTTCACCCTGCCGGACTACCTCGACGTGGAGGAGGTCTGGGTCAAGGGCGCGCTGCTGCCGGCCTGGGTCGAGCGGATCCTGTGGATGACCTCCACCACCGGCGTTTCCCGCGACGAGGTGCCGCGGATGAAGATCGCCAACGGCCTTCATAAACTGTACCACCTCGGCTTCGCCACCCGGCACCGCAAGAACATGGCCCTGCGCGTGAAGGTCACCGGCTGGAAAAAGGGAACACCCCTGTCGGTGTCGATCTCCACGGTGGACTCCCTGGCCCGGTTGACGGCCCTTCCGGTCACGGTGGCGGCCGTCGCGCTGATGGACGGCGAGATCCAGACGCCGGGCGTTTTCCCGCCCGAGGGCTGCATCCGTGAGGACCACGCCCTGCTGCACCTGGCCCGGCTCGGTCTGGTGTTCCATCAGGAAGAGCGTTATCTTCTTTGACAAAAAAATCAATCGTTGAGAATTTGCGCAATCGTGTTATATTATTTTGTGCTATTGCACATGGAGGTGCACGATGAGACTTTTTCATGTCATGCTGATTCTGTTGGCGTTCCTGGTCTACGGATGCAAGGACGAAAACAACAACATCAATAATATTAATAATATTAATAATGATGGCGGCACCGATGACCTCGACGACATCGACAACACTGACGCCGACGCCGACGGCGGCATCGACGCCGACGCCGACGCCGACGTCGAGCCCCCCGAGTGCGTGCCCGGCCTCACCGAGTGTTCGGACTGCGTCGACAACGACGGTAACGGCCTCATCGACGGCTTCGACCCCACCTGTGTGTCTCCCGATGATCGCTCCGAGGGCGACTTCACCACCGAGATCCCCGGCGACGGCACCAACACCGACTGGCTCGACTGCTGGTTCGACGGCAACTCCGGCGGCGGTGACGACGGCTGCCGGGTCCATATCTGCTGCATGCTCACGGACTGCCCGGTCGAACTTCAGGCGCACTATGTTCCCGAGGAGTGCGCCACCGACCTGACCACGGACTGCGTCGACAACTGCCTCGAGTACGTCGTGCCCGGCTGCGACTGCTTCGGTTGCTGCTCGATCTGCGTCGGCAGCGAGTGCCATGACATCTTCATCGGGACACCGGTGAACTTCCCCGACTGCACGCTGGAGCGCTTCGATGATCCGCAGTACTGCGCCCCATGCACGCTCAACGAGAACTGTGCGAACCCCTGCGATCCACAAAATTGTGAACTATGCCCTGGAATGACCGTGGACGACCTGCCGCCGGAGTGCAACCAGACCTCGACCTGCGGCGAAGGCATACAGGAGTGCAATCTCTCCACGGAGTGCCCCGCCATGTATTATTGCGCGGTCGGCTGCTGCCTCGCTTACGTTCAATAAATTATTTATAATAAATAATTAATCAATCAGGGATCACAGGCATGTCCGGTGCGGTCATCTCGGGCTCGATCGCCTCGGTCCCGCCGGCGCCGGGCTGCCGGGCGGGCGTGGCCTCACGGAAGACCACCGCTTTTTTCATGCAGCGGTGAAACTCGGTGCAGTCGCTGGTCTTGAGGCACTCCTTGACCTGGTCCTCGTGGGGCCGGCAGACCTTGATCGCCAGCGCCTGTTCATCCCGCAGCGAGGACTTCAGGCCTTCGCCCTGGGCACAGGCGATGGTCTTCTTCACGGCCTCCTCGCAGGGCTTCCTGCAGGAGACCACGGTCGTGGCCAGCCCAGTCATCACAAGCACGAAAAAAATCCGGGAACGCGTCATGCAACCTCTCCGAAAAAGGCACTTTTTCACAGAATTCACCGCGAGGCAACGGGAATCTTTGCCGGCTTCGAGCGTCAGATCACAACTGGGGGCCCGAAATCGCATGTTATACACTTTTCGTTGTACCTCGGAGGGCATTTCGGGTTAAATGTTTTGATTGTTGCAGTCATGAACCGGCAGACCCGGTTCGGCCCGGGAGCGTGCCTTGGAAGCAGTACAAAAAATCGGGAAGTTTTCTCTGCTGGACAAAATCGGCCAGGGCGGCATGGCCGACGTGTACCTGGCCGAGGCCAACTACAACGGTCTGCGCAAGACCGTCGCCCTGAAGCGGATCCTCCAGGCGCTCTCCGCCAACGCCCACTTCCGCGACACGTTCCGCTACGAAGCCGAACTGTCCATGGAACTGAACCATCCCAACGTGGTGCAGGTGTTCGAGTACGGCCAGGCCAGTCCCCAGGAGAGCGACGTCAATGGCTGTTTATACATGGTCATGGAGTTCGTCGACGGCGTCGACCTGATGAAACTGATCCGCAAGAACACGGAGCTCCAGAAGCCCCTTCCCCTGGGCCTGGCGGCCTACATCATCTCCGAGGTCCTGCGCGGACTGGACTACGCCCATCGGCTGACCGGCCCCGACGGGAAACCCCTGGAGCTGGTGCACCGCGACATGAGCCCGCAGAACATCCTGCTCTCCCGCGAGGGCGCCGTGAAGGTCACCGACTTCGGCATCGCCAAGGCGCTGGGCCGCTACGAGGAGGAGGGGATCCTGCGCGGGAAGCTGCATTACATGTCCCCCGAGCAGGCCCGCACCGAGGCCGTGGACTGCCGCTCCGACATCTTCGCCGTGGGGCTGATCCTGTACGAGATGGTCTCCGGAACCCACCCGTACGCCGCCTTCAAGGGCCACAAGGCCCTGGAAGCCGCACGCCGGGCCGAGATCACCCCGCCTTCGCTGATCAACGCCCGGATCCCGGTGGAGCTCGAGCAGATCCTGCGCCGGGCGCTGGCGCCCCGCAAGGAGGACCGCTACCAGCGTGGCAAGGACATGCAGGCGGACCTGTCCCGCTTCCTGCACAGCCTGCCTGACCTCGTCGATGCGACGTCCCTGGTGGAGTCGATCCTGGAGGTTTTCCCCGAGTCCACGTCGCTGCGCAACATCGCACGTGCCGGGTCCGGCACCTTGGGCGCCGCAGCCCGTGAGGGGAAACTGACCGGTACGATGGAGACCGACACGGGCCGGATCGGCCAGGAAGGACACCTGACCCTCGACACCCACACGCTGGTCGTGAAGTTCAAGGAGAGCAAGAGTCTGGTGAGCATGGTCATCCGCGTGCTCAACGTCGACGCGGCAGCCGAAAAACTGGGGGCCGAACGCGTCAACCACCTGCTGGACCAGTTCGGCGCGATGATCCAGAACATCCTGCTCAAGGACAAGCAGAACCGCTACCGCAACCGCCGCGAGGACCAGAACACCTTCCTGGTGGTGCGCGGCATCCCCTACACCGGGGAGTACGACGAGAGCGAACTGTTACGCGACGCCCACAAGATCCGGCGCGACTTCGCGGTCTACCGGGAGGTGGCTCCCGAACTCGAACTGAGCATCTGCGTGTACCGGCTCGCCGTCGAGCTCGAGCATGATCACAACGTGATTCACTGGACCGTGAACCCCGTCGAACTTCAGGAGGCCCTGAAGTGGGCCCTGACGATCCCGGGAGAGATCATCGTCTCGCCGTTCATCTATGCGGCGGCCAAGTACAACTGGGAGATGGAGCCCGCCGGCAGCGACCCTGAAAATCCCGTGCACCGGCTCCTGCGGCAGAAGGACCGCGACGAGCGCCTGCAGTCCCGCGTCGGCACAGCGCTGATCGGGCGCGGCTTCGAACTGGATCGGCTGCGCGACCTGTTCCACCACGTCCGCGAGAGCACCCGCCCGGAACACCTGGTGGTGCTCGGTGAGATGGGCGTGGGCAAAAGCGCGCTGCTGCAGGAGTTCATCCGCACCTCAAAGGTGAAGCTCGAGATCATCCGCGCCGAGAGCCGCCCCTACCTCCAGTATGCGCCGTTCGCGTTCATCATGGATTTTGTCCGCGACTTCGCCAAACTCAACGTCGAAGCCAAGGGCGAGGACAGCCTGCTGCGGCTCTACACCGCGCTCACAAACGTGGTACCCGACGAGGAAAACCGCGAGGCCATCCTCAAGGCCTTCCGTCCCATCCTCGACTCCCGCCCGGACGAAAACGTCGCCCACCCGAACCTGGGGATCCTGGTCACCCGCGCCCTGGAGATCCTGATCGCCTCGGTTTCCATGAAGCGGCCGGTGCTGGCCGTCTTCGAGGACATGCAGTGGGCCGATGAGCAGAGCAAGCGCATCCTGCAGGAGCTGCGCGAGCGCAACCGCATCCGCGGACCGGTGCTGTTCCTGTTCACCGGACGCGAGCGAACCGACATCCCGGCCTATTTCCTGGCCACGCGCCCGATCGTCCTTCAGAACATGGACGAGGAGACCTCGCGCAAGTTCGTCTCCTCGCGCTTCCTGGCCCCCGACCAGGTCCGGCCCCTGGTCGAGGCGATCATCGCCAAGGGCGAAGGCAACCCCTTCTATCTCAACGAGATGATCGCCTCCCTCGTGGACACGGGCCAGTGCCGGCTGGAGGGGCCCGAGCGAAAACTCACCCTCAACCGGGCCCTGCCGTCAGAGCTCGACGTCAAACTTTTCCCGACCCTCGAGGGCATCCTCAGCGCGCGGCTTGACGCCCTGTCCCCGGATCTGCGCCGGATCCTCCGCATCGCGGCCGTGCTGGGGCGCAAGTTCAGCAAGAAGTCCCTCGACGCGGCCTGCGGCGAGGACACGGCCGAGGCCCTGGATGCGTTCGTCAAAAAGCAACTGCTGCGCCTGCCGGACACCGACGGACGCCACAGCTTCGTGCAGTCGATGATGCGTGACTACGCCTACTCCAGCCTGCCCCAGGAGGAGCGCGCCGTGGCCCACCGCATCCAGGCCGAGAGCATGATCGCCAGCGACGGCTACAAGCCGGCCATCGACGATGTCATGATCGCGCGCCACCTCGAGTTGTCCAACCAGCCGGAGAAGGCCGCCGAGTTCTACCTCGCCGCGGCCCACCACGCGCGCAAGCTGGGCACCAACTCGAACTCCGAGGCGATCCGCCACTACGAGAAGGTGCTCGAGCTGGTGCCCGAACAGAAGGACATGGTGTACCACGCGCACCGCGACCGGGAGACCATCCTGCGCAGCCAGGGCCGCCGCGAGGAGCAGGTGACCGAGATCCAGGCGATGCAGCAACTGGCCACCACCGAGAAGAACGCCGAGTGGCTCGCCGAGGCGCTGTGCCGCGAGATGGCCTACCTGCAGGAGACCGGTGACAGCCACAAGGTCAACGACCTCTTCCCCCGGGCCTTCGAGGCCGCCCAGGCCGTCGACAACCCCACGTACCAGGTCGACGCCCTGCGGATTCTCGCCCGCGCCAAGGTCGAGATGGGTGAACTGGACAAGTCGCTGGAGCTGCTCCACAACGCGCTGTCCCTGCTCGACGAACACCCTCAGTTCGAGCGCATCCGCGCCGACGTGATGCACGTCATGGGCAACGCGCTGTTCTATCGCGGACGTGCCGAGGAGACCATGGGGGCCTACGAGGAGGCGCTGCAACTGTACCGCAAATACCAGCGGCACACGCAGGAGAGCACCATCCTGATGAACCTGGGGTTCATCTCGGCCATGAGGGGCTACTACGAAAAGGCGCTCGAGTATTACCGGGCGTCCTACGACATCGACCGCGAGAAGGGCGACCGCCTCTACACCGGAATGAAGCTGGCCAACCTGGCTCAGGCGCACATTGATCTTGGCAACTACGAGCAGGCCCGCCAGCTCGTCAAGCAGGCCCGCAAACTGTGCGAGCAGACCCGGGACAAGAGCGCCCTGGCCGACGCCTACTTCACCAGCGCGCTGCTTCGGCTCCGGCTCGAGCGGCACGACGACAGCCTGCGCTACATCGATGAAGGCCTGCGGTTGGCCCGCGAAGCGGACAGCCGCCTTGACGAGATCCGCGGCCTGTTGTTATGGGCTGAGTGCCAGCTTGAAAACCCCAACGGCAGCGCGCACGAAGCCGCCCAGAAGGCCATGGAGGCCGCCCGGCTCGCCCAGGAAGCCGAGACGCCCGCTGAAATGGTGCACGCCTTCTCCCTGCAGGCCCGCGCGCTGCTCAAGCTCGGCAACCCCGAGGAAGCCATCCAGCGGTCCGCCCACGCGGTGGCCTTCACGGTGGTACAGCCCGTGCCCGGCGTCGAGGTTGTTTACTACGTGCATGGCAAGATCATGCAGACCCTGGGTCGCACCGGCTGGGCCCGGATGTTCCTCTCCAAGGCCCGCGACGAGATCATGCGCAAGGCCAACCTGCTCAGCCAGGACAAAGTTCGTGAAATCTATCTTTCCGTCTACCCGGCCCGTGACATCCTTCGGGATTATTTGCGTTTCATCCAGAACTAATCAGCGTTGCCGAACTTTTGAACCTGCCGGACTCGTACGATTTGCCTGAAATAGTTCTTTTTCTGTTCTCCGGTCTGGATTTTTTTTACTTTCATGGTATGCATTTGCGGCCTAATAAGGTATAGTTCCCCGCCGCCGAACCGGCTTGTATGGTCACTGGCGGAGCAGTCCAAGGAGTGAGACTCATGCATTCAATTCGTTCCCTTTTCGTCATTTCCTGTGTACTCGTCCTCGCGTCCTGCGTCACCCCCAAAAAGGCGCCCACGAACAACACGAACAACAACAACGGGTTGTGCGGCAACAACGTCGTGGATCCTGGCGAGCAGTGTGACGACGGCAACACCTCCGAGCACGACGGCTGCACCTCGGTGTGCATGATCGAGTCGTACTGCGGCAACGGCACCGTCGAGCCCGGCGAGGAATGCGACGACAGCAACTTCACGGACGGCGACGGCTGCGCCTATGACTGCAGCCTCGAGATCGGCTGCGGCAACGGCCTGCTGGAAGTCGGCGAGCAGTGCGATGACGACAACCTGGTCTCCGGCGACGGCTGCACCGGCGACTGCCGCATCGAGGCCGCCGCGCCCGTCTGCGGCAACGGCATCTTCGAATACACCGAAGGCTGCGACGACGGCAACACCACCGACGGCGACGGCTGCTCGGCCGGCTGCGAGCGCGAGGACGGCTGCGGAGACGGCGATCTGACGGCCTTCGAGCAGTGCGACGACGGGAACAACATCTCCGGCGACGGCTGCGCCTACGACTGCATCGTGGAATTCATCTGCGGCAACAACGAATGTGACATCCTGATGGGAGAGACCTGCACCTTCTGCCCCCAGGACTGCTGCCCCCTGTGCGGCAACGGCCGCCTCGACGAGGGCGAGCAGTGCGACGACGACAACAACGTCAGCGGAGACGGCTGCTCCCGCGGCTGCCTCGACGAGGACGCCACACCCGAGTGCGGCAACGGGATCTGGGAGCTCGGCGAGGAGTGCGACGATGGCAACCTCACGATCCACGACGGGTGCTCCGACGTCTGCGAAAAGGAGTTCACCTGCGGCGACGGCGAGTGCACCTCCGACATGGGCGAGACCTGCGGAGGTTGCCCGTTCGACTGCTGCCCCTCCTGCGGCAACGGCGTCCTGCAGTCCGGTGAGCAGTGCGACACGACCGACCTCAACGAACGCACCTGCGAGTTCTTCGGCTTCACCGGCGGCACCCTTGGATGCACCAACTCGTGCGACTTCGACTTCTCCGAGTGCACAGGCACCGGACCGGTCTGCGGCAACGGCGAGATCGAATACGGCGAGACCTGCGACGGCGCCAATCTCGACAATCAGGACTGCGCCACGCGGGGCTACCTGTCCGGAACCCTCTTCTGCTCCGGATGCCAGTTCAACACCACCGGCTGCTCCGGCCGCTGGATGTATCTCATGGAGGACTTCGAGGACGACAACTCCGCATGGACCATTGGCGGGTCGGTGTGGGCCATCGGACAACTGGGCACGGGAGGTCCTGCCACACTGCCCTCCGGCTCCAACTGCGCGGCCACCAACCTCAACGGCCCCTACACTGCCAGCATGTCCTGGACCGGGGACTGCATCACCACCGGGGACATCGACATGACCGATGCGGTGAGCCCGGTGCTCATGTTCAAGAGCTGGTGGTATACCGAGACCGGGTACGACGGCGGCCACGTGGAGGTGTTCTCCAACGGCGCTTGGGAGTTCCCGGCGACGGTCATCCCCGCCTTCAACGCGAACCTCGGCAGCCAGACCTGCTGGGCCTACAACGACCAGGTCTGGAAGAACCATGAAGTCGACATGAACCCCTATGTCGACCAGACCATCCAATTGCGCTTCTGTTTCCGTTCCGACTCCATCACCCAGTACGCGGGCTGGTACATCGACGACATCATGCTCGTCGAGCGCTCTTACATCCCGCTGATCATCAACAACTCCACCACCCTGCCCAACGGCAACGTGGGCTATCCGTGGTCGGTCCAGCTCTCCATCTCCAACGGCTCCGGCAATTTCACCTTCAGTTGGCTCGGGCAGCATCCTTCGTGGATCACCCTCAACCCGACCACGGGCCAGCTCTCGGGCAATCCCACCGCAGGCGACATCGGCCCCAGCTCCTTTGGCATCCGCGTGGTCGACAACAGCAACCCCGCCAACACCGCCCAGAAGACCTTCAACCTCACCGTCGTGCAACTGGTGCCCGGTCTCACCGAGGACTTCACCGGCGGCCTGCCCGCGGGCTGGTCCATCACCGGCACGGTGTGGCAGGTCGGCCCCCTTGGCGCCGGTGGCCCCGCCTCCTGCCCCAGTGGCCCCAACTGCGCAGGCACCAACCTCAGCGGCACCTACCCCATCAACATGGCATGGGATGCCCACTGTCTGGCCACCAGCGATATCTCCCTGGCCGGCCTGGTGAGCCCGGTGCTCTTCTTCGACAGTTGGTGGTATACCGAGGTCAGTTTCGATTGCGGCCGCGTCCAGGTGTTCTCCAACGGCACGTGGAACGACCACACCGCCGTGACACCGGCCTACAACAAGACGATCTCCTCCGAGGAATGCTGGGGTCTGAACAACCAGGCCTGGCAGGAACATCAGGTCAACCTGGCCGCCTACGCCGGTCAAACCGTCCAGGTCCGCTTCTGTTTCCGTTCCGACGGCAGCACCAACTACGCTGGCTGGTACCTCGATGATCTCGAGATCATCGACGGACCGAGCATCCCGATCCAGATCACCAATGCGACAAACCTGGGCACCGTCGTGACCGGCCAACCCTTCTCGACGCAGTTGACCGTGTCCGCGGGCTCCGGTTCCTCCACGTTTTCTTTCGTGGGCAACGCTCCCGCCTGGCTCTCGCTGAACACCGCATCGGGCCTTCTCTCGGGGACTCCCGGCGCGGGCGATGTGGGCCCGGCCACGTTCACCGTGCTGGCCACCGACAACGTGAACAGCTCCAACACCGCGCAGAAGACCTTCACCTTGCAGGTCGTCAGCGGTGTCTGGGCGGAGGACTTCTCCGGCGGCCTGCCTGCGGGCTGGTCCGTCTCCGGCAGCGTCTGGGCAGCCGGCGCGCTGGGCAGCGGCGGCCCTGCCGCCTGCACCAGCGGCACCAACTGCGCGGGCACCAACCTCAGCGGCGACTACGAATCCGATATGGCCTGGGACGCCCATTGCCTCACCACCGGGGACATCTCCCTGGCGGGACTGAGCACGGCCGCGTTGTCCTTCCAAAGCTGGTGGGAAACAGAAATCAGTTACGACGGCGGCCGTGTCCAGGTGTATTCCAACAGCGCCTGGGTCAATCCGGCGACGGTCACGCCCGCCTACAACGCAACCCTGAGTTTACAGTCCTGCTGGAATTTCTCCTCCATGACCTGGGGTGAACACACCGTGAATCTGACGCCCTACGTGGGCCAGACCATCCAGCTTCGCTTCTGTTTCCGTTCTGACATATCCGGTGAATATGCCGGCTGGTACATCGACGACTTGATGATCACGGGCAACTGATCGGTGCCCTTCTCCCTTCCCTTCCCAGACCCCGTCCCCAGGAAAAACGCGTCATGAAAGTGAATCCGTTGGCCGACATTCAAGTCTTTTCACTGCCCCACCACGGACGTCTGGTGTGCCAGGTCAACTCCGCGCTCCCTGTGGCCGCCGTGTACGCCTGGGTTCACGCCGGATCCTGCCACGAGCAGCCGCCCCGCGAGCTGGGCATCGCCCACATGGTGGAGCACATGCTGTTCAAGGGCACCTCGAGTCAGGGGGTCGGTGACCTGGCCCTGGCGGTGGAGGGTGCCGGCGGCAGCCTCAACGCCTGGACCGCCCATGACGAGACGGTGCTGCACGCGGCAGGCCCCTCCTGCGCCTGGAAGACCTTCTTGCTGGCGATCACCGAGGCCCTGTTCCACCCCGCCTTCGACGCCGACGAGCTCGAGCGGGAGAAGGAGGTGGTGCTCGAGGAGCTCCGGCACGGGGAGAACAGCCCCATCCACCGCGTCTCCGACCGCATCTT
>JAHITJ010000039.1 GCA_018817795.1 Myxococcota bacterium | reverse complement strand
GAGAGGGCGGTGGAACCGGTGAAGTCGGAATAGGTGTAGTGGGTCCCCACACCGATGGTCTGGCCGGCAGGCAGGTCCGCGGCGCGGGCGTTGGTGGCAGGATCGAGCTTCCATACGCGGCCGCTGTTGAGGCCCAGCGTCCAGGCGTAGCCGTGCTGGTCAAAGCCCACGCCGCGCAGGTCGGTGCTGGACACGCCCGGCAGCATGACGCCGCCGGCGTCCCGCAGGGTGCCGATATACGTGATGGTGCTGTTGGCGTAGTTCAGTTCGTCGATGTGCAGGCGCATGGTGTAGCCGTGGTTCCACAGGGAGGCCCACACGTCGCCGGTGGCAGGCTCGACGCCCACACCCAGGTTCTGCATGTTGGCCGCGCCGATGCGCTGGGCCCAGCAGTCGCCGCTGATCACGGTCACGCCCGAGGTGAGGCCCGGCGAGAGCGTCGTCACCGAGGTGGGGATGGTGAAGGCGTAGATCTTCCGCTCGGCGGGGTCGTACATGTTGATGCCGCTGCAGCCGGTGTAAGATCCGAACCAGATGCGTCCGTTGCCGTCCAGGGCGATGCCGTAGGAGCCGCACAGCCCGTGAAAGCGCCCGACCCAGGTGTTGGTGTTGGTGTCGAACACGGAGAAGCTGGTGCGGTCGCTCAAGGGGGCAATGTAAAGAAATCCTGCAGCGTCCACGACGATGCCGTAGACGGCGTTGGCGTTCTCGAAGGTGCCCGTGGGCTGCTGCACGCCGTTGGCGTCGGGCTGGTAGCGCGGGACGTTGCCGATGCCGGAGTAGAAGGGGCTCAGCGCGAACGTCGTGGAGTCGATCGACTGCACACCGCCGCCGGTGTACCCGATCCAGAGGCGCCCGTCCGGGCCGGCCGCCACGCCGCGGATCGAGGGCCGTGAGGGCTCGGGGACCGCGCTGTAGGCGACGCAGTCGTCAGCGCGGGGGTTGCCCGCGGAGTTGATCTGGTTGGTGCCCGACGAGGTCTGGATGCCCGCCGTGCCGTTGTTCATCTCAGGGCAGCTCGAGGCGTCCCACAGGACCTTGGTCAGGCGCCCGTCGTCGCGCCCGCCGACCCACATGTTGCCGTCCAGATCCACCGCGGTGCGGCTCGGATTGTTGCCGACCCAGTAGATTCCCTCCTGGGTCATCGTATCGGTGTTGTACTTGGTGACCGAGTAGTTGGTCTCGTTGGCCGCCCACAGATATGGCGGGATGAACGACGCCTGGGTGAGGGTGATGCCGTCGGCGCCGGTCGGGTTGTCGGGGTCGCCGCCGGGGATGGTCTCGATGCCGGTGTCGGGCGTGCCCTCGGTGGTCGGATCCATAGGGAGCAGGTAGCACGACTCGCCGCAGGTGCCGCAGGCGTTGAGCAGCCCGAAGTCGGTGAGTCCGTCACAGTCGTCGTCGAGTCCGTTGCAGGTCTCGGTGAAGGGGCCGGTGCCGCCGATGCAGGCGCCCCAGGCGTTGCTGGTGCAGAGCTGGTGACCGTAGGTGCACACGCCCGCGCCGTCGCCGCACAGGCGCGAGGTGCCCTCGGGGCAGATGCAGCCCTCGTCGGTGAAGCCGTCGCAGTCGTCGTCGATGCCGTTGCCGGAGTTGTCGCTGCCGCACAACTCCGGGATGGGGGTGACGTAGCCCACGCAGGGCGAGAACTCGTTGCAGGTCTTGGTGCCCCACGCACAGGCGCCGATTCCCGCGGTCTCGGGCGGTCCGGGGTAGCAGGCCTGGGTCTGGTCGCAGACGCAGCCTTCGTCGATGACGCCGTTGCAGTTGTTGTCCAGTCCGTCGTCGCAGAAGTCGGTGGTTCCCACGGTGCCGCAACCGCCGCAGCCGTTGCGCACGCCTTCGTCGATGAGGCCGTCGCAGTCGTTGTCGATGCCGTCGCACCACTCGGGCAGCGGGTTGACGCACCACGGGCAGCCCTCGTCGACGAGGCCGTCGCAGTCATTGTCGAGGCGGTCGTCGCAGAGCTCGGTCGAGGGGGTGACGTCGCCCACGCACGCGCCCCAGACGCCGCCGAGGCAGTCGCGCAGGCCGCCGCGGCAGACGCCCACACCCAGGGTGTACGTCGGGCCGCCGTAGCAGGGCTGATCCGTGCGGGGCAACGCGGGATCGTAGCCCGGGACCACGCAGGAGCAGCCCTCGTCGATGGAACCGTCGCCGTTCTCGTCGACGCCGTTGCCCTCGCCGGTGGGACCGCAGTCCTCGGGCGGAATCTCGCCGGAGCACTGGCCGATGGCGTTGAGCAGACCCTCGTCGATGTCGCCGTCACAGTCGTCGTCGAAACTGTTGCAGGTCTCGTCGATGGGGCCGACCTCGCCCACGCAGGTGTCCGACCATCCCGTGGGCTCGCAAGTCTGGTAGCCTGGGCGACAGTGCATCTCGGGAGTGATCGTCAATGGATCTCTATACGATGAGCAGGTGCGGACCTCGCCGGGGTTGCAGGGGCAGTCCTCGTCGGTGCGGCCGTCGCAGTTGTCGTCGCGGTCGTTGCAAATCTCGGGCATGCCCGGATTGACGTCCTGCTCGTAGTCGTTGCAGTCGTCTCCGGGTTCGCAGTTATCACCATACCCGTCCTGATCGAAGTCGACACAGGTCAGGTTGTTGGTCACGTTGTTGCTGTTGTTCGTGTTGTTGGCGTTGTTGACGTTGTTGGTCGGCTCGTAGACGCCGGCCTCACCGGAGCAGCCGAAGGCGAGATTGAACAAGGCAATGGCGAATAATATATGATTTAGTCTCATGGCACACCCTCCCGGGAATGCCATTAATAGTAGTGAAACTTCACCGTCACTGCAAGGACGATTTCGGTTGCGTCGGCATCCTTGTCCACGCTGCGGCAACCGATGTGCCTGTGGTGCGTAGACCAGCCCTTGCCCTGGGATTCCCTGTTCCGGTGTCGTCGGGTCCCTACCGGTTTTTTTCCAGATTCACCGCGTAGACAGAAGAGCAGCCGGGTTCGTCCATGGTCACGCCCACGAGGCGATCCATGGCTTCCATGGTGCGGCGGTTGTGGGTGATGACCAGAAACTGGGTGGTGCGCGACATCTCGCGCAGCAGGGCGTTGTACTTGTCGACGTTGGCCTCGTCCAGCGGAGCGTCGACCTCGTCGAGCACGCACAGCGGCGAGGGGCGGAATAAAAACAAGGAGAAGAGCAGGGCGATGGCGGTCATGGCTTTTTCGCCGCCGGAGAGCAGCTCCATGGCCTGCATGCGCTTGCCCGGCAGCTGGACCAGGATGTCCACGCCGGTCTCGAGGGGGTCGCCGTCGCCCAGGCGAAGTTGGGCCGTGCCGCCGCCGAACAGCCGCGGGAACAAAGTCGAGAAGCGCTCCGAGATGCCCGCAAACGACGCCAGGAAGCGCTCCCGGGACTGCTCCGTGATGTTGAGGACGGCCTTCTCCAGATCCGCGACGGCCTTCTCCAGATCTTTAAACTGGGCTGCGAGCTGGGTGTGGCGCTCCAGCGTCTCCTCGTGCTCATGGATGGCGTTGGGGTTGTAGTCGCTGCGCAGGCTTCCCAGCTCCTGCATGACCTCGTCGCGCTCGGCCTTCTGCGCGTCGCCGAAGCGCTCCCGGTAGTCCTCCTGATCCATGAGGTTGTCCAGGCGCTCCATCGGGAAGTTGTCGGCGAAGTCCGAGACCAGGTAGGCCAGGCTGCCGTCGAGCCGGGCCAGCTCGTTGTCGAGTTCGTTGCGGCGGTTCGTCAGCGGTGAAATCTGGCGCTCCAGTTTCCGGATCTTGTCGCTCTCGGAGTCCCACAGGGCGGTGAGGCGCTCCTTCTCCTGGCGCGTGGCGTCGAGCTGGGCCTTGGCCTGGCCGAGGATCGCCTGCTGGGCGACCAGCTGCTCCTGGAACATGGCGGTCTCGTCAGTGAGCTCGCGGATCCGCACGTGGCCCGAGTCGATGGTGGCCTGGGCGTCCTCGACGGTGGTGCGGGCCATCTCGAGCTCCTCCTCGAGGCGCTTTTGCAGGCGCTGCTCGCTCTCGATCTTCTGCTTCCAGCCCTCGACGGCCACGCGCACGTTCTGGACCTGCTCGTTGAGTCCGTCGGCGCGCTGGGCCATCTCGTGCAGCTTCTCGAGCCCGGCGGTCAACTGTTCCCGCTTGGCGCGTGCCTTGCGCTCCAGCTCGGGATCCAGCTGGGGCCTGGGCGACTCGGCGGGGATCACCAGCCGGGCGATGGCCTGCTCGCGGTCGGCGATGACCTGCTCGAGGGTGCCCAGTTGGGCGCGCAGCTTGTTCTCGGTGACCAGCTCGCCCGAGAGCACCGTCTGGGCGTCGCGCAGCTGGCCCCGCAGGTCGCGCAACCCTGTGGTGGCTTCCTGGACGCGCACGGAGGCCTCGGTCACGGCCTGGGCCAGCTCCGCACGACGGGCGGCCGCGGCCTGGGCCTGGGGTTCGATGCGGTCCTTCTCCAGGCGGATCCGGAAGGCGCTCTTGGCGTTGGGGCGGTGCAGCCAGACCTCGCCGTTGCCGGTGACCAGCACCGTGTCCGACACGATGAAGCCGCCGTCGTCCGGGATCAGGTGCAGGTGATCGATGGCCGCCTCGAGGGAGGGAGCGAACCACCAGCGGGCGATCCAGCGGGAGAACCGCCCGTCGAGGCAGCGCACGCGGTCCGTCAACGGGATCCAGTCGGCGGGCAGGTTCGGCGCAGGAGCTTCGGCCTCGGCCTGCGGCAGCATCAGGCCCACGTCGGCGCAGTCGCTCTCGCCGGCCAGCCGCAGCAGGTCCGCCAGCCGCTGGGTCCCCGACAGGCGGAACGCATGGGTGGCGCGCGAGAGGATCAGTTCCAGCGGGGCCACGGCGCTCTCCTCGGGCGAGAAGGCGTCGAGGAGCGAGCCCTCGACCCAGTCCACGTGGCCGGCCTTCTCCAGGGTCGACCACAGGCGTCGCGCGCTCTCGTCGGCGTCCTGGTGGTGGGCGATGATGTCCTGCAGGTAGGCGAGCTTGCCCGAGAGGGAGGATTCCTCCTTCTCGGCGGTCATCAGTTGATTTTGCAGGTCGCGGCCGGCTTCGGTGTCGGCGTGGACGGCCCCCTCGAGGGCCTTGAGCTCGCCCTCGAGCTCCCGGTACCGCTTCTCGGCGCCGTCGCGGGCGGCCAGGCACGACTCCAGTT
>JAHITJ010000004.1 GCA_018817795.1 Myxococcota bacterium | reverse complement strand
GGGTCGTCGTGCGGGAGACCCCGGCGTTGTCCGTCCTGTGGATGCTGTCGGCCGTGACGGGCGGGCTGATCCTGCTGGCCGCGCTGCTGTATGCCCTGCGCGCCCGCCTGCTGTCGGGCCGCGAAATCGGCTCCTCGGGCACCTGGGACTGCGGCTACGTCGCCCCGACGGCCCGCATGCAGTACACCGCCTCCTCCTTCGCCGATCCCGTGCTCAAGATGTTCGGCGCCTTCATGGGCACGCGCAGCCGTTTCAACCCGCCCGATGGGCTTTTCCCGGAAGGTTCGAGCTTCTCCAGCGAGACCCCCGACGTCTCCCAGGAACGGATCTACACACCGCTGTTCTCCCGGCTCGAGCAGGTCATGGCCCGGCTGCGGATGATGCAGCACGGCCTCCTGCACCTGTACATCCTGATGATCGTGGTTTCCCTGCTTGCGCTGCTCGTATGGAAACTGGGGTGACGCCATGAACGCACTGCGCATCCTCCCCATCCTGTCCGGCCTGCTCCTGGCCCCCCTGCTGCTGGGCATCGTCAACCGTACCAAGGCGCGCTTCGGCGGACGCCGCGGCCAGCCGCTGCTGCAGGCTTACTTCGACCTGCTCAAGCTCCTGCACAAGGGCGCCGTATACAGCCGCACCACCACCTGGATCTTCCGCGCAGGACCCTCCATCGGACTGGCCGCGACGCTGGTCGCGCTCACGTTGATCCCCATCGGCCGCGGCGCGCCCTCGGCCATGCACTTCACCGGCGACCTGTTCCTGCTCGCGTACTGCCTGGGGCTGGTGCGGTTCTTCACCGTGCTGGCCGCCCTGGACACGGGCTCGGCCTTCGAGGGCATGGGGGCCTCCCGCGAGGTCCAGTTCTCGGCGCTGGCCGAGCCGGCCCTGCTGATCGCGCTGGCGGCCCTGGCGCGACTCTCGGGCCACCTCAGCCTGTCGGACATCACCGCGTCCATCGGCGTCACGTCCTGGGAGGTCGCCGGCCCCGCCCTGGCGCTCATCGCCCTGGCCCTGTTCGTCGTGTTCCTGTCCGAGAACAGCCGCATCCCGGTGGACGATCCCAACACCCACCTCGAGCTCACCATGATCCACGAGGTCATGATCCTCGACCACTCGGGGCCGGATCTGGCCTTCATCGAGTACGGCGCCGCGCTGAAGTTCTGGATCCTGGGCTCGCTGGTCGTCAACGTCGGGATCTCCGGCCTGGGCGGCGGCACGTGGGTCTCCATCGCCGCGTTCTTCGCCGGCATGTTCGGCCTCGCCGTCGGCGTCGGTGTCGTTGAATCCACCATGGCACGGTACCGGCTGCTCAAGGTTCCCAGGATGCTCTGGGTGGCCGTGGCGCTCTCGGTGCTCTCCTTCACCCTGATCGGGAGGTTCACGGCATGACGCTTCCACTCGACACCATCCTCGTGACCGTCATCCTCACCTGCTTCCTGATCATGGGAACCACCCGGCTGCTCACCGCGATCCGGATCTCCGCGATCCAGGGGATCTGCATCGGCCTGCTGCCGGTGGCCGCCAGCGGCGCCCACACGTCGATCCGCGTGGCGCTGCTGGGCCTGGTCATCATCGTGCTCAAGGGCTTTGCGTTCCCGCGGCTCCTCAAGCGGGCCATCCGCGAGAGCTCAACGTCGACGGAGATGATGCCGTTCGTTGGCAGCACCGCGTCGATCGTGACGGGCATCCTGGCGCTGATCGTCGCCTTCTGGATCGACTCGCGCATGGAGTTTCTGCCCGGGTCCCACTCCCTGGTGGCCCCGGTGGCCTTCTTCACCATCATCACGGGCCTGTTCATGATCGTGGCCCGCAAGCTCGCGATCACTCAGGTCGTGGGCTACCTGATCCTGGAGAACGGAATCTACGTATTCGGCCTGGCCATCGCCCTCGAGGTTCCCATAATCGTGGAGCTGGGCGTGCTGCTGGACATGTTCGTGGCCGTGTTCGTCATGGGCATCGCCATCTTCCGAATCAACCGTGAATTCAACCACATGGACTCCGACCAGCTTCGGAACCTGAAGGGGTGACGCCATGCACAAGGGATGGATCCTGCCTCTTCTGCTGTTCCTGCCGACGCTTCTTGCGGGCCTGGGCATGCTCGCCCGCACCCCGCGCATGGCCGTCCGCCTGCTCACGTGGGGCACCCTGGCCTGCGCCGCCGCCTCCGTGGCCGCGGCCCTGCTGGCTTTGGGGCAGCCCGCAGAGCTCAAGGCGATGGGCGCCTGGCTCATGGTCGACGCGCTCTCGGCCTATCACCTGCTGGTCATGGCCGTGGTCTTCTCGTTGTCGGGCCTGTACTCCCGGTCCTACTTCGAACCCGATCTGATCGACGGCAGCCTGAGCCTGGGCACGGCCCGGCGCTTCGCGGCCCTGTGGTTCGCCTCCATGGCCGCGATGAACCTGGTGCTGGTCTCCAACAACCTCGGCCTGATGTGGGTCGGCATCGAGGCCACCACGCTGGTGACCGCGTTTCTGATCTGCATCCACGCCACGCCGACCTCGCTGGAAGCCATGTGGAAGTATCTGCTGATGTGCTCGGTGGGCGTCGCGCTGGCCTTCATGGGCACGCTGCTGCTGGCGGCGGCCACCCATGGTTCGGGCATCGAGGGCGCCGACGCCCTGCTGTGGACCGAGCTGCGCGACTCGGCGGCCCGACTGAACCCGAAGCTGGTCAAGATCGCCTTCCTGTTCCTGGTCGTGGGCTACGGCACCAAGGCCGGTCTCGCCCCCATGCACAACTGGTTGCCCGACGCGCACAGCCAGGCCCCCGCACCGGTCTCGGCGATCTTCTCGGGCTTTTTGCTCAACGCAGCACTGTACTGCATCCTGCGAACGCTGCCGCTGGTCGAGGCCCTGCCCGGGCAGGCCGGCTGGGGTCGGGAGATCCTGGTCGCCTTCGGCCTGATCTCGATCCTGGTGGCCGCCGTCTTCATCATCGCCCAGCACGACGTCAAGCGGCTGCTGGCCTACTCCAGTGTCGAACACCTGGGCATCATCGCGCTGGGCGTCGGCCTGGGCGGTCTCGGCTACGTCGCCGCCCTGTTCCACATCTTCAACAACTCCGTGAGCAAGTCCGTGGGATTCTTCTGCGCGGGCTCCATCGGGAAGCTCGCCGGCACCCACGACATGCGGAAGATCAACCGTGTGATGGCGCTGTCAAAGGTCTGGGGCGGCGGCCTCACGGGCAGCCTGCTGGCGATCATCGGCGCGGCGCCGTTCGCCCTGTTCCTCAGCGAGTTCCTGATCCTGCACACCGCGATCCAGCAGGGCCACTGGTTCATCGCCGGCGCGTTCCTGTTCGGTCTGGCCCTGGTGTTCATCGGCGCCCTGCGCCACCTGATCTCCATCTCGTGGGAGCCGCATGTGGAGCCCGTCACGCCGCACCGGGCCACCCTCCTCGAGGGTGTGATCGTGTTCGTGCCCCTGGCCACGCTGCTGATGCTGGGTGTTTACGTTCCCGCGCCCTTCTGGCACCTGCTCGAGAAGGCCGCCCGGATCCTCGGAGGTGCGTCATGAGCACTTGGCAGAACGCCTGCGCAATACCCCTGGCCGGCATCGAACCCCTGTCCGTGTGGGACTTCCAGGACTGCGTATCGGTGGGCCTGATGAAGGGCGCCCAACTGCTGGCACTGTTCGCGGCGAACGGGGGACCGTCCGCGGCGGACGGGGGACCGTCCGCGGATGATTCTCCGTCGGCAGAGGCCGCGCCCGTGGGCGGCCTTCGCCTGTATGCGGTGCTGGGCCACCCCGGCAGCGGCCTGATCGAGCCGTTCTCGACCGTGGTGGACGACTCCTTCCTCTCGCTTTCACCGATTCATCCCCAGGTGCAGTTGTTCGAGCGAGAGCTCGCCGAGAAGTTCCGCGTGAAGCCGCAGGGGCACCCGTGGCTCAAGCCCGTGCGCTTCGAGCGGCCCCACCGCGACGGCGCGGACCTGTGGGAGGACCACCCCGGCACCTGCGGCGTCGCCGACTACTTCCGGATCGCCGGCGAGGAGATCCACGAGGTCGCCGTGGGGCCGGTCCACGCGGGCATCATCGAGCCGGGCCACTTCCGGTTCCAGTGCCACGGCGAGACCGTCTACCACCTCGAGATCTCCCTGGGCTACCAGCACCGCGGCATCGAGCGCGCGCTCATCGGAGGCCCTTCGGCCCGGACGCTGCACTTCATGGAGACGGCCGCCGGTGACACGACCATCGGACATACCCTGGCTTACTGCCAGGCACTCGAAGCCGCCCGGGGCATCGAGGTCCCCGCCCGGGGCCGGGTGCTGCGCGGCGTCGCCCTCGAACTGGAGCGCATGGCCAACCACATCGGGGACCTGGGCGCCCTGGCCGGCGACGTCGGCTTCCTGCCGACCCAGTCCTTCTGCGGACGCATCCGCGGCGACGTCCTCAACCTCACGGCCAGGCTGTGCGGCAACCGCTTCGGCCGCGGCTTTGTCCGGCCCGGCGGCTGCACCTTCGACTCCGAGCCCGGGCGCACCCGCGAGATCGTGCGCGCCCTCGAGCAGGTCGTCGTCGACGCGACCGGGGCCGTCAACCTGCTCTGGCAGAGCAGTTCGGTGCTTGAGCGCTTTGAGGAGACCGGACCGGTCTCCGCGGAGACGGCCGCCCGGATCGGGATGGTGGGCCCCGCCGCCCGCGCCAGCGGACTGGATCAGGACGTCCGGCGCGACTACCCCGCGGGCATCTATATCGATGCGCCAATACCCGTGGCGCTGGGTGCCACGGGCGACGTGTTCGCCCGCGCCAGGGTCCGCTGGGACGAGATCCGGAACTCCGCGGAGTGGATCCTCGCCCGGCTCGCGGAGCTGCCCGCCGGGGCTGTGTGCGCCCCCGGACCGGTCCCAAGCTGGCCTGCCGACGTGCTGACGGTGTCGCTGACCGAGGGCTGGCGCGGCCGGATCTGCCACGCGGCCGTGACCGGTGCCGACGGGCGGTTCGCCGCCTATAAAATGGTGGATCCGTCGTTCTTCAACTGGTTCGGGCTGGCCCAGGCGCTGCGTGACCAGGAGATCTCGGACTTCCCGCTGTGCAACAAGAGCTTCAACCTCTCGTACTGCGGACATGATTTGTGAGGTGAGATGATGCCGGGAATCCTCCAGACCCGACTGCAGCAAGGCTTCCGCACGATGAGCTGGCCCGACGCCCCCCTGCCTCCGCTGCCCGACCGCTTCCGGGGCCTCCCGTCCCTGGGAGACGCCGATTGCCCCGAAAACTGCGGCGCCTGCCTGGGCGCCTGCCCCACCGGCGCGCTGCACCTCGAAGACGGACGCGCGGCGCTGGACACCGGGCGCTGCCTCTTCTGCGGCGCCTGCGCCACCGCCTGCGGCGCCGCCAGAATCACCTTCACCGCCGAGCACCGGCTCGCCGCGGCCTCCCGCGAGGCCCTCGTGGTGCGCCCTGGCGACACCGGGCTTCCCTCCCGGCGCGTCGAACTCGCGCGCAAGCTCTTCTCCCGCAGTCTCAAGCTGCGCGAGGTCTCCGCGGGCGGCTGCAACGCCTGCGAAGCCGACACCAACGTTCTGGGCACGCTGGCCTGGGATCTGGGGCGCTTCGGCATCTCGTTCGTGGCCTCGCCCCGCCACGCCGACGGCCTGCTCGTCACCGGCCCGGTGCCCGAAAACATGCGTCTGGCCCTGCTCAAGACATGGGAGGCCATCCCCGCCCCGAAGATCTGCATCGCGCTGGGCGCCTGCGCCATCTCCGGCGGCCCGTTCGCGGGCCACGCCGAGGTCCACGACGGCGCCGGCGGCCTGATCCCGGTGGATTTGTTCATCCCCGGCTGCCCCCCGCACCCCCTGACCATCCTCGACGGCCTGCTGGCCCTGATCGGCAGAATCGAGTAAGGCAACCTGCCGCAGGCAGGGCAACCGGCAAAGCCGGGATCCGGCCGCATTTTCACGTAATCACAGCCCCGCCATCAATCCTGAGGCGTAGTTAAAACCCCAAAATAAAGGCTCACGGAGAAACCCGCAAACCGGCCAGCATCCCCTGTGTCGGCTCCGTGCGCGCCAGCCCGCGCGCTCCGCGACTGGATCTGTGGTGCGGTTGGCCGCTAAAAAATGAAACCCATGCTGAAGTCGAGAGCGGGGAGGATCCGGCTGCCACCCTCGGCGGCGATGCCGTCGATGTTGTAGACGATCCCTGCGTTGAGGCCGATGTACCAGACGCCGAGGCCGTAGCCCACTCCAACGCCCATGCGGAACACCTGGTATTGCAATTCGAGGCGCAAGTCCGGGTCTTCGGCGTCGGAGGCCAAGGGTTCGTACTCAACTCGCTTGAGGTTCTTCACGACCCCGGCATAGAGCCGCACGATGCCCGTGCAGGTCCCGTTTGTTTCCTGGCTGCAGGGGCCGCGGGACTTGATCAGATCAAACCCCGCCAGAAGCGAGACGGCCATGGAGTTGGTGCGCATAATCCAGTCGTCGGAGGTGCTCTGGTAATATCCGGTGTCCTGCAGGGGGTACTCCGGGCCGAAGTCGCCGTAGATGTCCGACATGTGGTAGAAAATGCCCGCGTTCAGATAAATGCGCCCGGGGAGCCCCAAGCCGACCTCTCCGCCGAGGTGGGTCATATGCGAGTGCGCGCCAAAGTGAAAATACGTAAAGTTTTTCGTGTCATCGGCGAAGGCCCTCGCGGGCAGGGTGAGCAGGGAAAAGGTCAAAAGAAAGAATGTAATTTTCTGCATCAGTTCATTTCCTTCCTGCAATCGCGAAATTCTTCACGATACGCTCGGAATACATAAAAGCAAATTTTCAATGAATGTCAATAAAAAGCGGATTGGCCGTGCGCGCGACCGGGGCCGGTCGATCCAACCCGGGGCATCATTTCCAGAACGCCACCCAAGGTGGCGTAGGAGGAATGCGGCGAAGCCGGGAGCCGATTTCGATTTCGATTTCGATTTCGATTTCGGTCGGAACTCCGCGGGAGAAGCGAAGCCTGGAAACCGCCGCAGGCGGGACTCCGCCCCAGAGGGGACTCCGGCGCCAGCCGGGCTCTTTCCTCTTCGAGTTCATCCGGGTCTTTCCTCTTGGTCCCCAGGTAGGCGAGCTACCTGGGGCTAGCTTCCGTATAAGGATGGTCCGTCCGCAGAACTTCGAGGGTCCACACCGGCTTCCCCGGGCGGCATTTTGAACGTTTGCCCCCGTGCGGACAGGTCGGACAGGTCGGAGCCCTCCCCTATCAATTAAGGTTTGGTCTCTCCCCGCAATCAATGTTACAAATAGGGCCGCCATGGAAACGGAGGTTTTTCAATGCAACTCAAAGTCCTGATCGCGGAAGACGACAAGCACACCCGCACCATCATGGAGCACATCTTCCAGAAGGATCCCGCGTTCAAGGACATGGAGATCGAGCTGCTGCTGGCCCCCGACGGCGAGATGGCCCTGGACCTGTTCAAGCGCAACAGGGTCGACCTGGTCATCTCGGATCTGCTGATGCCCAAGATGGACGGCTTCGCCTTCTGCCGGGCCGTGCGCGAGAGCGACCACGGCAAGGACATCCCCATCGTCATCACCTCGGCGATCTACAAGGAGACCGCCCTGCTGAACCGGCTGCGTGAGGAGCTCGGCGTGGTGTTCTTCCCCAAGCCGTTCCAGGTCCGCGAGTTCACCCACGAGATCCTCGGGCTGCTCAAGCCCGGCGACGCCCCCGAGACCACCGCGGCCCGTCGCACCCGGATCACCATGAGCGGCCCCTTCCAGGGCACCCTGGACGTTCGCCCGCTGCCCACGCTGCTGCTGGACATCTATGACATCGAGGGCACCGGCGTGCTCCTGCTCGAGCAGGGCAAGATGCAGAAGGAGATCTTCTTCCTGTTCGGTCGGCCCATGGGCGCCGAGTCCAACATCCGCCATGAGATGCTGGGCAACTACCTGGTCACCAAGAGCGTGATCACCGAGAAGCGGCACCAGGAGCTGCTGGCCCAGGCCAAGAACACCCGCGTGTCCTTCCTGAAGGCGCTCCTCGACGCCAAGGAGTTCGACCAGGAACTGGTGCTGAAGTATCACGCCTCGCTGGTGAAGGTCCGCATCGTCAACGCCTTCCGCTGGCACTCGGGCAACTACACGTTCTCCCCGGGAGACACCTTCTCCGAGCGCCTGCCCAAGAGCCCGGTGGATCCTGTGGCCCTGGTGTTCGCCGGCCTCAAGCGCGGCGCCGACCTCGACGAGATCACGCAGAAGGTGCAGAACGACCTTTTCTCGAACCTCAAGTTCAACGAGCGTTACAACAGCCTGCGCGAGGAGTTCGTCCGCGTGTTCGGGGACTCGGTGCTCGTCCAGCTGGCCCAGACCGGCACCAACATCGCCGACGCGCTGGCCAAGGGCCTGGATCCGATGACCGTCTACACGCAGATCTACGCGCTGCTCGAGACGGGCATGTGCTACTTCGTGAAGGATCCCAACGCCCAGGCGGCTGCCAGCTCCATGCGCATGCCGGTGGTGGACGATCCGCTGAGCATCTCCAACATCCGGAAGGTGCTCTATCAGCCCGAGAGCACCGACGGTGAGATCTCGGTGG
>JAHITJ010000038.1 GCA_018817795.1 Myxococcota bacterium | reverse complement strand
TTTTCCTATGTCCCGGACACGCCCATCCTGAACCGCTTCGATGTCTTCGCCCGTATCCGCGTCGCCCCGAAGGACCTGCTGCTGTCGCAGAAGATCCATGCGGCCCTGCACCGGAAGCGGTTGATGGGAAGGGATTTCTTCGATGTCGTTTTTCTCTACGGGCTGGGGGTCACCCCGCACTTCGGGTATCTGGAGCAGCGTCTGGGTCTGGCCACGCCGGCCGCGTTGAAAGCATGGCTGCTCGAGCGAACCGCGACGCTGGACTTCGCCGCGCTGGCCAAGGACGTGGAGCCGTTTCTCTTCTTCCCCCGGGACCGCAACCGGGTGCTCCACTTCCGGGATTTCGTGGCCGGTCTACCGGACTGAACCTACAACTTCTCGGGGTCGTCGCCCATCAGCAGGGCGCTGCGGACGCACTCCACGAGCGCGCGGGGCAGAAACGGCTTGGGCAGAAAGCGGGTGCGGTCGGGCAGGTTGCCGTCGTCGGTGAAGACGTCGGCCGTGTAGCCCGACATGAAGACCGTGGGCAGAAGCGGCCAGCGCTCCCGCAACCGAAGGAAGAGCTCGAAGCCGTTGGTCTCGGGCATCACCACGTCGGTCAGCAGCAGGTCGATGGAGAACGGTTCGCGCTCCAGTTCGGCGAACAGGGCCCGGGGGCTGGCGAAGGAGCGGACCGTGTAGCCTTCGCGCACGAGCACGCGCTCGGACAGGCGCAGGATCGCGGGTTCGTCCTCGACCAGGGCGATGGTGCGGTCGGGGAAGGCCGCGGCCGACGGGGCCGTGGAATCTTCGGGCACGGCGTCGGCCGTGGGGAGCCAGAGCACGACGCGGGTCTTGGCTTCGCGGGATGTCGAAATCTGAATGTAGCCTCTGTGGCGTTTGAGGATCCCCACCACGATGGGCAGGCCCATGCCGTGCTGACCCGGCCGGGTCGTGAAGAACGGCTCGAACACATGCGGCAGCACGCTCTGGGAGATGCCCGGGCCGCTGTCGGTGAACACGAACTGGACGTAGTTTCCGGGCGGGGGTCCGTCGCGGCCGTCCGCGGTCGCTTGGGCGTTGCGGATCTCCACGGTCAGCATCCCGCCGAACCCGCAGGCCTGGGCGGAGTTGCGGGCGATCTGCAGGATGGCCTGGTCGAACTGCGCAGGATCCATCATCACGGCATGCACGACCTCGTCGCAGGTGAACTCGACCCGCAGGCGCGGCGTGACCTGGTCCAGGATCATTTGGACGAACTCGTTGAGCCGCTCGGACGGGACGATCCGCTGCAGTTGGACCGGCACATCTGCGGAGAAGGCGGCCAGTTGCACGGCCAGATGGTCCATGCGGTGCCGGGCGTCGTGCATGTCGCGCAGATCCGGACGCAGCCGAACAGGGAAGTCTTCGGCGCTGTCGAGGAGGTCCATGCCCAGGGAGAGGACGTTGAGCATGTTGTTCAGTTCGTGGGAGAGGCCCCCTGCGAACTGCCGGACGCGGTCGAAGAGCCGGGCGGGTTCGCCGGTCTCGGGGGCGGGGGTGTCCTTGTGCGGCAGCATCTGCCAGAGCCTGCGCGAGGAGAGCCGCTGGGAGTGCCAGGTCAGCGGAAGGTAGTGCGGGTTGATCTGGCAGGAACCTTCCTGCCACAGGAACGGATGCAGAAACAGGATGTTGGGCAGAAAGGACGTGGAGAAACGGGACAGCCGGTACATGCACAGGACGTGGAGGCTGGTGCGCTCGATCAGTTCGTTGATGCGGCTCTCGTACAGGAACAGGTGCCGCTCCGGAAACGGCGTGTCGAGCAGCCAGGAGGAGTCGATCACGATGCGCAGCCCGGCAAAACCGTCGGCGACGGCCTCCTCCATCATCCGTTGGATGCGCTCGATCATCGGATCCACCGAATGAAGCTCCTCGGGCGTGAACAGGTCGGAGACGGCGCCCGAAATGCCCTGACGGGGTTTCCCGTGGACCGCGGTTTCCTCGGGCAGGTGCATCCAGTCGGAGAGCACCATCCACCGGCAGCCGGACCGGACGGCCGCTGAGATGAAGGCCTGCACGGGCACGGTGGTCTCCTCGTTTTCATGGTACAGCACGCACAGGTGGCGAAGAAACAGTTCCGGAATCGGGAAGGAGGGAGACTGGTTCATAAAGCGATCACCTGTGCCTGAAGGTTCGGAAAACGACAATTTTTTAAAGGCTAGCGCATCGCGGAGGAAAATCAACCGCTTTTTTCGGGGCACTCATTACGGAAGGAACGGACACTGAGCCAGGCCACCACGGAGAACGCGATGACGCCGAGGCCGATGGCGGGTAAAACGGAGCCGGTTCGCAGGGACCAGTCCGCAGCGAAGGCGTAGAACAGTGCGGTGGGGATACATCCCAGGACCGTGCCCGTCACGTATACGGGCAGCGGCAGGCGAAGGGCGCCTGACACCAGGGAGATCGTGGAGAAATGGGAGAAGGGGAGAATCCGCAGGATCGTCAGGGCGAGCACCGGGGAACGGCCACACAGGGAGTCCCGGACGCGGCGCCACTTTGGTCGCCCGGCGAAGAACCCGTCAGTGGCTTCGGAGAAAGACCAGCGGCTCCAGGCCCACACCACCACCGCTGCAGCCGTGTCGCCAAGCAACGTCAGGCCCGCGGCCAGCACCGGCGGGAACAGCAGGCCGGAGATCACGAGCATGGTGATGCGCGGGATGAAGAGCAGTTGGGCCAGGAAAACGAAGAGGGGAAAGAGCAGCGGACGCTGTTGAACCCATGCGCCAAGCTCGGCGTGGAACAGCACCCCCCCGGTCACGAGGGCGACGGTGAGGAGCAGGCCCAGCAGTACGCGCGGGGCGGGCAAGGCTACACCCGGACGTCCCAGTCGGTCCTGCCGGGGGAGTCGCGCAACTCGAGGGCCAGGGCGTCGAGCTCGAGGCGGATCGCGTCGGCGCGGGCGAAGTCACGCTCGGCCTTGGCGGCGCCGCGCTCGGCGATCTTCTGTTCGATCCAGTCGGCCTGGAGGCCGCGCTTCTTCAGTTCGTGGGCGCGGAAGCGCGCCAGGAAGGACTCGGGCTCCTCCAGGAACAGGCCGAGCACGCCGGCGACCTCGCGCAGCCGGGTGGTCAGCACGTGCAGGGTATGGGCGACCGATTCCTCGCCGATCTTCTTGATTTCCTTGGCTTTGAGGGAGACCAGTTCGTTGATCGCGCGGGCGGCCTCGCCGCAGAGCCCGAGGGCGACGGCGGTGTTGAAGTTGTCGTCCATGGCCTCGCAGAAGCGCTCCTGCAGGTGTCCGGCGATCTGGGTGTGCAGCAGCGGCGCCTCGAAGTTGACGGTGCGGCCCGCCAACGCCTCGTCGGCCCGGGCCAGCGTCTGGTAGAAGTATTGCACGCGCTCGGCGGCCACGTCCACGCTGCCACGTACACGCTCGCCGGCCTCGTTGATGCGGGTCCGCGAGAAGTCGATGGGGCTCTGGTAATGCACGCTCTGCACCAGGAAGCGCCACACCTCGGGCAGGGCCAGTTCGAGGGCGTCGTGCAGCGAGAGGAAGTTACCCAGGCTCTTGCTCATCTTCACGCCGTCGACGGTGACGAAGCCGTTGTGCAGCCAGTTGGTGCAGAACGGGGCGTCGCAGGCGGCCTCGGCCTGGGCGATCTCGTTCTCGTGGTGCGGGAAGATCAGGTCCTTGCCGCCGCCGTGGATATCGAAGGTGGTGCCCAGGTATTGCGTGCTCATGACCGAGCATTCGATGTGCCAGCCGGGCCGGCCCGGTCCCCAGGGAGAGGGCCAGGACGGTTCGCCGGGCTTCTGCGCCTTCCACAGCGCGAAGTCGACCCCGTTGCGCTTGTTCTCGGACGGGGAGACGCGGGCTCCCTCGATCATGGCCGCCGCGTCGCGGCGTGAGAGCTTGCCGTAGGCGTGCGTGGTCCCGTCATAGGCCGCCACGTTGAAGTAGACGTCGCCGCCGGCCTCGTAGGCGTAGCCGCGTCCGATGATGCGTTCGATGTATTCCACGATCTGGGGCATGTGGTCGGAGACCTTCGGCTCCACGTCGGGAGCGCGCATGCCAAAGCAGGAGAAATCTTCCTGGAACTTCTCGATGAAGTACTCCGAGACCACCAGCGCCAGGGGCTTGTCGGTCCGGTCCGCCCTGGCACGGATCTGGGCGTCGTCGGAGTCGCGCAGGGTCCAGTCCCCGGCCGTGAAGGTGGCGTAGCGGTCGGCCCGGCGCCAGTCGCCGTCGGGTCCGGCCTCGATCTCGCGGGCGCGGTCGATGATCTTGTCATCGACGTCGGTGAAGTTGCGCACGTAGCGCACCTGGTAGCGCTGGTATTCGAGATAGCGCACCAGCGCGTCGAAGGAGAGCATCGACCGCAGGTGGCCGATGTGGCAGCGGTCGTACACGGTAACACCGCACACGTACATGCCGACCTGGTTGGGGTCGCGGGTCTCGAGGGTCTTTTTCTTTCCGGACAGGACGTCGTCGATCCAGATGGGCAAAGTCGTCTACTCCTTGTGAATGTTGATGTGCTTGATTTCCTTGATCGCGCGCAGCATCTTGATGCAGGCGATCAGGTGGCGCTGATCCACCGGCGCGTGTTCACCCATCCGAAGTTCGATGGAGATGAAGATGTGCCGGAGATCCGCGGAATTCTGCTCGCGGGAGTCCGCGTGCAGCGAGATGATGTTGAGGTGGTTGCGCGCGATGACGCCCGTGATCTTGGAGGCGAGCCCCACACCGTCCTCCACCCACAGATCCAGGCCCATCTCGGGGCCCAGGGTGATCGACCACTCCACCGGGATGCGCGGACGGGTGTGCACCAGCTTGTCGCAGGAGGCACGGTGGATCTCGATCAGGCCCAGCGTGGCGGCCTGGGATGTGTCCGGGAAGTACTGCATGACGACCTCGCGGTCCACCATCGGGAACACCGTGCAGCAGTCAGGCATGCGGTACATGTGATCATAGAGCGAGCGCACCTGGCGCGGGATCTGGATGACGGGCTTGGAAAAAAGGCCGCCCTGGGGAGTGAACACACCGTGGCTCTCGAGCACCTGGGCGACGGTGAACTTTCCCACGCCGATGTCGATGATCTCGTCCTGGGTCATCAGGCGTGGTTCGCCCCGCGAGTCGAACAGTTTTTCCACCGGGATCTGGTGCAGTTGAATGAAGCGCATGAGCACTTCGCGGCCCAGTTCGTAGGCCTTCACCATGAAGTATGTCTTCACGCGGTCTCGATAGTGCTCGACGGCCACGCGGCTGCGCAGCAGCGTGAGCAGGTTCTCCTGGATGAACGGCTCGTCGGAGGTCTGGACCTCGACATGCTCGCCGTGCCGCAGCGGGTACAGCGGGTTCTCGAAGCGGCCATTCACGATGGCGCCTTTGCAGTACAGACCGAGATCCGGATCCAGGATGTAGGCCAGGTCCAGCACCGTGCTCCCCGCGGGCAGCTGGACGATGCGGTCGTGCCGGCAGCGCACGTGGATGTCGGCCACCGCCGAGGAGGTGAGCGACTTCAGGTCGGCGTAGCGCAGGTTCGAGATGTCCTGGAAGTTGTCCCGGAAGGCCAGGATCGAGGTGTAGTAGAATTTGCGGCGCTCGGTGTTTTTGAAGTCGCTGAGGATACCCCAGTCCACCTGCTGCTCCAGGTCGCGGGTGACGATCTCGAGCAGCCAGGTCTGCTTGCGGTAGGAGACCGTGGTGGTCAGCGCGCAGTAGCCGTTGGCCAGGGGTGAAACCACGTAGTCCTTGAAGGAGTCGGAGAGCACGGTGATGCCCGACGCCGGCATCTCCAGGTGCGCGGAGTGGAGGTAGCCCACCAGTGCGTACATGTCCGGGATGGTCGGCACGCGCAGCCTCATGTGCAGGGGCATGGTCTCGAACTGAAGCAGGGTCTTGGACACGGGGTCGAGGTAGTCCGCGATCGTCGGATACAGATGGATGAACTTCGTTTCGATATGTCCGCCCACGAGTTTCTTGATCACGTCCTGGATCTCGGTGCGCTCCCGGATGTAGACGTGCATCCGCTGGTCGCTCTTGGCCTTGATCGAGAGATACTTGTCGGGGAAGAAGGCCGGGATCGACCGCACAATCAGCTCCGTGGCGATGTGCTTCATGCCCAGGATCGTGGCCAGGCTGGAGTAGATGAAAAGCGTCTCCTCGCCATAGCGCTGCTGTTTCTGGACGCGGAACACGTCGACGGTCTTCATGTTGTCGAGGCGGTCGAAGATCTTGATCAGGATCGTTCGCAGCAGGTTGTCGGACTGTGCGCCGCCGAAGATGCGGAAGAACGTCAGCACCTTGTCGCGGTCGATCATGGACTTGTCGGTGCTCTTCACCTTGGAGAGGCCCGCCACGATCTCGGCCACGTCACGACCGAACTGCTTGCGAATCTCCCTTTCGGTGATCGAGGTGTCCTCGATGGTGTCGTGCAGCAGGGCCGAGACGATGCCGGTGGCGTCCAGGCCGTGCTCGGCACACGAGGTGGCAACAGTGATCGGGTGCTGCACATAGGGCTCGCCGGTCTTGCGCGGCGCCTGGGCGGCGTGGGCGTCCATCGAGAACAGCAGCGCCTGCTCGATGGGATTGAAAACTTCAGGCTCGGGGCCCCAGTGCTTGAGCACGTAATCGAACAGGTTCAGGCTGGTGCGCACCAGCGTCGCGAGGTGCTGCTCCCGGACCAGCGGATCGCTCCAGTGCTCGGCCCACCGCTCCCATACGACGTTGCGGATTTCCGTTGCCAGCTCGGCGGCGCGGTCGGAGGGGGAGATGAATCGGCTCATGGTACGGTTTTCGCGGGCTACGGGATCACACAGCCCCGGATGGTGGACTGCACGTGGTCAACGGTCACGTTGAGGTTCTCGCAGGTCTCCTCGAAGGGACACTGCTCGGAAAGTTCGCACGGCATGAAGCAGGTGCGACGGAAGCACCAGCCGGACTGGCATTCCTCGTTCCTGGAACACGCCTGTCCGGGCTGCCGTCCGGCCGGGACGGGCGACGGGATGCAGTACGTGCCGATCGAGCTGTCGGAGTCGGTCACCGCGGTGCAGACCTCGCCCTGGCCGGTGCAGTCAGTCGGGAGCACGCAGGCGAGAACGGTGTCGGGGCCGCACCATGCGCCGGCGCAGATGGTCCCGTCCCAGCAGACCTTCTGGACCTGCCAGGTGGGGTCCTCCCCCTCGTTCAGACAGACCATCAGGTGCTCGGGAGCATCACCGCACTTGAGGGCGCCGACCTCACAGGGCGGCACATACAGCGGATCATAGCGCGGGTTTGGCTCGGTGCAGCCGGGCCAGGAAAGGAGAAGCAACAGCAGGAGGGTCCGGGCGCGCATGGGTCAGAACTTCCATTCCAGCATCAACCCGGCTTTTCCGGGGCCGGCCGTGGGCACGACCTGCGGGACGACCGAGGGCTTCTTGTAATAGATATTATACAGGCTCCAGCCGGAGAGTCCGCCACCGGCGAGTCCGCCCAGCAGGAAGGTCCAGCCTGCAGCGCCCGTGGCGTATTTCTCAGGGCACTGTTTTTCAGGATAGGGTGCGTCGCAGGTGGTCCCGTCGTCCATCGCCAGCAACACGATTCCGGTGACGAGCGCGGCCAGGGAGAGGGAGGCGCCCATCCATGACCACAATTCAATCGGACGGGGTGCTTCATGAAAGGGCGGCATCATGAAGGGCGCCGGCTCGGAGAGGTGTGCCACGATCTGGATCTCCGAGATGTCCTTCTTTGGCTTGACAGGGGGTTTGTTCCTGGCGGCTTCCGCTTCGAGGCGCGCAGCTTCTGCGGCCTTCTCGTCGAGCCGGTCGCTGATCTGGTCCTTGAGCGCCGTCAGTTTTTCCAGCGCCTCGGTCGTGTTGCAGATCTCACAGACATCCTCGAGCTTGAACAACTCCTCGCCGTTGCGCAATGAGATCGTCAGGATGAACCCGTAGTTGTTCTCTGATTTTTTAATATGTGTTCTTAAAAATAGAGGAATGTAGCCGACCTGCAGGAACTGCCAGCCGCCCTTGCCCGGGCTCTCGAGCATCAGGTTTTCGACCTTCTCCTGCAGAAAGGGCATGACCGCGTCGGGATCTGACCAAGTCGGAGTGAAGACCAGGATTTCCTTTTTCGCATATGGGTTTGCCGGTTCCTCGGCGCCGACCGGGGTGGCAGCCCTGAACTGGAAGAGTCCGCCGGCCAGGAAAAACAGGAAAAAGGCGAAACGGTTCATGTGGGGAATGTACCATCGGTCGAAGGGTTTGGCAAAACTGATTTTAATACGTCTGTCGCGGATGCGTTCGTGGATCGGGTCCCTGAAAGTGAATGAAAATGGGGATTGCAAAAATGGATCGTTGGTGGTAAACGATGGGTCGCCCGGTGGGAGTAGCTCAGTTGGTAGAGTCCCAGGTTGTGGCCCTGGTTGCCGCGGGTTCGAGCCCCGTCTCTCACCCTACAAAATTTTTAATCGGGCTGTAAATTTTTCCACACAAGTGGAATTTGCACGCTATAATTGTTCAATGCAGGCCCAAAACGGGTCTGTGACGTTGGGTCCGAAGCAAAAACAAAAGGCCGTCAGTATGGATCTCATGCCAGGAACCTTGCCTCTCTATTTACCGGTCACCGGTTGGGGGTTGTGGTTTTTGCCTGTGCAGAAAATCATTGGACCGGTCGGGGGCGAGCATGGAGCGGTCCGATTCTTTGTGCCTGAGGACGAATCCAGGGCCCTCGAGATGGGCGTCGTCGACGCCTGGGAGCCCGTGGAAGCGCCAGCACCCGGGTCTGCCGGTGTGTACACCTGGCCTGCCGGGGGCAGGTCCCTGAGGCTGGCCCTTCTGGATACCTCGGTTCCGGGCTGGGAAGACTGGCTTCCCGGAGAACGGGACGGGGCGCCGGAGCCCTCCGATGGTTGCTTCATCGTTGCGCTCGATCCCGGGACTCTGTCCCCGGACCGGCTCTGCCAGCTCTGCGGTCTTTTCGATCATGTGCGCGCGGGGTATCGGTGGCTGGCCAATCCCCGGGCGCAGCCGCTGGATCTCCCGGCGGAACTGGCTCCGGTGGGCGACCTGCTTTCACAATGGGAGCGGTCCAGCGAGCTGGTCCGTGAGAAACGATGGTGGGAGAGCAGCGTCCACCTGCTGGAGCGGGCAGGTGAGGCGATTTCCTACCGTGTCAGCATGGAGGGGATCATTGAGTACATCAGTCCCCAGATCCAGGAGTACGGCTTTCCGGATCCGAAGGAGGTCATCGGCACGCCCTACTCCCGCTTCGTCCATCCCGACGATTTCCTCTCGCTCGCCAATAACTTCGCTGATTTGAAGGATCATCCAGAGCGCGTGATCTCCTTCCGGGTTCGCAACGCCGAAGGAGAGATCTTCTCGCTGCGGACCCTGTCCCGCATGGTTTTGGATCCCGAGGGTAACACCAAGCTCATCGGGATCATGCGGGATGTGTCCCGCGAGGAGCGGGCCGTCGGCATGCTCGAACAGGCCAACCGGCTGGGATCAGTGCTGCACCAGACCTCGGGCGTGCTCTTCGGCGCAGCCTCGATGGAGGACCTGGCCAGCTCGGTGTGCCGCATCATCGTGGAGGATGACCAACTTGCGCTGGCAGCGGTGCTGGATCTCGACCGGCCGGGCACGATCATGGGATCCTGGCATCACCGCACGGCACGGGACTGCCGGGACTTCTTCCCTCGCGACTTCCTGGAGTTTCTCGGCCGGATTCCGGTCACCGGCACTGTCCAGGTGCCGCAACTGGAACGGGAGACGTCCTTCGAACACTTCTGGCCGCATCTGGGAAAGAACCAGTTGTCCGGCCTGATCATGCTGCCGTTGTTCAGGCCCGGTCGCCGGTTCTCGGGCATCCTGTGCATTTTCACCGAACGTTCCGGTCCCTTCGAAACGGGCACGATCAGGCTGCTCGAGGAACTGAGCCTGTTCCTGACCCACGGCATCCTGGCGATCTTCGATCGCACCGAGATGGAGCGCACCCACGACGCGCTGGCCATCAGCGAGGAGCGCTACCGGCACATCCTCGACAACGTGCAGGATGTCATCTATTCGTTCAACTCCGACAGCGTGCTCACCTTTGTCGGCGGCAACGTCCGGGAGTTGTTCGGCGTGGAGGCAGACCAGTTGATCGGCAAGAATTTCGTGGCCATGGCAGGGCTGTTTCCGGATCTGGATCCCGGTTTCTTCTCGAAATACCAGGACCTGTTCGACGCAGCCACGGCCGGTCTCAAACCCTCGATCGAGTATGAGATCCCTGTCTCATCGGGGGGGTACGAGCGCGTACTCGAGGTGCACGAGCGCATCCATTACGGTGAGACGGGCAACCTGATCGGCTCCACGGGTGTCATGCGTGACATCTCCGAGCGGCGCCGGTCCCTCAAGCAGTTGGAGCGCAGCGAGGCGAAGTACCACGCGCTCTTCGAGTTGTCCGCCGATGCCGTCTTCATCGAGACGATCGAAGGCGACATCCTCGAGTGCAACGAGGCAGCGGTCCGGACGTACGGCTTCTCCCGCGAGGAGCTGCTGCGGCTTTCCGCGCACAACCTGGTCACCGA
>JAHITJ010000037.1 GCA_018817795.1 Myxococcota bacterium | reverse complement strand
GACATCGAAAAACTGTTGATTTACGAGGAAATCGATTTCGATTTCGATTTCGATTTCGACTTGGCACTTCGCCCTCCGAAGTTTCCAGGCGGATACGACGTGGATCCTCTTGTCCAGAAAAATGAGAACTCGATCGCCCTGCCCGCCGGACTTTCGATCTATGCATATTTCCTTCCACGTTTTTTACTATTTCAAGGCAATTTTCCAGATACCGGAGGCTTCCATGCGTAACCCAAAGACCCTGCTCCACGTCGTGCTCCCGCTGACCCTGCTTGTCCTGGCCGGCTGCATCAACAAGATCAAGGGAACCCCAGTCTTCCGAAGACGGCGCCCGACAGGCCCGCGATGGTGCTGCCCGCAGGCGTGTTCGCGATCCCTGGCATCGATGACGCGGAACAACTGGCGGTGGGCAGCGAACATGCCTGCGTGATCCGCGGCGGCGACGTGTTGGGCATCGGTGAAAACGGCTTCGCGCGGGTGCCGGTGCTCCTCGGTGGAATCACCGGCGCCAGGGGCGTGGCCACCGGCCTGTTCCATGTCTGCGCGCTCACCGGCGACGGGGGGGTGACCTGCTTCGGCAAGAACGACCTGGGCCAGCTCGGCGACGGCACCAAGACCGACCGCAAGACTGCCAGGCCCATCCCGCTTCTGACCGGCATGACCGCCCTGGGCGCCGGCCACTCCATCACGTGAGCGCTGCACGGCACGGGTTCGGTCGTGTGCTGGGGCACCTACCGCGAAGAGACGGAGGAGTAGGCCTTCGGGCCTGCTGCCTGCAGCTCCCGGGGCCCGGGGCCCTGACAAAGTCGTACTGTCGGTTCCTGTTCAGTTTTCATTGAAAATGTAGGAAAGAGGGAAGAAGGGGAAGGAGGGGGGAATTAGAAGCGGCGCGGGGGACGGCGATCGCCACGATCGTCGCGACCACGGAATCCGCCACCGCCGCCACCACCGCCACCGCCGCGGTTGTTGTCGCGGGGGGAGCGTTCCTGGGCTTCGTTGACGCGCAGGGGACGACCATTGTATTCGGTCTCATTGAGACCGGCGACGGCGGCAGCCGCTTCAGCGGCTTCCATCTCGACGAAACCAAAACCACGGGGACGGCCCGTGTCGCGGTCGGAGATCAGCTTGACGCTGATGACCGTGCCGTACTGGCTGAACAGTTTCTGGATTTCACCTTCGGTGGTGTTAAAGGGCAGGTTACCTACGAACAGAGTCTGGGGCATCTTACAAGTTCCTTTCAGGAATGAAAAAGGTTCCGGAACCATATCCGGAACAGAAATTGTTATCCAAGTGTGAATACCACTTTCTCGCCCCTGAACCGAATTTTCCTGCTTGCGTTTGCAGCGTGGACTGGACCGGAACCGTGGACATGAACATCAAAAGCGGACTCTACTTGCCACCCGCCTAACTAGCGGGCGAAAACCTCATTGAATTTTCCGGGGAGTTCTCAGGAACCCTGTGGGCCATCCAACGCAGCCTTAATAGCAGTTTTGCAGACAAGATGTTAGGAAATTTACAGAAAAGTAACGTTTTTTCGCTGCAAGAAGAAAAGACCCCTTTGTTTGCAGGGGATTTTTGTGCATTATTTTCGGAAAACCGGGGAAAAAAACCTGTGGATTTACGAAAAAGGCCAGGTTACGGCAATTGATAATTGACCGAAAAGGCCTGCTTGGCCCCCGGCGGGATCTCGTCGATGGGCGAAAACGAGATGCCCGGGAAGTCCCCGGCCTCGTCCATGACCGCGAGGGTCACCAGGATCTCCCAGGCCTTGGCGGTGTCCTCCCCGAGCTTGCTCGCGGCGTTGACCTCGGCGCCGAACACGTCGGAGTCGCCGATCTTCAGGACCTTGCCGTAGCCCAGCCCGATGCACAGCAGGACCTTCTCCTCGGGTGCGCGATCGGCGTTGTATTCGTGCAGCAGGCGCTGCATCGCCAGCGACGCGGCCAGCGCCTTGTGCACGTTGCGGAAGATCACCATGTAGGAGTCACCTTCGACCTTGAGCAGAATCCCGTCGTGGCTGTCGATGACCGGGATCAGCAGGCGGTGGGACTCATAGATCGTCTGCAGGAAATGAATGATGCCGAACTTCTCCACGCCTCGGGAGAAGCCCGACAGGTCGGTGAACATGATGCACCAGTGCTCGCCGAACAGGTCCCAGATGCGCTCGTCGATCCTGGCCTTGTCAGCGCCGGGCTTGACCCGCTCGCCGATGAGTTTTTCCAGCCGCTCCTCGGAGGCGCTCGTAGTGACTGATTTTAGTGTGGACATGGCATTTTTCTCCTGCGGTCATTGCCGGACGGACTTCCGGTCCAGGTTTGCGGTCGACACAATATAACGTGATTTCCGCCGGCGACCAAGAGGTACCTGAGGGTTTCCCCGACCGGTCCAAACCGGCAGGCAGTCCATGGCCACGGGCCCCGGGGCTACCAGCCACGGCCCCGGGGCTACCAGCCACGGGCCAGGATCTGGTAGGTGCCGTTGTCGTCGCCGTCGTCCTCCCAGACGAAGACCTGTGTGCCCAGATCGTTGATGGCAGCGCCGGGGAAGCGCTGGGGACCGTTGGCCACCCGGTTGACGGTCCACTGGACACGCAGGTCGCTGCCATCGGCGTTGTAGCTGCGCGCAAAGATGTCGTAGTTCCCGTCACCGCCGGTGTCGTCGGACCAGGACACCAGGAAGGCGCCGCCGGGCGCCACCGACAGGACCGGGGTCCGGTGCTGGCCGCCGGCAGCGGAGACGGCGAAGTCGGCGATGCGTCCGGCGCCGGCTGCGGTGAAGGCGCGCGCGAGAATCCTGTAGTTGCCGTCGCCGTCGGCGTCATCGCGCCAGGCCACCACAAAACTGCCGTCGGAGGCGACTCCGAGCGCGGGCTCGAGTTGCTGCCCGTCGGCCACGCTGTTGACGGTGATCCGGGCGAACCGGGGACTGCCGTCGGCGTTGAAGCCGCGGGCGTGGATCTGGAACGCACCGTTGCCGTCGCTGTCGTCCTGCCACACGACCACGAG
>JAHITJ010000036.1 GCA_018817795.1 Myxococcota bacterium | reverse complement strand
GATCCAGGAGATGCTGGGCCACGAGAGCCTCTCCACCACGCAGATCTATACCGAGGTCAGCCTCTCCCACCTGATGGAAGTCTACGACCGCACCCATCCCCTGGCCTGAAAAAAAATCCGCTTGACAACCGTTTTCAACCCTTTTTTTCTAGGGCAAAGCGATGCATGGAAGCATCACATCAACGATGGCCGCAACGTCGGCAGCGATCCAATTCACCGGGAAAGCCAGGACGCCATCGGGCAATGGGAGCGCGACATCGATGAACTGGAGAAGTACGGGTTCACCCGTGAGGAGCTGGCCCTGTTCAAGGAGCAGTTCCGGGTCCATCATGATCTGATGATCCGGCGTTCCGAGTCGGTGGCCGTGCCCGTGCAGGCGCTCCTCGACGAGGCGCCCATGCTGCGCGAGCGCATGTCGGAGATCTTCGGCAGGACCGACCTGGTCAAGGCCGTGCCGATCCAGGACACCCGCGAGATCGACGAGCTCGACGGCCGCCTGTACGTGACCATCCGCGAGCTCAACGCCGCGGTCCGCCGCGCCATCCGCGCGGGCCGCCTGACCCGCCAGCCGCCGTATTATCGCTTCAACCACCTCCGCAAGGCGCCCCGCCCGACCCCGACCCCGCCCGAAGGGTGATTTTACGCTGCAGGGGGCCTTTCTGTGAATTCACCCTTGATGTTGACTGGCTGGATTGCTACGGTTTCCATGTGCTTCTTGACATGCACAGGAGTGTCCGATGTCGTACGTGAAAGAAAAAATGACTGAAGTCATCCGGCTGCTTCCCGAAGACGCGACCTACGATGAAATCATGCGGGAACTTGCCTTCGAACACATGGTGGAGCGCGGCATGCAGGATGTACGTCTGGGCCGTGTGATAACCAACGAGATGATGGAGCATCGCATTGGCACATGGCAGAAATAATTTGGACTGAAGAAGCCCAATCATGGCTCCGGGACATCCACGAGTACATTGCGATGGGATAATCCGAAGGCCGCCACCGCCGTTGTCTCCGGGATCTTTGAAAAGGTACAGATATTGCGTGATTTTCCGGAAATTGGGCACCTGTATCGTACTGAATCAGAAGGTGAAATCAGGATTCTGCTCTACGGGCATTACCGGATAGCTTATCTTCTGCCAACGACCTCCGGACCGGTCATTCTCGGGATCTTTCACGGGGCCCTGGACCTCGACAGATACTTCCCCTGATTTTCCCGCCGCCGGCGGTACCACCCACAGGCGGTACTGACCCTCGGCTGAAGTCTGATTCCCTGTTGCCGGCGTATTTCCGCCGCTGCCGGGCGCCCGGCTTCGTCTGCCGGGATTTTTCCATGGGCCCTGATCTCCCTGAGCAGGGCTGCGGTTATTTACCTGTTCCTGCGGTGATCCCGCGACGCCCTGCGGTGATCCCACGACGCCCTGCGGACTTTTCCACAGATTCAAAAGACATGAAAAATCGGTTGCGTGGATCCCGGGCATGCTTGCGATAACACGGGCGAAGTCGCGGATCCCGTGAGGGCTCCTGCGCGGATAGCCGAAGTCCTGCGTGGCGCCGAAAAGATGCCCCGGGTTGCACCTGTGGTACTACCCGGGGCCAGAGGTGGTGCTTAGAGCCTATTGACCTTGTCTTTGGGGAGAAGGAGAAAGAGAGGGAGATTACAGGCAGTCGGGGTCGGCCATGTCGATGAGGCCGTCGGAGTCGTTGTCGACGCCGTCATAGCAGAGCTTCTCCGTCAGGGGCAGACCTGCGCAGGCGATCTTGGCCCGGGTACCGACGGTGGCGGTCTCACGGCGGGAGATGATGATCTCGGCGCCGCGGGACGGGGCGTACCAGGGGCTGGTGGTGGGGTGGCAGCCCAGGGCCAGGGAGCCCTCCGGGCAGGGGACCGCGCAGTCGGCGTTGTAGGTGACGTGGTAGCACTTGGCCACCGGCAGGCTCTGATCGAGCTTGGGGGGATGGCCGCCGAGGTAGGCTGGATCGCACAGGGGGATCTCGGTGACGTTGCCGTCAATGTCGATGTCCTGGACCGAGCACAGGGGTTCGCACTTGGCCGCCTCGAGGTCGGGCAGGTTGGTCAGTTTGGCCTCGCCGTTGGCGAAGGCGGGGTCAGGGCAGCCGTTGAGGGGCGTGGTGATGCACTGAACCTCGACGAGGTTCTTGATCTTGTTGCCCAGGCCCTCAAGGGCCGGGGCGAAGTCGGTGGCGCAGATGGACGTGAAGGCCCACTGCAGGTCCTCTTCGTCCTGAATGAACGAGGTGACGAAGGCCTTCAGGCGGACGGCAGGATCCGCGCCCTCGGTAGGGACGCCGCAGGAGGGCTGCAGTTTGGGGTTCTGGTTGGTGTCCAGACCGACGGTGAGCTGGTTGGCGTAGGGGCCGGTGATGGCGCCCACGATGATCATGCTGGAGTCCTTTATTTGCGAGAGATTATTGGTGTACACGGAGATCGGGTACAGCATGTTCTTGGGATCGGTGCCCTCACGGGGCTTGCAGTTGGTGTAGGTCAGCTGGCCCTGGGGCATTACGCGTTGCCATTCCTGGTCACATTTCACACCGAACTCGGTGCAGCGGAAGGACGTCAGCGTGCCCAGCGTGGAGTTGATGTCGCCAACCGTATTGAACAGCTCGGCCTGCTTGGCGGAGCAGTCGTCCTCGTCGGAGATGATGAAGATGGCCAGATAGGCGTTTTCGCGCCAAAAGCCTGTGTTGGCGCCGGTCCGGGTCTCGAGGGCGCGCTTGACGGCCTCGAGGGGTTGCTCCATGCCGCAGCCATTGGTGCCCACGGACGCCATGCACTGGAAGACCTTTTCGAGGGTCGGAGGTTGTCCATCGATTGGAATTGTGTAGTTGCGGCAGCGCGGGCAGCCATTGGCGTCGGTGGCCAGCACCAGACCAGCGGGCTCGGTGGCGACGTTGTCGAGGCCGGTGAAGGCTGCCACGTCGCAGTTGGCCTGGACGCAGTCGTTGCTGATGCACTGGGTGGCCTGGCCCTCGACGACGTTCTTCTCGATGATGCAGCCGCGAGGCTCCACGTCGACGACGTAGGTCTGATTCACGGGGTTGGGACAGGCGTTGCCCGCACCCTTCATGAACAGCCCCTTGTCGCCCTCTGGAGTCGTGCAGCCCGGGATGTTGAACGGGTAGGTGCCCAGATCCGGGGTGATGATGCCCAGGTGCAGGTTGGGCAGACCGCCGGAGATGTCCTTGAGGACCTGCATGAGGTTGGGGAAGTTCCCCTGCAGGATGACCTGCTCGTCGGCCATGGACAGGGACGAGTCGATCAGGAAGATCAGATCGACGTCGCGCGTGGCGGCCTGCGCGGAGGAGAAGTCCGAGATCACGTTGGGCGCGGGATCGGCGACCTTCATGGGGCGCTCGATGCAGGCCCAGGAGAAGGCGACGGCCGCGATAATCAAGGACAAGGAAGCGAAACGCAGGAACATTCTTGTGGGTGTCTTCATGATCTACCTCCGTGCGAAGAACCTTCAGGCACTGTACTTATACCCGTAAATGGGCAACCGGACAAGCCACTATTTTGAGGAAAAAACTTTTTTATAAAGCACCAAATCACCCGACGGACGGACGTTTCTTTCATTTTGCATACAGACACGCTCCTCCGGTGCGATCACGCAGGCAAGCCATGATCGCGTGGGGATTCTGGAGTGCGCAGACATGTCTGCGCTGGGAGAATGCCTGCGGCATTCTTGGAGCGGCGACATGTCTGCGCACTCCAAGGCGAGTGGCCGCACTCCAAGGCGAGTGGCCGCACTCCAAGGCGAGTGGCCGCACTCCAAAGAGAGTGGCCGCACTCCAAGGCGAGTGGCCGCACTCCAAGGCGAGTGGCCGCACTCCAAGGCGAGTGGCCGCACTTCTAAAACGGAGAGAGCGGTCCCCTCCCACTCTGGGACTGCGGCCACTTGGGGCCGCCTCTTCTCTTCTCTTCTCTTTTCTTCTCATTGCTGGGCACCGCTGTTTTCCGGCAACTTCCGGAAAAATCCCCCGACAATAACGACATGTCACCCAAGTATCAGCCATGTCCGGAACAACACTGGCCACACTCCCCGGCCCATTGGTTTTATCATCCGGGAATTTACATGGTCACGGCTTCAACCCTCGGAAAAACACGGTTTTTCGACACGCCTGAGAAACGTGATCTCCTGCAGGAGCTCATTTTCAGTTGTGCCCTGGAGTATCAATGGGACCTTGAGGCTTGGGCGGTGATGTCCAACCATTATCATCTCGTGCTCCGATCGCCTGAAGATGCCACAAAATTCTGTTTTCTGATCAACAAGGTACACACCCTCTCGTCCAAGCGATTGAACCTTCTGGACGGCACGCCCGGCAGGAGGGTCTGGTTTCAGTACTGGGATTCGCGCATCACCTTCGAGAGCAGTTTTCTCGCGCGGTTGGCTTATGTACACGGCAACGCAGTGCATCACGGTCTGGTCGAGCGTCCGGAAGATTATCCATGGTGTTCGGCGGCATGGTTCCTTGCGAACGCGCCCAGAGAGTTGTCGGAGCGGGTCGCGGGATTTCATATGGACAGGGTGCTTTTCTATGATGATTTTTGATTTGCGGCGCCCCGGTCGTCTTCGACCGGCAAGCGACCAGTCCCAGAGTGGGGAGAGGGAATTGCGGCCCCGAGTGGCCGCAGTCCCAGAGTGGAAAGGGGGAATTGCGGCCCCGAGTGGCCGCACTCCCAAAATAGCCTCACCGGCAGTCCGGGTCGTCGGCGTCGACAAGACCGTCGATGTCGTCGTCGAGGCCGTTGAAGCAGAGCCATATCTCGGTCAGGGGCGTCCCGGCGCAGGCGATCTTCTGCCGGGTGCCGGGGGTGGGGTCCTCGCGTCGGGAGAGGAGGAGCTCGGCGCCCCGGGAGGGACCGTACCAGGGATTGGTGGCGGTGTCGCAGCCCTGGTAGGTGGAAAAGTCAGGGCAGGGGACGGCGCAGGCGGCGTTGAAAGTGACGTGGAAGCACGCGGGCACCGGCAGGGCGGGATCGCGCAGGGGCGGGTGGCCGTCGAGGTAGTCGGGCGAGCACAGGGGGAGCTCGGTGACGTGGCCGTCGCCGTTGATGTCCTGGACCGAGCACAGGGGTTCGCAGACGGCCGCTTCGGCGTCGGGCAAGTTGGTGAGCTTGGCCTCTCCGTTGGCAAAGGCGGGGTCGGGGCAGCCGCACAGCGGCGTGGTGAGGCAATGCGTCTCCAGCAAACCCCGGATGCGGGTGCCCAGGCCGGCCAGGGCGTTGGAAAAGTCCTCCGCGCAGAGGGAGGTCTGCGCCCAGGCGCGGTCCTCGTCGCGCTGCAGCATCGACTCCACGAAGGCCCAGAGGCGCACCGCGGGCACGGCGCCCTGGCCGTCGTCCGGGCCGTCGCTGCCGCAGGCCGGCAGCAGCCGTGGGTTGAGGTCATCGTACAGGCCGACGACCAGGGGATCCTCGTAGGGTCCGGCGATGGCACCGACCAGGATCTGGCTGGCATCCTTAAGCTGGCTGAGCATGCTCGTGTACCGGGTGATCGGTTGCAGCATGTTCTTCGGATCGTTGGATTCGCGCGGGCGGCAGTGGGTGTAGGTCAACTGGCCCTGGGGCATCACGCGCTGCCAGGGCTCGTCGCAGACCACGCCGAACTCGGTGCAGCGGAAGGACGTCAGGGTGCCCAGCGTGGAGTTGATATCGCCAGTGGGATAGAACAGTTCGATGTTCTTGGCTGAGCAGTCGTCCTCGTCGGAGAGGATGAAGATCGCCAGGAAGGCGTTGTCGCGCCAAAAGCCTGCGTTGGCGCCGGTCCGGGTATCGAGGGCACGCTTGACGGCCTCGAGGGGCTGCTCCATGCCGCAGCCGCCGGTTCCCACGGACGCCATGCAGGAGAAGACCTCCTCCAGGCTCTGGTCGGTGTAGTTGCGGCAGCGCGGGCAGCCGTTTTCGTCGGTGGCGAACACCAGGCCGGCGGGCTCGGTGGCGGTGCCGTCGAGGCCCGTGAAGGCCGCCACGTCGCAGTTGGCCTGCGTGCAGTCATGGGAGGGGCAGTTGGTGGGCTGACCGGTGAGAATCGTCTTCTCGACGGTGCAGCCGCGGGGCTCCACGTCGACGACGTAGGTCTGGCCCACGGGGTTGGCGCAGGCGTTGTTGACGCCTTTCAGGAAGCGGCCGCCGTCGCCGCCGGGACGATCGCAGCCCGGGATGTTGAACGGTTCGGTGCCCAGGTCCGGCGTGATGGTGCCCAGGTGCAGGTTGGGCAGGCCGCCGGAGATCTCCCGCAGCACGCCGATGAGCGTGGGGAAGTTGCGCTGCAGCGTCACCTGCTCGTCGGCCATGGACAGGGAGGTGTCGATGAGGAAGACCAGGTCCAGGTCGCGGGTGGTGGAAGGGGAGACCTCCAAGGTGCACTCGTCTCCCTGGCATGGGTTCGGCAACGGTGCGGGATCCTCCATATGCAGGGTTGGCACGTCCACGCATCCGGACGCCAGCGCCGCGATCGCCACTGCAAATGATAAATGTACAACTTTCATGACCGCCCTCCGATTCAGGTGTTGAAACTGCGCCACCTTTCCGACCCTGGAATGATGTGGCTGTTGTTAATATACTGTAACCAACCACAAATTCAAGCCAGTGTTTTCATTTTTTTCCCAACACCACCCCGGGTAGGTCGCCGGAGGGATCGGCTGCCCAACCCGGGGCATCATGTCCGGAACCGCCCGGTGGGCGGTAGGATGGAAAGGCTTCTTCTTCTTCACACCACCCCAGTGGTGTTGTGGAAATGATGCCCCGGGTTGCACCCTGGGTGCTACCCGGGGTTAAAATAAATAGGTGCTACCCGGGGTTGGGGAGGTGGTGTATACTTCATCGTTCGCCAGGATGGACTCCGAGCCAAGGAGGTTCTCATGAAAAGGAATTGGATAGGTACTGGACTGTTAGTTTTCTTATTTACTTTTTCGACGGGTTGTGACGAGAAGGCGAAGAAAAAATACACCTCGTGCGATCCGGCCGAGGTCGGCGCCTGTGGGGACACAGGTGCTTGCGTGG
>JAHITJ010000035.1 GCA_018817795.1 Myxococcota bacterium | reverse complement strand
CATCTCGAAGGGTTTGATCAGGTAGGCGTTGGCCCGGGTCTTGAGTTCCTTGTGCTTGTTGAACGACTCTTCGGTCGCCTCCACTGAGGTCAGCAACAGCGGAATCGCCTGCAGTTCATTGATTTTCTTGATTTTATGGCAAACCGCAAACCCGCTCATCTTCGGGACTTCCACGCACAGGACGATGGCGTCGGGAAGGAGATCCCGGGCAGCCTGGAGTCCGGAGACGCCATCTTCCTTGGTCACGGCTTCGAATCCCATCTGAGCCAGGGTTTCCGTCATCTGTCGAGCGACAATTGCGTCTTGTTCGATGATCAGGACCGTCTTCTTGGACATCGAGACCTCCTTGCAGGTGGCCGACAGCATAGCCTTCTACGGCTCTTTTTGTCAATGAGGGAAATAGATCAACTTCCCGGGATTTGTATTTTTACATCAGGACCAGGTGAGACGAACTGAACTTTGACTGTGAAGCGTTTTTCCTCGCTGGAGCGCCACTCGGCCACAGCCTCGTACCGGCCGGGGACCAGCAGCGGATCGAACACGCGGATCGGCTCGGAAAGGCGTCCGCGGAACGTCCAGACGGTCTCCCCCCGGGCATCATCGATGAACATCACCAGGTCGCCGCCGCCGCCGAACACTTCGGGGGAGACCCGGACCTGCAGATCCACCTTGTGTCTCGCCGGGCGGTCCAGGTGACGCGACACCACCCAGCCAAGACCTGCCAGCAGGATCGCCAGCGCCACGAGCTTGCGCAGATGCCTCTTCCAGACGGGCTGTCCGGACGAGGATTGCAGGGAGGATGTGGACATAGTATAAATTCCTAACCGTCCCCTCACCGGACGCGGCGGCGCCGCCGGTTTCGGGGAACTCTTCCGCCTCGTACCAGAATCACCCCTACCGCGTCCAGTGCGTTTTTGCATTTTTCCCGCAACCGGATCCCCTCGGGACCGATAATGGAATCGGGCAGTCCCCGAGCCGTGATGATGCGGTCCCGGGGCGAACGATTTCGAGGATTCAACCCGCACGCGAGTGTGCTAGAGTGCCGCCATGCAATCACTGACCTTTGTCTATCTCCATCCCTTACACTTCGGAAAACCCCTGCCGCTGAACCTGCTGTTCCCTGGCGCCGCCGGGCCCCTGGTCTGGCTCGAGGACCCGCGGTTTCTGCTGCACGCGGCCTCCTGGCTCGGGGGCGCCTACGGCATCCGCCCATGGCTTCCCCGCCACTGGGGACATGATCCCGCCGAGACGGGCATGCGCCACGAGTGGACCCTCCTCGACTTCGGGGATCATCCCCGCATCATCCTTTGTCCGGGTGCCTCGAGTTTCAGGACGGCCACCGGCTTTGCCCGGAACCGTGGCGTGTCCCATTCGTGCGTGCAGGCCGTCCCGGAGGACTCCGGCACCTGGCGCCTGTCCGATGTCCCAGAGTCCCTCGACGAAGCGTTCCACTTTCCGCTCGAGCTGCGCGACCTGGCCGATCCCCTCGAACTCGCCGGACTCTTGCGCGATTTCCCCTGGCCCGCATCACTGCACGGACTCTCCTACGGAAAGCCGGGGACCTGGTTCCATCTCTCCGCCGACGGCGCCTCGACGGCGATCCCGGCCCGGTCCGCGGGCATGATGGTGGACGTGCCCACCGAACTGTACGGCTGGTATGCCGATGACCAACTCGGTCCGGTGTTGCAGGCGGTGCTCTCCGTGATCGTCGATCCGGCAGATCTCTGGACCTGCGAAGCCGAGCTGGCGCGACGGCTGCGGATCTGGGCCGGCGACCGTCCCGCGCAGAAGGACTCTGCGATCACGGTGCGACCCAAGGCACGACAACTGGCCAGGCAACTGGAGACGTACCTGCAGAACCTGGAGCCCGTGGCCGGGGTCACCCTGATGCGGACGGTGACCGCGGACGATCCGGTGGCGGCACGGATCGAGGATCTGGCGCGCTGGTACAACCGGGTCGACGATTTCGAGCACGCCGTGGGCCTGGTGGAGATCGCGCTGCGGCTGGAGCCCGACAACCTCGGCCTGATCGCGAACCGGCTGCGCCTGCGCATCGCCTACGGCGACTGGGACCGGGCGCAGGCTGATCTCGCCGACGCCCGAAAAAAACATGACGATCCCGTGCTGGACCTGCTGGCCTTCCGTATCGCGGAGGGACGGGGTGACAACGTGACCGCGCTGGCGCTGGGACGCGTGATCGCCGCAGGCCTGCCCGGCGGGAAGGGCAAGAAGCACGAGCGGCAGGAACGGCAGGAATTCCTGCTCGCCTTCGCCGGCGTATGCCTGGCCACCAACGCCTTGGACGACGGCATCGCGGCCGTGGAGGCCGCGGTCAAGCTCGACTCGGACCACCCGGGGGCCTATTTCCTGGGTGCGCTGCTGTTGTGCGGGGCCGAGCGCTGGGAAGACGCCCTCATGGCGGTGGAGCTGGCCGAGCAACATGGAAACGACGCCTCCTGGACGAAGTTCGTCGGGACCATGGCCCTCGTCGGCTGCGACCGGTTGGAGGAGGCAGCACAGGCGGCGCTGGTCTGTGAGCAGCGCCTCGCCGACGAACTGGAGACCGACGGCGACTACACCCCCACCATCGAGACCCGCCTGCTTCTGGCGGCTTTCGTGAAGGACAAAAAAGTGTTCAAGCAGACCGCAGACCTGCTCGCGGACCAGGAGATCTCGGCGGAGTGCCGGTTCCAGGTCCGGGTGCTGGGCGAGCTGGACCCCGAGTCCCGGGAGCTCGCCTGGCCAAGGCGATGTCTGGATGCGTGAGTTCTCCGGGCCCGCCTTCGGGCCTTTCCTCCTGGCGCTGCTCAAGCGCCGTTGGCCGCTGCTGGCGGGCCTGATCGCCCTGGCGCTGGCGGAGGCCCTGGCCGTGGTCGTCGCGCCCGTGCTCGTCAAGCGCCAGCTCGACGCGCTGGGCCTGGTCGTGGATTCCCCCCTGCGCATGTTCCTGCTGGCCACGGGCCTGCTCCTGGCGGTCCAGCTCTTTTCTTCGGCCTGCGGCGCGCTCTCCCGCGTTGCCGACGCCCGGGGCCAGGAACGCCTGATCATGGATATGGACCGCGCCATCTACGATCGCATGGCCCGGCTGGACGTTGGATTCCTGGAGAACCCCCGCAACCGCAAGCTGGTCTACATGTTCTTTGAGATCAGTCACCTGCCCTGGGACATGTTCCAGTTCTTCCGGCAGGGCGGCCGCAGCCTGGTGTGGATCGCCGGCGTGCTGCCGCTTTTGCTGTGGTTCGACTGGCGCGTGGTCGTCTTCCTGGTCGCCGGAAGCCTGCTCCAGATTCTGGTGCTGCGCCGCCGCATCCGGCGCGAGAACACCTACCGCCTCTACCGCGAGCGGCGGATGGCCGGCATCCGCGAGATGATGTTCCTGCTGCGATACCATTATCACCAGGTGCTGGCGCTGGGGGGCCAGGAGCAGATCCGCACGACCTACTGGGAGCGCCGGGAGCAGGCCCTGGGCCTGACCGTCGGACAGGAGCGGATCGGCGCCTGGTACCAGTGGCTGTTCTCGATCGTCGGATGGCTGCTGACCGCGGCCGTCGCTTCGCTGCTGGGCCTGCGCGTGCTCGCCGGAGAGTTGTCCATCGGCTCCTTCGTGATGCTCACCGCGTGGTCGGCTGCCCTGGTGGCCGCGCTGGCCCAACTCCATGAGCAAGCCGGCGAGTGGGCGCGACTGTCGTCGATCATCCTTCAGTGGCGGTTCTTCTGGGGTCAGCAGGGTACCCTCGCCACCGACGGCATCCGGCCCGCGCAGGACCCTTCGGAGCTCGTCCTCGACCACGTCTCCTTCTCCTATCCGGTGCTCGGCCAGGGGGAGCGCGAATACATCGCCTATCTCGTCAGGGAGCTCAAGAACCGCCTCGACCGGCGCGAGGCCTGGAAGACCGACCGCGGGATCCTGCGGGACTGGGAGGCCCTCCTCGAGGAACCTGCAGCCCCGGTGCAGGTGCTCGATGAACTGAGCGTCCGTTTCGGGCGCGACTCCTTCACGGCGGTCGTCGGCGCCAACGGGGCCGGGAAGACGACGCTGCTGCGCCTGCTGAACCGCCATCACGATCCGGGCGGGGGCAGGATCCTGTGGTCGGGAGAGCCGCTCTCGGAGCTCACCGCCGCCTCGGTGCGTTCCCGGATCAGCCTGTCCGCGCAGACGCCGTTCCTGATGGAGAGCTTCACCATCCGGGAGAACCTGACCTTCGGGTGCGATCCGATCCCCTCCGACGATCACATCTACGGACTGCTGGAGCGCCTGGACGTGGCCGCGACCGTGCGGTCCTGGCCCGGCGGGCTCGACGCCGCGCTGGGCGAGGACGTGACGCCCTCGGGCGGGCAGGCGCAACTGCTGGTGCTGGCCCGCGCCCTGCTGCAGGCGCGGCCGGTGCTGATCCTGGACGAGGGCACCAACCAGCTCGACGCCCTGCGCGAGCAGGCTGTCCTGGAGCTGCTGCACGAACACAAGCGCGGTCGCATTGTCATCCTGGTCACGCATCGCCTCCCCGCGGCGCGCAAGGCCGACCGGATCGTCCTGATCGCCGACGGCCGGGTCGCCGAGGCGGGAACCCACGCGGAACTGATGTCCCTGCCCGATGGCAGGTACCGGAATTTCTGGGAAGTGCAGATGAAGGAAGCGGTGGACCGGGAGACGTGATTGGGATCCTGCTGATCAGGATCTTTACTGCATCACGTTGGTGCGGTGACACTGGCAGCAGTAGCCGGCCTTGCCGCGTTTCTGCTCGGCGAGGCAGCGGTCGCATTCGGTATGACGGCAGTAGGAACATTTGCGGGCCATGGGAAACTCCTTCTGGGAACGGTTGAGAGGTTCAGTCATTGCCCCTGTCGGGGGGCGCTGAAACAAAGATAGTGCGGGCCATCAGCATTTGCAAGCTGTGCCTTTCAAATCTCCTTTAGGAGCTGGGGCGCCGGCTTTGTAATCGCCCGGGAGAAGAAGGCGCCGCGCTCCTTGCCGTCGATCGAGTAGACCCCGGCGAACCCTCCGCCAGGGAAAAAATATCCCGAGAAGGCAAAGCGCAGCTTGCGGATGCCCTGGGGCACCTCAACCACGAACACGACCTTCCCCGTCTCCGCATCCGCGGTCGCCGAGAAGGGGAGGACATGGGTCTTTTCCCATTCCTGCGGAGCACGGCCCTGGGGACCAATGCTAAATTGCAAATAAACCTTGCCGGTGATCCTCCGGTTTTCCACGGAGGAGATCTCCAGAACATTCGGCGTGAAAGAGGTCGTCGGACCCGCGGAAAAGAGCAGATGGGTCTTTCCGGCGACCTGGGCCCCGGCACGGCCGATGCCGGAACCGGAGACAAGAATAAAAAACAAGAAAAATGTGAACTGTTTCATGATGGGTTCTCCTGAACGTCGCCAAGACGATCCGTGGTTCGTTGCCATTCATTCTTTCATGTGTTTTCTTGATTTTTCAAGTTGTTTAAACAATATTATGTGCAATCCGGTTTTTCCGGAGGAAATCGACCGGCAAAGAGGTGCCAATGGCAAAATATTCATACGAAGGAAAAGCCAAGGACGGAACCCTGAAGAAGGGCACGATCGTCGCGGCCAGCGAACAGCTTGCCTTCAGCACGCTCAACAATCAGGGCATCTCCGTCTCGCGGATGACCGAGAAAAAGCCGTTCAAGCTCGAGGACCTGGGCAAGCTCGACATCAACATCGGCGGCATCCCACCGCGGGACCTGATGATCTTCACGCGCCAGTTCGCCACGATGATCGACTCCGGTCTGCCGCTGGTCCAGGCCCTGGACATCCTCGCGACGACCTCCGAGAACAAGTACTTCGGAAAAATCCTGTTCGACGTCAAGGAGCGCGTCGAGCAGGGCACCACTTTCTCCGAGGCGCTGTCCTACCATCCCAAGGCCTTCGATGCCCTGTTCGTCAACCTCGTCAGGGCGGGCGAGATCGGCGGCATCCTCGACACGATCATGAACCGGCTCGCGATCCAGATCGAAAAGGAATCCAAGCTCAAGCGCCGCATCCGTTCGGCCCTGAACTATCCGATCATCCTCATCGTGGTCTTCCTCGGATCGATGTGGGGTCTGCTTTTCAAGGTCATTCCGACCTTCGAGACGATGTTCGCGGGCATGGGCGGCCAGCTGCCGGGCCTGACCCAGAAAGTCATCGACACCAGCCGCTGGGCCCTGGCCCACGCCACGCCGATCTTCGGCATCTTCTTCGCGATCATCGTAGGATTCCTCGTGGCCTGGCGTCTCCCGAAGGGGAAATACTACCTGCACATGGGCATGCTCAACGCACCCATCCTCGGTCCGGTCCTCAAGAAGATCGCCGTGGCCCGGTTCACGCGCACCATGGGCACGCTGCTGTCCTCGGGCGTCCCAATCCTTGACGCCCTCGAGATCGTCTCCAAGGCCGCCGGCAACATGGTCATCGAAAAGGCCCTGATGACCGTGCGGGCCCAGATCGCCGAGGGTCGCAACATCGTCGATCCGCTGGCGCAGACGAAGATCTTCCCGCACATGGTCGTCCAGATGGTCGGCGTCGGTGAGCAGACCGGCGCGTTGGACACCATGCTCAACAAGATCGCGGACTTCTATGAAGATGAGGTCGACGTCGCCGTGGAGGGAATGACCGCCATGATCGAGCCGCTGATGATGGTCGTGCTCGGCGGAAGCATCGGCACCGTCATGATCGCGATGTACATGCCGATCTTCAGCATGGCCGGCAAGACGGACAACCTGAAGTGAACAACCCGCTCTCGTGGGAGTCCTCGGCCGGTTCTTCGGCCCTCCGGGACCACCGGATCCTCCAGCTCTCCATCATGAAGTTCCTGCTGATCAGTTTCATCCTGATCGGCTCGGCCATCGCCTACCTCGTGGCCCCGAGGCCCCATGCGGCGGCCACGCTCTTGGCACGCCTCGTGATGGGGCTGGTCATCTTCGAGTACGCCACCCTGCTGGGGCTTCTGGCGATCCTGCGCCGGGGCCACGGCAAACTGCACTGGATTTTCCTGGGCACCGTGATCTGCGACACCCTGGTGACCTCCGCGCTGGTGCACTTCACCGGGGGCGCGTACTCGCCATACACGATCCTGTTCATGGTGGGCATCATCTCCTCGGCGATGGCCATGCCCGCCTTCTGGGCCGGCTCGATCACCTTCCTGTCGATCCTCAGTTACGCCGCCGTCTCCATCGCCGGCAAGACCGGCTGGCTGCCGCCGCTCCCCGGCGCCGGGATCGTTCCTGACCAGTTGTCCGCATCGGTGCTGGCCGCCCGGCTGAGCCTCAACATCAGCGCCATGGCCGCGGTGTCGGCCCTTTCGATCCTGCTGACCCGGCACCTGTCCCGGGCCGAACAGGCCAACGTGAGGAAGGACCGCCAGATCCAGCTCCTGTTCAACCGGCACCAGGACATCCTGCGCTCCCTCAACGACGGCATCTGCTGTGTGTCCCGGGAGGGTATGGTCCTGGACGTCAATCCCGCCTTCCGCACCCTGATGGGGACCAACATCGAGGTCGGCATGACCATGGAGAACCTGTCCCCCGAGCTCGCCGGCTGGGTCACCCAGAAGCCCACCTCCCTGCGGACCCGCCTGAACCAGGGTTCCCAGGTCCTCGAACTGGAGGTGTCCGTGCAGGACCTGATGGTCCAGGAGCAGACCTCCGGCTCGATCGTGGTCGTCCGCAACCGCAGCGAGGTGTCCCGGCTGGAGCGGGATCTCGCCCAGCAGGAGAAGCTGGCCGCCATCGGCCGGCTGACCGCCAGCATCGCCCACGAGATCCGCAACCCGCTCACCTCCATCGCGGGCTCCCTGGAGCTTCTGCGCCCGTCGATGACCTCGCAGGAGCCGGAAAACCGGGAGCTCTTCGACATCGTCTTCCGCGAAATCCGGCGGCTCAATGATCTGATCTCCGAACTGCGGGTCTATACCTCCCAGAAAAAGCCCCGCGTGGAAAACCTGGACCTCGTGGAGTTCCTCCAGGAGACCGTCATGCTGTGCGAGGCCGATCCGAAGAACGCGGGCACCCGCTTCGACCTGGAGCTGCCCGGCACCTGCGCGATCCAGTTCGATCCGGGCGGTCTGCGCCAGGTGCTGCTGAACCTGATCATCAACGCGGTCCAGGCCGCACCCGGCACCTGGGTGAGAATCTGCCTGACCTCCAACGACGGGGAGGTGAAGGTGGATGTGGAGGACCCCGGCCCCGGGATTCCTCTGGACATGCAGGAAAAAATATTCGAGCCCTTCGTTTCAACAAAAAACTCCGGCACCGGGCTCGGCCTGGCGGTGGCCGGCCACATCCTGATGGCCCACGGCGGCCGGCTGACGCTGGCGCGATCCGACGCCAGCGGGACCGTCATGCGCCTGATCATCCCCGCTTCCACCTCCGAAACCTGAAAAAACGCGCCGACCCCCTTTTCTTGTCATGAAAAATGAGACATAATCCTGCTCACCGAAGGAGGTGGCCCGTGGGATTTTTCAGCAAGATTTTCGGCGGCAAGAAAGCGGATACCGGTGAACATCAGGCGGTATCGGGCGAGCAACCTGTCGTCGATGACAGCGCATCCGACAACCTTGCGCCGGAACCCGAGGCCCTGCCCGAGGAGGATCGGGTCCCCGAACCGGAGCCCAAACCCGAACCGGAGCCCAAACCGGAGCATCATCCAAGTAAAAAGGATAAAAAGAAAAACAAGGACAGGTCCGATCACAAGCCGACGGTCTTCGGCATGGCGGCGCCCTCCTTCACGGAGAAGGACGTTGAGACCCCCAACAAGGCCGTCTCCGGCGAGATTTTTTCCGGAGAAATGGTCGCCGGCGAGCTGGCCGCCGGTGAACTGGAGATCGGCGCCGGAGCCTCCGAGCCCGCGCAGGCCGATGTATCCGGTTCCATGCTGATCGGCGGCGAGGTCACCCTCGGCCAGACCAGCTCCGGCGAGTTCGTCATGGACGAGGTCTCCGTGGCCGCCCCGCTCGTGCGCGAAGACGACGCCGGCAAGGCCGCCCAGGAGAGCCCCGCCGAGGAAGCCGAAGAACCTGCAGCAGTCCCGGCCGTCCCCGCCTCGGCTTCCGAGAGCGGCCCCTCGGGCCCTGTGGCCCGCACCTCCGGCGCCCGGCCCGCGATCCTCGACGACGAGGACCACTCCGATGTCGACCTGTTCCCGAAGGCCGACAAAAAAGATCTGCGCTCCTCCATCGACTGCGGCTCCTGCCACCACAAGCTCCCTGTCCCCTACGTCGGTTACCCGGCCCGCATCACCTGCCCCTTCTGCCTCAACGCCAACGAATACAACCTGTAAAAGCCCCCAGCCTGCCAATGCGGCATTTCTTGGTCGTCAGAATGCGTTTCGCTCCTGAATGCGTTCAAAAGGAGCATCAAAGGCTTGCCGGGTACGCATTTTAAATCTCCACGAACTCGGGCTCGTGGCCGCGGCTGCGCAGCCACCCTGCCAGCGCCAGGCCGGTTCCGGAGCGCCAGCACTTCACGTCTTCGGGCGCAAACAGGCCGTACTCGGCCAGCTCGGGCGACAGGCGCACCTCACCGTGACAGCGCGCATGGTAGGTGATGATGATCTGGTTCTGACGCTGGAAGTCGTGCACGGCCAGCAGGGTGATCTCGTCGGCCACCAGGTGGGTCTCCTCGGCGATCTCGCGGGCGACGCCCTGCTCGGGCGACTCGCCGGCCTCCATGAAGCCGGTGATCAGCGCAAACCTCCGGTGCGTCCAGGCGGCGTTGCGCGCCAGCAGGACCTTGCCGTCCACCTCCACGATGGCCGCCAGCACCGGCGTGGGGTTGTTCCAGTGGGTCCAGTCGCAGGCCGGGCAGCGAAGGCGAACCTTGAGCCCGCCGTCCTCTTGCTCCTGACGCTCGACCAGGGCCGTGGCGCATTGCGGGCAGTAAACGAAATTCCCCGTGGTCAAAGGTGTAACCTCTTCTTACTCCCAGATTTCGTCGTACTTGATGCCTTCGAAATCGGGCAGGCGGCTGGCGACCAGGGTGTCGCGGGTGACGGAGAACCAGGCACGGTGCGGGGGCGTGATGTCCCCGGACGGATCCTGGAACTCGATGCGCACGACCAGACGGTCCCGGTACAGGGCCAGCACGTCGGAGGCGGTCCCCGTGAAGCCGGGCATGAGACGGGAGAAGGCAGCCTCGACGGTCCGGAAGACGCGATCGCGCTCGGCCGGATCGACGGATCGGCTACGGAGCCTGGCCAGGGTACGACGGAAGAAACGCAGCAGCATGGCCGGGTACTATCCATGGAGGAGGGCTCCGTGTCAATGCGGACGCGGGGGACCGACAGGGCAGTCGAGTTCTAACTCAATTCATAGCTGAAGGGTCCACTCCCCCCGAAATCGAAATCGAAATCGAAATCGGTCCAGAAATCCGAAGGCTTCTTCGTCACGAAAGAATGGACGCTTGCCAACCAGCCGTCGAGTCT
>JAHITJ010000034.1 GCA_018817795.1 Myxococcota bacterium | reverse complement strand
CGCCGGCGCCGTTGGTGTTGCGGATGACCGAAGGGCCGCCGAGGTACGGATTGATGTGCGAGTAGATCTTCAGGGGATCGGTGCAGTCGGCGCGCCGCATGGCCCGGCTGTATTCGAACAGGTTGTACTCGGGGATGGACTTGGAGAAGATCATGTCCTTGGTCTCTCGGGCCAGGGAGCGGTCCACGTGGGCGCCGATGTAGAGCCCCTGCTGGCCGTGGGTGAGCAGCACCAGATCCGCCAGGTCCAGGGCGTCCTGGGCGGCCAGCAGCGGATCCTCCTGCCCGGTCAGCGTGCAGGCCTCCTCGAAGTTGCCCGCCAGGATCGTGCCGTATTCACGGATGATGTCGACGAAGAAGGACCGCTTCTCGCGCACCAGGGCCTCGGTGCCCAGGCTGATCACGATGGGCACGCCCGCGGCGTGGGCGATCCGCATGGCCTTGAGCGTCGCCTCGAAGATGGGCGCCTGCTCGTTGCGCAGCAGGTAGGCGGTGATCACGAGGGCGGCGGCGTCCTGGATCAGCGTCATGGGCACGGCCTCGGGGGGCAGCTCGTCCATGATGCCGCGCGAGATGCCGAAGCTGCGCTCGCCGTCGGGGGTGACGAAGCAGAACGCGCGCCCCATGGGGCCTGTGCAGGGATGCAGGTGGTTCAGGTCGACGCGCGCGCTGGTGCTGCGGATGTAATGGAAGGCGTAGTCGCCCACGGTGATGTGGTGGGTGATGGTGCCCAGCAGGCAGGAGCGGTCGTCGGCCAGCACCGAGTAGTTGTGCAGGGTGTTGCCGATGGAGCCCCCCGAGAACTCGCCGGCCACGCGCCCCTCCTGCTTGAGGTGGGTGTAGAGCTTGTCGACGGTGGCGTCGTCGAGCAGCATCGACTGGCCCTTGGCCAGGCCCAGCTCCTCGAGCCCCGAGTCGTCGACGTGGGCCTCGATGTCCACGAGCAGTTGGTCGATGCCCACGATGTAGATAGGGTTGGCTTCGCTCGGGGTCGCCATGAACGCGATGCGGTCCCGCTCGGTGACCGGAAAGTAATGCTTGTTCTTGCGTTTTCCGGGGAACCTCATGGTGGACACCTCTTTCCTTGTGAAAACCGTGCCTCGAAGCGGGGACGCTCCGGGGATGGGTCGGTTGTCGGTCAGGCCGACCCGCTTGTCAAGCTGTAGCAGAGGGGGATTGAAGGGCCCTTCAGGATTTCCCGAGCAGGGTGCGCGCCCGGGAGATGCCCGCACCGTAGCCGATCCGCAGGGCCAGGGTCATCGCCTCGTCGGCCAGGCGCCTGCGGTTGTCATCGTCGGTATCGGCCAGCAGGAGCAGGTCGTCGATGCGGCCGTACCGGTCTCCGGTGCCCTCATGACACTCGATGGCCTCGATGAGATGCTGAATCGTCGCTCGTGTGTCGTTCATGGAACGCTGGATGCGGGCGGCCTCCTCGTGGAAGCGGGCACATGCCAGCCGCGACCCGCTGCGCTCGGCCCGTTCCAGGGCGGCGCGACAGGTCTCCAGGGCCAACTCGGACCTGGAACTGAGGAACTCGCACCGGGCGATGCAAAGATGCAGCCGCCAGAGGTTCTCCGGCGCGTTGCGATCGTCCTCGAGGCGCCACAGGCCATGTTGCAGTTGGGAGATCCCACGCTCGTAGTTGCTGTTGTGGAGCGCGATGTGCCCGTAGTCGAAGAAGGTCCGGAACAGCAAGTTCGGATCGTTGGTACGGCTGGCCATCTTGATCGCCAGCTGGCTCTGCCCCTCGGCATAATCGGGCGCCGTCTCCAGCAGGCAGCGGGCCAGGGACGACAGGATCAGCGGCGTCTCCGGATCGTCCTCACGGCAGTGCCCGAGGGCCTCCCTCAGGACGCGCTCGCCCTCGACGGGGGCGCCGGTGTAGCGCAGCATGTCGCCATAGTGGTTGCAGGTCCGCAGGTAGCCGGAGCGGTTCGTCGAGCCCTGCTGCGTGAGGTTTCCGGAGAACTCATAGGCTTTTTTCAGGTGTTGCAGCGCCGCATGGTCATCGAAGAGGGACTCCGCCAGCGTGCCGGCGGCCTCCAGGTAGGGTACGGCATCATTGAGCGCCTCGGCGTGGATCGCGCAGTGCGCCAGGATGCGCGGATCCGGCTCCGTGTCGCGCAGGTGTTCGAACAGGACACGGTACATCTGGGCCCGCAGCGCGGGGGCGGTCTCGGCGAGCACGATGTTGGCCAGCAGGGGATAGGCCAGCATCAGTTCGTCGTCGTTGGTCACCAGGAGGCCCTGCTGGATGCAGTCAGGGATCACGTCGATGGAGGAGCGTTCGAGGAAGCCCGAATCCCTCGCGAAGGAGCCGGGCATCCGGCCTCCGGTGACGGCCACCCACTGCAGCACGCGGCGCTGCGCCTGGCGCAGGATCCCCACCCGCCGGAACACGAGCTCGGAGAGGGTGTTCCCCGGCTCGTTGACGCCCTGCCAGACCAGCCGCAGTCCCTCGACCAGGTGCAGGGGAAGCCCGGAGGCGGTGATGAGCAGGTTTTCGTCCGTGTGGTTGCGCGTGGCGCCGTTCTGGGTCAGGACGTCCCGGCAGAACTGCTGGGCGCTGCGGTTGTCGAAGCGGTCCAGCTTCAGGTGGAGCACCGACTTCGAGAAGATCGGATCCGGAGCCAGCAGCGGCGCCCGTCCGGTGACGATCAGGTGCAGGTGGTCGTCGTTCACCAGTCCGATCAGGTGCTCGATCACGCGTCGGGAGACCATGTCGAAGTCCTCGACATCCTCGAAGACCAGCAGGGTCCGCCGGATGACGGCGGCGGCATGAAGCAGCCGGGCGACCGAGGTGATCAACTCCCTGCGGCGGACGGTGTGCTCGAGCCGGGAGGGCTCGGGCTCACCGCAGAACAGGTGCAGGGCGGTCTGCAGATCCTCGGGATCGGTCTCGAAGGCGCTGCAGGCGGTCTCGACGTCGTTACGATCCGGCTCGGCCGGCAGTCCGGCCAGCCGGGAGAACAGGTCGGCCATGGGCTGCCACGAGCGCCTGAAGCCCTCAGGCTCGGGATAGGTCCGCAGGATGCGGGTCTCGGACACGGTCAGCGTGGACAGCGCATGGTTCACCAGGGCGGTCTTGCCGACGCCGGGCTCCCCCGTGATCTCCAGGCACACCGCGTCGCGATCGAGAAAGACCTGGATGAAGGTCAGTTCGCGCTTGCGGCCCGAGAAGGGCACCAGGAAGGTGTTCTCCCGCCGGGCCTTGACGTGGTGGGTCTCCTCGGCCGACACGTTGGTGACGTCGGTCTCCGGGTACTCGGTCGTGAACTCGGAGGGGTTGCAGTTCACGGTGTTCACGCCAGCTCCTGGCAGCCTGCCGCGCGGGTGGGTGCTGACCAGCAGGTCCGGATCGATCATGTCCTGGGTGACGAAGACCATATCGTCGGGAAGACCGCGGCATGCCTCCGTGAAGGCCTCGCCCAGGTCCGCCGCCGAGCCGTAGCGATCCATGGGTTTCTTCCTCAGGCACCGCATGACCACCTTTTCGATGCCCGCGGGAATCAGCGGGTTGAAGGTGCTGATCGGAATCGCCTCCTGCAGCAGGTGGTAGGCCACCACCTCAGGGATCAGCGAGCCCACGATGGGATAGTTGCCCGCCAGGCACTTGTACAGGATCACGCCCAGGCTGTAGATGTCGGACAGGTGCGTCAACTGGAAGTTCTGCGCCAGCGCCTGCTCCGGGCTCATGTACACGGGGGTGCCGAGCACCGCTCCCGTCGAGGTCAGTTGCTCGCCGTCCTCCTCGGACGTCGGGATCTTGGCGATGCCGAAGTCCAGGATCTTGACGACGATGCGGGTGCCCCTCTGCGCGAGGAAGAGATTGCTGGGCTTGAGGTCGCGGTGGATGATGCCGTTGCGGTGCACGACCTCCAGGGCGTCGCAGACCTGCTGCAGCACCATCCGGATCTCCCCCAGCGTCACCTTGCCGCGCTTGATCCGTTGCGAGAGCGTCTCGCCCTGCAGGTACTCCATGGTGTAGTACAGGCGCCCGTCATCGAGGGTCCCGTAGTCGAACATCTCGATGATGTTGGGGTGCTCGAGCTGGCCGATGGCACGGGCCTCGAGCATGAAGCGCTCGACCATGTTCCGGTCCTCGGTCAGGTGTGCGGCCAGAATCTTGATCGCCAGACGCTTCCCGATCTCGGTGTGGACCGCCAGATAGACCGTGCCCATGGCTCCCATCCCCAGTCGCTTCTGGATCAGGTAATTGCCGATGGTGGTGCCCTCGAGATCAGTCATGCCGATTGAGTTCCCTGCAAACACAACATGCCGTTCAAAATAGAATTTTTTGAACGGAAGTTGGTTTTCGATTCAAAAACTAGGGTAGCCTTTCCATACCGGGCATTCAAGAGGCGAATTTGATAAAAATGTTTTTGACTGTGCAGGGGGACGAGCCGGCGTTCACGGCTCCCAGTCGAAGCGAATGGAGCAGTCCAGGCTGGCTATTTTGCAGAAATGGTCCCTTACCTCTGGAAACGTCATGAAGTCGTAGTCGTAGATGGGACCGTAGGAAGTGAGGATCTCCTCGTCGGCCTCGATATCGCGCTCGGCGGCGAAGTAGACGTAGGGGCGACGGCACATCGTCCAGCCCCGCGCGTTCTGGAAGCCGGTCTCCTTGCCGTTGATCACCCGCGGGGCAAAGTTTATTTTGCTGGCGCGGCCGCCGTGGACGGAGCCGTCGAGGGCGTCATAGGGCCAGAGATCCCGCCTGGCGCAGGGCGGGACATCGAACAGGTAGCCGCGCTTCTCCCGGG
>JAHITJ010000033.1 GCA_018817795.1 Myxococcota bacterium | reverse complement strand
GCCATGACCGCGCCGGTGCCCCCCGCCGCACCTGCGGAGCCGCCCGCGGAGAGCCCGCTGCTGATCCGGTTCTCCGGGGCCTACCGCACCCTCCAGGCCGGCAACTGGCGCAAGTCCGTCACCCTGTTCTCCGACCTGCTCCAGGAGCACGGCCTGGGCGCCAAGCGCGCCGACGTCCTGTTCTGGCTGGCCCAGGCGCACCTCAAAGGCGGGCAGCACCCCCAGGCCATCGCGCGGCTGCAGGAGTTTCTGCGATCCTACCCCAACGCCTGGCACGCCAAGGATGCCCGGGAACAGTTGCGACTCCTGCAGACGGAAAAATGAATCCACCGGGGTAAGGAAACCCGCCAGGCGGGCAAACACGGGGTTGAACCGGGGAGAAGTTTCTCCGGTGTTTGAACTTATGGTCCATATTTAGGAGGAAAATCATGAAAATTCTTAACTTTATTATCCTCTCCCTGCTTTCCCTGGCCCTGCTGACCAACTGTAGTGACAACTCCGGAGGTGGAAAAGTTACTGAAATCTGCAACAATCAACTCGACGACGACGCGGACGGCTTCGCCGACTGCGACGACCAGGATTGCCTGATCGATGAAGCCTGCCTGTCGGTTCCCCTGGAGATCTGTGACAACGGCGAAGACGATGATCTGGACGGCTTTGCGGACTGCAACGACACGGATTGCACCGCCGGCTGCGAATATCTCGAGACCTGCGACAACAACATCGACGACGACGGCGACTCCTTCGTCGACTGCGACGACCAGGACTGCACCTTCAGCCAGCTCTGCGCCGATCCCCGCGATGAACGGTGCGAAAACGGCATCGACGACGACTGGGACGGCCTCCTCGACTGCGACGATCCCGACTGCGCCGACGCCCAGGCCTGCCTGGCCCTGATCCCGGAGATCTGTGACAACGGCATCGACGACGATCAGGACGGCTACACCGACTGCAACGACCTCGAGTGCGTGGCCGTCTGTGAATATCTCGAGATCTGCGACAACGGCATCGACGACGACGGTGACTCCTTCGTCGACTGCGATGACCAGGACTGCATCTTCAACCAGCTCTGCGTTCCCGTAGAGATCTGCTCCGACACCACCGACAACGATGACGACGGCCTGACCTCCTGCCTGGATCCGGACTGCTTCGGCTTCACGGGCTGCGGCGAGTGCAACCCCTTCAGCCAGGCTGAGAGCGGCTGTGGCGGCAACGAGTTCTGCTACATCGACGTCGCCGACGGCTACATCCCGCGCTGCTTCGCCGACCGCGGCTGGGCCGACGAGGGCGAGAACTGCACCATCGCCAATGACTGCCGCCCCGACTTCCTCTGCTTCGAAGGCCAGTGCGTGGAGCCCTGCTATCCCGACGTCCGCGAAGGCTGCGACTGCGTGCCCTTCACCGAGCTCCCCGGCGTCGAGAACACCTTCTTCGGATATTGCAATTAGTTCGGCGCCCCTGCCCCGGCGCGGCCCCGACGCCCGAAAGCCCGCACTTTTTGCGGTTTGGTGAAATTCCCTGTACCAACGAATCAGAGGATCCCAACCCGCGAGATGCACATCGTCGTCTGTACATTATTTCCCGAACTGATTTCACCGTTCCTGAACACGGGGCTGCTGGGCAAGGCCGTCGCGCGGGGCACGGTGAACGTCGAGACCCTCCAGATCCGCGACTTCGCCACCGACAGGCACCACCACGTCGACGACGTGCCCTTCGGCGGCGGGCCCGGCATGGTCATGAAGCCCGAGCCCCTGGCGGCCTGCCTCCACGAGGCCCACGCCCGCTGCGGCGAGGGCGGCGGCCACGTGATCTACCTGTCCCCGCAGGGGCCGTCCCTGACGCAGAAGCGCGTGGTGGAGCTTTCGAACCTCGACAAACCGCTGATCCTGCTCAACGGCCGCTACGAAGGCATCGACGAGCGCATCATCGAGCGCTACGTGCACGAGGAGATCTCCATCGGCGACTACGTGCTCTACGGCGGCGAGCTGGGAAGCCTGGTCATCATCGAGGCCATCACCCGCCTGCTGCCCGACGGCGTGGGCAACCGCGACAGCCTGGCCGAGGAGAGCCACGACCACGGCCGGGTGGAGTATCCGCAGTACACGCGGCCACCGGAGTTCGAGGGCCAGGGCGTTCCGGAGGTGCTGATCTCGGGACACCACGCGCAGATCGCCGCCTGGCGGCACCGTATGAGCCTGCTGCGCACCATGCAGAAGAGACCCGATTTGATTGAAAAGTTTCCCCTGACTGCCGATGAGATCAGGGTACTGGAGGGCCGGAAGAAATGACCCCACTGGAAAAAAGCCGCCTGACCACGGTTCTGCTGGTCCACCACCCGGTGCTCAACCGCAACGGGGAGGTGGTCACGACCGCGGTGACCAACCTCGACATCCACGACATCTCCCGCGCCGTGACCACGTTCGGCTGCGGCGGATACCACCTGGTCACGCCCATCGAACTGCAGCGCGAGTTGATCCACTCGGTCATCTCCCACTGGAAGGAGGGCTTCGGGCTGGCCCACAACCCCAAGCGCTCCGAGGCCTTCGAGCGCACCGTGGTGACCGCGTCCATCGCCGAGAGCCTGGCGAAGATCCGCGAGACCTACGGACAGGATCCCCTGGTCATCGCGACCTCGGCCCGGGAGACCGGGCTGCCGGTGATCACCGTGCAGCGCCTCCTCGAGGATCCGCGCCCGCTGGCGCTGCTGTTCGGCACGGGCTGGGGCCTGGCCCCCGAGGCGCTGTCCGCGGCCAAGGGCGTGCTGCCCCCGATCCTGGGACCGGGCGCGTATAATCATTTGAGTGTACGTTCGGCGGTTTCTATTGTACTGGATCGGCTGTACGGCAATCGCTTCGCGTAAGGAGGCCGGCATGTTGCAGTCCTTCCGGAAATACCAGGCCCTGCAGAACGATTATCTCCTCTTCGACGCCATCGACGCCCCCCTCTCCTTCACCCCCGCGCAGATCGTCGCGATGTGCCACCGGCGCACGGGCGTGGGCGCCGACGGCATCCTCATCGTCTCCCGCGACGCCGCCGGGGCGTTCCGCATGGATATCCACAACAACGACGGCACCGAGGCCGCCATGTGCGGCAACGGCCTGCGCTGCGTGGGCAAGTTCCTCGCCGACTCCGGCCGGATCGCCCCCGGCGACCGCTGCGAGGTGCTCACGAAGTCCGGGCCCCGGCACGTGACCGTCCTCGAGCACGGCCCCGACGTCTCCCGCGTGATCGCGGGCCTGGGCCGGCCCCGCGTCCTCGACGACCGCCTGGTGCTCAACGACCTGGCGTTCGTCCACGTCGACGTCGGCAATCCGCACATCGTCCACTTCTTCGAAGCGACAGCCCCCCGCGAGCTGGCGCCCGGCTGGAACCTGCAGATGGCCCTCTCCCTGGGCCCCGAGCTCGAGCACGCCCTCGAAGGCGGCGTCAACGTCGGCTTCGCCGTGCCCACCGGCCCGGCCGAGCTGGACCTGGTGGTATGGGAGCGCGGCGCCGGCTTCACCCAGGCCTGCGGCACCGGCGCCACCGCCGCGGTGACCGCCGCCCTGCACCTGGGCCACGTCGGCAAGAGCCCGATCCGCGTGCTGCAGAACGGCGGCATCGTCGACGTGACCCTCGACGACGACGGTTTCGCGATCCTCGACGGCCCGGCCCACTTTGTCTTCGCCGGCACCCTGCCCGACTGACGGTCCCTCCCGGCCGAAACTCGTAGTTTCGCTCACGACAAACCAAGTTCACGACGCGCCCCTCATAGTTGCACGCGCGAAAAGCGCAGTTGCACGCGCGACACTCGCAGTTGCACACGCGACACTCGCAGTTGCACGCGCGACACTCGCAGTTGCACACGCGACACTCGCAGTTGACGACGCGACAAACGCAATTTCGCACGCGACAAACGCAGTTGGCGACGCGACACTCGCAGTTGGCTGCGCGACACGGTGTCCCGGCTTCCTTGTACGCCACCTTGGGTGGCGTTGCGGAAATGATGCCCTGGGTTGGGCGACCGGGGGACCGGTCGGCGACCGGGGGACCGGTCGGCGACCGTCTTCGGTCGCACTACCCGGGGAAACAAGAGGAAAGACCCGGATGAATCCGAAGAGGAAAGATCCCGCTGGACGGCAGTTACCAGTCGGGCGCTTTCTACGCTTGGGGGACGGGGGCGGGCCTGGCGCGCTTCTGCACGGGCAGAACCGCCTCGTACAGGGCCAGGCGCTCGGGGTCGTCGACGAACTGCAGGCCGGCGGCGCCCACGATGATCGAGATGGCGTCCTTGACGCGCTTGTAGGCGGCGTTGCGGGCCGCGGTCTTCTCCTTGGCCGTGACCTTGGTGTGCTCCTGGGCGGCGTCCACGGTCTCGAGGCTGGCCGAAAGCGCCCGGATCTGCTCGATGTCGGCCGGCAGCACGCCCACGCTGCGCAGCTGGTCCGGGAACTGGGCGTACGCCTCGAGGATGGCCCGGGCCCCGTCGAGCACCGACGCGACGACGCTGACCTTCATGGGCCTGCCCACGCCGGCGACGTTGCACACCTGCCGGTCGAGCCTGCCGCGCTTGCAGGCGCCGCGCCCGGCCATCACCCGTCCGTACAGGCTCAGGGCCGCGCTGTCCTGGCCCAGGGTGGCCGTCCGCCTCGCCCGGCGCGCGGACGTGGCCTCCAGCGTCGATTCGCGCAACAACGGCCCATCAGCGAACATCCCGTCGATGATCCCGGCGCCCAGGCGCGGCTCGAGCCTGCCCCGGTCCTTCTTCAGCAGCTCGGACAACATTTCCACGGACCGATAGGCGTTCTCAAATTCGATGCTCAAAGTCATGGCAAAAACTCCTTACGAAAAAAGTATTGTTGTTAGCCGTGTTGCCACGGTGGTGAATCGGACTTAAGTTCCGCTGTTATCATATTCACCACCCCTGTCAATCCCCTTTTTTCATTCGTTTTCAACTTTTCTTTGAAATCTTCGCTTGTGAACCATTTTTCATCGTCCAGCGAGAGTTGACACGGGAATTGAACCTTGATAGACAATATGGATCTCACCTTGGCTGGAGAATGGCACATGAAAAAACTGTGGTTTTTGTTTTTGTTATTGTTTGTTTGGGTACTCGGATGTGACTCCGGTGTGAAACACACCAGTTCCTGTGGCGACGAATTTCTGGATCCCGGCGAGGAATGCGACGGCGAAATGCTCTCCGTGATGACGTGCACGGACCTCGGCTACTATGGGCAGGTCGGGACGCTCAGTTGCAGGGCCAACTGCACCATCGACCTGGCGGCCTGCTCAGGGCGCTGCGGCGACGGTGTCTTCCAGGGCGAATTCGAGGAGTGCGAGGGCACCAACCTCAACGGCGAGACCTGTCAGTCCCGGGGACAGGGCGTGGGCGCCCTCGGATGCACGGAGCAGTGCGGGTTCGACATCTCCGGCTGCGCGGCCCAGTCCTGCGGTGACGGCGTCATCACCCCGCCCATCGAGGAGTGCGAGGGCACCAACCTCAACGGCGAAACCTGCCAGACCCGTGACTACCACGGTGGGCTCCTGCGCTGCACCTCCGACTGCAAGTTCGACGAGGACGCCTGCGCCACCTTCGGGCGCTGCGGCGACGGCACCATCCAGGAGGCCTACGAGGAATGCGAAGGGGTCGATCTCAACGGCCAGACCTGCGCCGCCCTGGGCTACCATGGCGGCACGCTCCTGTGCTCGTCGCAGTGCGACTTCGTCCTCGACGACTGCGCAGCGATCGGGCGCTGCGGCGACGGCGAGGTGCAGGCCGGCTTCGAGGACTGCGACGGCACCAACCTGGCGGGCGCGTCCTGCGTCACCCTCGGATACAACGCCGGCATCCTCTCCTGCGATGGCGCGTGCCAGTTCTCCCTGGCCTCGTGCGAAGCCAGCGGGCGCTGCGGCGACGACACCCTCGACGCCGCGTACGAGGACTGCGACGGCGGCGAGCTGGGTGGCCAGACCTGCGCGGGCCTCGGGAACTTCTTCGGCGGGGTGCTCGGGTGCACCGGCGCCTGCATGTTCGATGAAGGCCAGTGCATGGGCGTGGTGGTGATCTCCGCGGGATATAACCATACCTGCGCGCTGGTCACGGACGGTACAATCCGTTGCTGGGGTGAAAACACCAGCGGCCAACTCGGGGACGGCACCACGACCCAAAGACTCACCCCCGTCCCCGTAACAGGCATCACGACGGCGGTGGCGTTATCGGCGGGATATAGCCATACCTGCGCGCTCCTCGCGGACGGCGCCCTGAGGTGCTGGGGCGCGGGGACGTCGGGCCAACTCGGCGACGGCACCACGGCCCAAAGACTCACCCCCGTCCCAGTGATGACGGGCACCATCGACGGCTTCGGCAACCCCATCGCGCTGAGCGGAGTGACGAACGTATCGGTGAGCAGCTCGCACACCTGCGCGATCATGTCCGACGGGACCGCGAAGTGCTGGGGGGACAATAGCTACGGCAAACTCGGGGACGGCACCACCAGTAGCAAAAGCTATCCCACAGCGGTGAGCGGACTCAGTTCAGTGTCGATGGTCTCGGCTGGTCCCAATTTCTCGTGTGCGCGGTTGTCCAATTCCACGGTGAAGTGCTGGGGCTACAACTATTACGGCTCGCTCGGGGACGGCACCAATACTAACAGCACCACCCCCGTTGCGGTGACCGGGCTCACGACGGCGACCTCGGTGAACACCGGAGATTATCACGCCTGCGCGCGGCTTTCAGACGACACGGTGAAGTGCTGGGGCTACAATGCCTACGGCCAGCTCGGGGACAACACGACGACCCAGCGCACCACCCCCGTGGCGGTGGCGGGCCTCTCCACGGCGGCCTCGGTGAACGCCGGTGCTTCTCACACCTGCGCCCGGCTTTCAGACGACACGGTGAAGTGCTGGGGCCGCAACTATTACGGCCAGCTCGGGGACAACACGACGACCCAGCGCATCACCCCGGTCACCGTGGTCGTGAACACGGGTGGCATCATCGCAGCCCAGGAGCATGTTGCGGACCTGGCCGTGGGGGGCACTCACAACTGCCTGCGCCTCACCACCGGGGAACTAAAGTGCTGGGGCGCCAATGCCCACGGCCAGCTCGGGGACAACTCGACGACCCAGCGCACCACCCCCACCCCGGTCACCCCCTGACCGGTTCAGCAGCCCGTGGTGCGACCGAGGTTTTCCTCGACACGCTCCTGGCCCCCAACGCCGAATGCCTTCTCCGTTTGAAGGGATGACCCCAGTAGCCAAGTTCGTCAAAGGCGCGGCCGTTGAGCTGCCCGCCCCGAAGCCCAATAAGCCAAAGGCTGCGAAGAAGAAGTGAATCAGACCCGGAATCGGCGGGAGCTCAACGATTCTTCCTGAGGAACATCCCGCGCAGGGTGAGCACCTCTCCGATCAACTGGCCGACCCAGTACATCAGCAGGCCGCCGATGCAGCCGGGTACGGAGACCTGCAGGAACAGAAGCCACGACCGCCGCTGTGCGCCCAGCAGGATCCCGCCGAGGGCATAGCCGATCAGGAAGAGGATGCCGAAGACGGTGAGAAACCGGCCGGCCGCCGCCCCCACGGCTGCTCCCCGTGAGAGCGCGCGGGCTTCGCTCAGCGCGGCGCACTCCTCATCGGTCAACTCCAGCGGCTCGAGCTTCGTCTTGTAATGCCGCTTCTTTCCGTCGATCTCCTCGACCTGCCTGAAGCCAGCGGCAGCAGCCGCCTCATTGGACGCGAACGTCTCTGTCGCATAGATCTTCGTCTCCCGGGTCAGGTCGAAATCCCAGGCCATCTGGGCACGGAGTTCGGGGGAAAGCCTGTCATCTCGGGGACCGCGTTGCCCGGCCAGCTCTTCCAGACGCCAAATTACGGATGGTTGCATATTCCACGCTCCTTCGAAGAAGCCGACTTTACCAGCCCCGCGATGGTTCATCAATGTCTGAATGAATTCCAGGACGTCCCCGACGCGGAACCTTGACTTTGACGCGGTTTTCCAGAATAACTGAAGGGCATTCCGGTTTTCTTCGGAGAAGCAGGGCCGTCACATGAGCATCGAGTCCAACATATTCAGAATGTACCAGTTCACCGAAGCCGAGCAGACGGAGTTCTACCGCGACTACAGCGAGGTCCGCAAGGATCCCGGCATGGCCATCAAACTCGCGATCTTCACCGGCTTTGTGGGCGGTCATCATTTTTACATGAAGCGCATCTGGGCCGGGCTGGCCAGCGTGGTCTTCTGCTGGACGTTCATCCCCCTGATCGAAGGGCTCATCGAGGCCATCTTCCTGCCCCAGCTCGTGCGCGAGCTCAACGAGGAGGAGGCCGTCCGCATCGCCAACAGCATCAACCTGTCACGCCAGTTGAGGAACCCCGGCCAGTTCGTCCAGTCCCAGGCCGGGCCCGGCGCCCCCATGGAGCGGGTCATCATCAAGGAGATCGTCAAGATTCCGTGCAAGTATTGCGGTTCCCTCGTGGAGAACACGGCCCAGTCGTGCTCCCAGTGCGGGGGCTCCTTGCAGTGAGGTCCCTTTTTGCGCCGCCACGGCTCATGATATATGCTTCGCTTGACAACCGGGGGGTGTCCCACTACAACGGGTCCCCAGTTTTGCGCCGTCGGGCCAACGCCCCGACAGGAAACACGGTCGGTTCATGAGCGGGCTTGCCTCCAAATCCGAAATTCTTCTTCCCCCCTCCGTCGCGGAGGCTTCCCCGCACCATGAATGGAAGGCCACCATCGGGCTGGGCGGCTCCACCGCCATCGTGGTGGGCAGCATGCTCGGCATCGGCATCTTCCTGAACCCGCCCATCGTTGCCTCCCACGTCCCCAACGCGGGCTGGTTCCTCGGCGTCTGGGTCATCGGCGGCCTGATGGCCTTCTTCGGCGCCCTCTCCTACGGCGAGCTGGGCTCGATGTATCCGCAGGCCGGCGGCGACTACGTGTTCCTGAAGGAGGCCTACGGGCGCCCGCTGGCCTTCCTGTTCGGCTGGGCCGCGCTGTCGGCCACGTTCTCGGGCTCCATCGCCACCACGGCGCTGGGGCTGGGGCAGTACTACATCGCGCCCTTCATCGGGGAGTGGTTCCTGCAGCCGTTCTTC
>JAHITJ010000032.1 GCA_018817795.1 Myxococcota bacterium | reverse complement strand
CGGTCTGCCCCGGCGCCGATGCCCAGCTGGGCCGCGTCGTTGGCCCCCCAGCAGAAGACGCGCCCCTGGGGGTCCCGGCCGCAGCAGGAGCGACCATGACAGGACAACGAATCAAACACCGTCACCGGCGGCATGTGCACGGCCACCGGCACCGGGCTGTCCCCGATCTGTCCGTTGCCCAGCCGGCCGTTCTCACCGGCGCCCCAGCACCAGGCGGCATACGTGTCATCCAGCGCGCAGACGTGGGAGATCCCGGCGGTGACATGGATGAACGAACTGACGCCCGAAACCGTGATCTCCGTGGGCTGGAGGCGATCCGTGGTCGTCCCGTCGCCGACCTGCCCGCGGTCGTTGTGACCCCAGCACCACAGGTGCCCGACCTCGTCCAACGCACAGGTGAAGCCGTCCCCGGCGGCGACCATGAAGAACTTCAGATCGAGGGGGCCGGTCACAGGCACGAACGTCGTGGAGGGGGTCAGGTCGGCCGTTCCCAGCTGGCCGAAGGCGTTGGCGCCGGCGCAGACCAGGTCACCGTCGGCCACGACGCCGCACGCATGATCCGCGCCCATGGCGATCCGGAGCCAGTCCTGCCCCCCGGGCGGGGGCACCGAAGCCGGAGCCGGCCGGTTCTGGGTGTCGCCCAGGCCCAGCTGGCCCGAACGGTTGTCTCCGAAGCACCACATCTCGAAGGTCTCTTCACAGAACAGGCAGGTCGCGTCGAAGCCGGCGTTGACCTGCACCATGGACGGACAGGTCACCGCGTCGAGCCAGACCGGGCGCGTCGCCATCATGGCCTGCCCCGCACCGGCCTGCCCCTGGCGGTTGTCGCCCCAACAGAACGGAATGTTCATCTCGTCGACGAGGCAGGTATGGGCCGTCCCCGAGGCCATCGAAACCACGCCGGTGCATGCGGAGGTGAGGATCTGGTTGCAGAAGTCGTTGCAGACCAGATCGCCGGACCAGCGATCAAAGGCGCCGCAGGTCTGGCCGTCGAGGTTGTCCGTGTCGCACACCTCGCCGGAGACCGTCTGAATCACGGAGTCGCCGCACCGGCCGTGGGATTCGCAGTCCGTCAGAATCAGTTCACATATTTCAGAACAGTTAACCTGCCCGCCGTAGTATGCCAGGGAGGCGCAGGTGACGTTGCGGGTATCCTCGATGTCGCAGGTCTCTTCGCCCTCGGCCACTCCGTCGCCGCAGCGGGTGCACTCCGCAGGGTCCAGGGTGCAGTCTGCCCGGCACGTCAGCGTACCGCCGGTGTACGTGAGCCCCTCGCAGGTCTGGCCGCCCAGGTCCGTGCCGTCGCAGGTCTCGCCTGCCTCGCGGACGCCGTTGGAGCACACTCCGGGGCGTTCGTCCTCCCATCCCAGGAGCCAGTTGCAGCCCGTGAAAGTGAAGAAAAACGCAAACAAATACAGGAGTCGCAGACAACCGGGATGATCGCGCATGATAGCCGGATTTATACCCGACGATGCGACTCCCGGCAATCAGCTTGTAAAACTGCGTGAATGTGTCCAAACTGCTTTCACCTTGTGGCCCAGGGCCCGGGAGGATAATTATTTGATTTTTGGACACACTTCGGGACTCAAGCCCAGCCAGTTGCACCTGCTGGAAAACCTGCCCCGCCGCCGAAACCCGCCCGACCAACTGTTCGGGGCGACGCTGGCGGCCCTTCTGGTCGAGATCGCCCGCGAAACCGGGCGCGAGATCGGCATCCTGGTGGATCGCAAGGGCGCCATCCGCCAGGTCATCGTGGGTACTTCGGAGAACCTGCCCCTGCCGACGCCGGACCTGCCCGAGGGCGGACTGAGGCCGGGCCTGCGGCTGCTGCACGCGCATCCCACCCACCGGCCGCTGTCGCCGGAGGACTGCACCTGCCTGTACTCGCACCGCCTCGACGCGGTCGCCGCCTGCATCCGGCTCCATCCGGAGGCGCCGGTGCAGATCACCTGGGCGTTTTTGAGCGACGAGGCGACGCCGGCACCCCGCATCGCGCCATACGTACCGCTGGGCCGGCTGGAGCTTGACTTCCAGGCCTGGATCGCGGATCGCGAGCAGACCGCCGTGCGGCCGCGCGGCCGCGAGGTGCGTCACGGCGAACGGGGCATGCTCGTGATCGTGGCGCCGGACCGGGCCCGCCTGGAGCGCCGCACCGCCGAGCTGCAGGAGCTGGCGCGCACCGCCGGCGTGGAGGTCGTGGAGGTCCACACCCAGCTGCGTCAAAAGTACGATCCCCGCACCATGATCGGCCGCGGCAAGCTCGACGACATCCTGCTCACCCTGGGACGCCACGAGCTGGACCTGCTCATCCTCGATCCCTCGCTCTCCCCGGCCCAGGCCCGCGTGCTCTCGGAACTGACACCGGTGCGCATCGTCGACCGCACCATGCTGATCCTTGACATATTTGCACAGCGGGCTCAGACCCGGGAAGGCAAACTCCAGGTGGAGCTGGCGCAACTGAAGTACACCCTGCCCCGCCTGGTCGGGAGGAACAGTTTCATGAGCCGCCTCATGGGTGGTGGCACCGGCGGACGCGGCCCGGGCGAGACCAAGCTCGAGACCGACCGGCGCCGCGTGCGCGAGCGCATTGACCGCCTCGACAAGCAGATCGATCAAATCGCCTCGCAGCGCGCGATCCAGCGCCAGAAGCGCAAGGACCGCCGGATCCCGGTGGTCAGCATCGTCGGCTACACCAACGCCGGCAAGTCCACCCTGCTCCACGCGCTCACCGGCGCCGACGTGCTCATGGAGGACAAGCTCTTCGCGACCCTCGATCCCCGCACCCGGCGCGTGCGATATCCCGACGAGGAGGAGATCATCTTCACCGACACGGTCGGCTTCATCGAGGATCTCCCGCCCGACCTGGTGCGCGCCTTCCGGGCCACCCTCGAGGAGCTCGAGCAGGCCGACCTGCTGCTTCATCTCGTGGACGGCTCCGACCCGGGGAACGACTTCAAGCGGCTGCAGGTCGAGGCCATCCTGGACGAGATGCACCTGGCGCACATCCCGCGCTTCACCGTGTACAACAAGAGCGACCGGATGCCGGTGCTGCCCGCGGCCGATACGCGCGACCTCTACCTGAGCGCGGTCTCCCCTCCCACGCTGGTGCCGCTGGTCGATCGCATCCTCACGTTCTTCAAGAAGAAGCGGACCCGTCCTGATTCAAAACGGACCCGCCTCGAGACGAAGCGGACCCGACGCCCGCCTGCCAAGGCTGCCGCCGATGGTGCCGTCCTGGAGTGAACCATGCTTTCCACGCTTCAGATTTCCCTGATCGTCTCCCTTTTCTGCGGCCAGCTGATCCAGAAGGCGCCCGAGCCCCGCACCAGCCCGCCGGATCCCACCACGGAGCAGGAGGAGCAGGACTACACGCCCGTCGTGATCCAGCAGGACTCCCTGATCGAGACCATCGAGAGCCCGGTGGCCGAACCCATGGGGCTGGCCGTCTATGAGGGACAGCTCTGGATCTCCGACATGGCCACGCGCAAGATCCACGAGTTCCGCCTCGTCGACCGCAAGCTGGTCCGCAGCATCGACGCCCCCGGACTGATGCCCACGGGCCTGACCGTGCATAATGGCATGCTCATCATCGCGGACCGCCAGATGGACAAACTCCACCGCCGCCGCATCTCCGACGACAGCATCACGGGAGCCGAGACGCTCCCGTACTACGAAAAGTGGGCCTGGGGCATGGTCTCCGACGGCAAGAGCCTGTGGATCGTCGACGCGCAGGACCGCAAGATCCACCAGATCGATCCCGACGACGGCACCACCATCCGCTCCTTCGCGGCGCCGGGCACCCACCCGACCGCCATCGCCTGGGACGGCGCTTACCTGTGGGTGGCCGAGCACGCCACGAACACGATCTACCGCATGGATCCCGAGACCGGCTGGGTCGTGTCCTCCCTGCCCTCCCCGGGCCCCTATCCCTCGGCCATGGTCTTCTTCGACGGCACGCTCTGGATCGCCGACTACCAGAGCCGCCGGTTCTACCGCGTGAAGCTGCCCGAGAAGCTGCGCGTGATCGAGGACGACGAGCGGCGCGTGCGGGCCACCTACCAGGTCGTCTATCGCGCCGGCGGCACCGGCAAGGTCCGCAAGCTCACAAGCTTCCTCGCCGTGCCGCGCGAGCTGGCCGGCCAGCGCATCATCACACCGGTGCGCTTCGACCCGCAGCCCACGCGCCTGGTCCGCGACCGCTGGGGGCAGGAGATCGCCGTGTTCGAGCTGGGCGACCTCGCCCCGGGTGAGACCCGCGCGGTGCGGTGGATCGGCGACTTCTCCCTGTTCCGCGTCCGCTACCAGATCGATCCTCCCCACCTGGAGCCGCTGCGCACGGATCGCGAACTGTCGCAGTATCTGGCCGACGACAAGAAGTACAACCTGCAGCACCAGGTGCT
>JAHITJ010000031.1 GCA_018817795.1 Myxococcota bacterium | reverse complement strand
TGGTTGGCAAGCGTCCATTCTTTCGTGACGAAGAAGCCTTCGGATTTCTGGACCGATTTCGATTTCGATTTCGATTTCGGGGGGAGTGGACCCTTCAGTTATAAATTGAGTTAGAACTCGACTGCCCTACACCCTCCCGTCACGAATGTATGCACACCGCCTATTCAGTGCATGGGATTCGTGAAAAAAGGTCGTTGACGTTTTGTTAGAATCGTCTATCATCCCACGCTGTTCGTACCGGTTCACCTCACACAAGGAGTTAAAACAATGAAAACGTTGAATTTTAAAATGATCGCTATGCTAACAACGCTGTTGGCCTTCGGCTTCACCGCCTGCGGCAAGAAGGACAAGAAGGACGACACCAAGCCCGCCGACATGAGCGCGGACATGGGCGGCGACATGGGTACCGAGAAACCCAAGCCGGTGGAGCCCGAGAAGCCGAAAGTGACCATCGACGAGGAGTTCCTGAAGTCCCTCAAGGCCATCGTCGCCGACTGCGAGTTCTCCGACGGCAGCACCTACATCGGGAAGTGCAAGGGCAAGCTCAACGAGGAGCTGGTCACCAAGGTGAAGGAGCGCAAGGAGAAGAAATTCGAGGACACCCTGGACACCCTGGCCGTGGCCATAGCCGACGCGGATCGCAAGCTCCAGATCGTCACCGCGGACTTCATCTCCGCCTTCGGGTATTACGTCACCGACGAGGGAGAGAACGCGGCGAAGTTCAACAAGGAAGCCGCCACCCGCTTCCTGGCCGCCGTCTCCGCAGTCAAGGACGAGGGCCTGCTCAACCGCATGGCCATCACACTGACCCACGTCGCGATGCTCAATGAGCTGGACACCGGCCTGTTCGGCCTGGCCGACGCCAAGGGCAAGTACACGCAGAAATACATCATCGCCAATGCGATGCGCTTCGGCCGCATGCGGGTGTTTCCGAAGATCCAGGAGTACGCCAAGAACGAGGACAAGGCCATCGTCGAGAACGCGCTGGGCTCTGCGCTGAACATGGTCAAGGCCACCCCCGATGAGCTCAAGGTCATCTGCCCGTGGGCCGAGACCTTCCTCACCAGCGACAACGACAACGTGTTCCGCCAGGCTGGCTACCTGATGATCCGCTGCAAGGGCGAGTTCATCGACAAACTGATGACCGAGGGCGAGAAGCGCCTCAAGGAAGACAAGTTCAACCGCGAGTATTACTTCGTGTTCCGCGAGGTCTGCTTCTCGTTCATGAAGGGCGCCGTCGACGAGGCCGGCCTGCAGGCCCAGTGCGACCGCAACTTCAAGTTCCTCGAGGAGGTCGCCAAGAACAAGAAGATCGACGGCGAGTTCCGCGCCCTGGCGCTGGACGCCATCTATTATCAGCGCCGCGACGCCCAGACCCTCAAGGTCCTCAAAAAGTACGCCAACGACAAGGACCCGAAGATCAAGGAGATGGTCAAGAAGGACATCGAGAGCCTGAAGACCCACTACAAAGTGAAATAGTCCCGCCCACTCCTCTCCCCGCCTGAACCCAGAACAAAGCAATTTTATCGGACTGGTCAGACTGCTGATCAGGTCTACGGATACCGTCTGAAATCCTTGCAGCGTGGGGGAAATGGGCGTTGGGTCATTTCTTTCTTTTGATGTTTTCCCCGCGTTGCGGAGCAACACGGGGCTATCCTCGGTCAACCCGCGTCGCGGGTAAAATGGAATCGGATGCTGGAGGGATCCGTGGACTTGACCACGGCTGTCAGAACTTCAGTCGATCATGCCCCGGAGGTGTTGATGGCGGGACAGGAGAGGATCAGGCGCCCCGGCTCCATCTGCAGCTCGGAGTCGAAGGACTCGAGGATGCAGCGGGCCCAGTGGAACTTGGACAGCATGACATGGGAGGTCCCCCACGGGAAGGCGAAGTTCCAGCGATCGCCCTCGCGGTGGAAGGTGAGTGGAAACTGGGGATCCAGCCCCGAGGGAGGAATCAGGATCGCCAGGTAGATCAACTTCAGCAGGTAGGGTGACAGCCGGACCACCGGGGAAGGCGTCCCTTCGGGCAGGCGCACCTCGATATTGGTGCCGATCAGATCCTGCACCTCGGTCAACACCGACAGCGCCATGCTCGGCTCGGACTCGAACATCTCGGGCCTGAAATGGAGGTACGCGCCAAACAACTCACTCTCCATCAGCACGCGGTACATTTGCCTCTGCACGATCTGCAGGTACCTGGCGGCCACCGGGTGAAGGTCCTCCTGCAGCAGCAGTTCGAGGGTGCTCGAAACGATGCCGACCGAACCACGGACGTCGTGAAGCAGGGAGCGCAGATCCTGCTGCAGGGAGGGAGGCAGCTGGTGACCGCCGTCAGGCATGCCGACGGATCCGGTTGTTCAGGAGGATGTTGCCAAGGTTCCAGGCGGAGATGAACGAGCAGGGATTGGCCAGCCCCGATCCGGCCAGCCCCATCGCCGTGCCGTGATCCGGCGAGCAGCGCACGTACGGCAGGCCCAGGGTGACGTTGACCGAGCCGTGAAAGTCCAGCGTCTTGATCGCGATCAAACCCTGGTCGTGGTAAAGCGCGACGACCATGTCGTAGGAACCGTTGCGCGCCTCCCAGAACACGGTGTCTGGCGGCACGGGGCCGAAGAAGGTGACCTTCCAGCCGGCCTTGACCGCGTCGCGCTCGGCCCGGTCCAGCGCAGGCTGCAGGATGTCATTCTCCTCGTGGCCGAACATCCCGCCCTCGGAGGCGTGCGGATTGAAGCCCGCCAGCGCGACCCGCGGCTGCGCGATGTGGAAGTCCACCATGCAGGACTGCGCCGCGGCCAGCAGGGTCTGCACCACGCGCGGCACGGTCAGCAGCTTTGGAACGCGCGTCAGCGGTTCGTGCACGGTGGTCAGGAGCACGCGCAGCTCCTCGTTGGCGAACATCATGAACACGCGCTTGATCCCGCTGCGGGCGGCGAGGTACTCGGTGTGTCCCGGGTACTTGAAGCCGGCCTTGTGCATCGCCCCTTTGTGAATGGGAGCTGTCAGCAGGAACGCGGGTTCGTCAGTGCCGGCGATGGCGGCGGTGGCGTAATCGAGATAGGAGATGGCCGCGTGACCCGGATGGCTCAGGGGATCGGCCGGGGAGTCGTCGGGCTCCACGAGGGGCCCTTCATACATGGGAAGGTTCAACTGCGCGGCGCGCTGGACAAGCAGACGCTCGCTGCCGACAACCAGGGGCGCGAATGACGAACCCAGGCTGGCGGCCGCCATCAAGATGACATCGGGCCCCACGCCACGGGGATCTCCCATCGTGACAATGCGGAGCGCTTCTGGAATACCCATCGGCTATCCTCCGACAAATTGAGAAAAGGAAATGGGGAGAACTGGCCTCTAATCCTCGGAACGCTTCATGCGGCGTTTCCGGCGGCGGGCAGCTTCACGCAGCTTCCGCTTCGAAGCCTGGCTGGGCTTTTCGTAGTGACGGCGGCGCTTCATCTCCCGCAGGATTCCCTCGCTGGCCGTGATGCGGCGCAGCCGGCGCAGCGCACGGTCCAGACCACGCTCGTCCACGCGGACTTCCAGAGGCTTGCCAACAAACGGTTCAGGTCCTTTTTCCATCATCGAATCACTTCTTTCTGTACGAAAACGACAACGCTAATATACTCTCAACCCAGATTACGTTCTGGGCGGCCCACCAACGGGGGCTGCCCGGTCGAGCGGTCGATATAGACGAAACAACCCCCTCTTGTCAATGGCAAAACGCCAATGCACAATAGGATACGGATTTGTTTCCCGGTGGCTTCCTCCAGAAAGGACCGGTTCCCTTGACGAGCACCTACGATTATCAGATTTATCTGAACATCCAGAAACTGGATGAAGAGATCACCGAACCCGAGCTGCCCGCCCTGCCCGAGGGCATTCACGCACGCCTGAAGCGCCAGCCGGACACACGGCAGACCCGCGTCTGGGAAGGGACGCTCTCCATCGGCCATTCCAAGGCGGAGCTTAAAATATTCGCCAAGTGGATGCGCGAGGATCTTCCGAAGATCTTTTCCGGAAAGATCTCCCTTTACGATCCCCAGTTGGGGAGATCTCTCTTCATGGAGCGCGACGAAGAGGAGTTTGTGGAGTCCGTATGCAAGCACGACGCCTGGATTCTCTCCAACCTCGGCGGCGACAGCCTCCATGTGGAGGAGCCCCGCATCGAGATGCCCGCGCGCACCAAGATGCTGATCTGGTTCGCGCTGCTTCTGGTCGCGCTGTATTTCCTGACCAACTTCGGCCTGACCCTCTACTTCCGATGAGATCACTGGAGGACCCGATGAGACGAACCCACGTTGGCACCACCCTGCTCGCCCTGCTCACCCTGCTCGCCCTGGCCACGGCCTGCGACGACACTTCCTCGAACCGGCCCCGCGATGACGCCGCCATCGACGGAGGCCCCGACGCCGATGACGTGATCGGGGACGCCGCCGCCGATGCCGATGCCGATGCGGAGCTGCCCGATCCCGAAGAACGCCTCAAGCTGACCGGCGATCTGGCGATCACGAAGATCTCCCTGTTCCAGTCCGTGGAGATCCCGATCTGGCGCGACGGCGACGCCCTGGCTCCACCGGCGATCGTCATCGTCCCCGACCGGACCCTGCGCGTGGTCGTGTGGGCCGCCCCGCAGAACGGCTACTCCGCGCACCCCCTGACCCTGATGGTGTCCGTGATCCCGGCCGCAGGGGACCCGGTGGACCTGCAGGCGACCGTGACGTTCCCGGCCGCGTCCGATCCCGCGAATCCGGCCACGGCGGTCTTCCTCGAACTGCCGGCGTCCCTGGTGCCCGCGAACCTGGGCCTCTCGGTGCGCATCCTCGACGAGGCCGCCGCCGCGACGCCCGAGACGCAGCCGCACCCGGCGCGCGCGGGCACGCTCACCGCACCGCTGGCCGTGGCCGTCGAGCCGGCGCAGGAGCCCGTGCGCCTGATCCTGATCCCGATCCGGTACCAGGACGGCGGACAGGACTTCCTGCCCGACACCTCCCCGGCCCAGCTCGCCCTCTACGAGACGCTGCTGGAGGCCACCTATCCGGGCGGGTTCGAGCTGGTGCTGCACGCGGAGCTGGCCTGGGACGACCCCTTCACCTGGACGGGCAACTTCGACTTCGGGGATCTCAACGGCGCCCTCGTGGACATGAAGGCCTCCGAGGGCGAGGCCCCCGAGAGCTACTACTACGCGCTGGTCGCCCCCGCGGACACCTTCTCCGACTATTGCGGAGGCTCCTGCACCACGGGACAGAGCTACGAGGTCTCCAACCCCGGGTCGGCCGACTACCGGGTCGGCGGCGGCATGGGCTTCTCCGGCGAGAACTCGGCGTGGACGCTGGTCCACGAACTGGGGCACATGTTCGGCCGCTCCCACACCGGCTGCGACGTCTCGCGGGACGACGACAACTATCCCTACAGCGGGGGCATGCTCGGCTCCTGGGGTCTGGACCCGCGCTCCGGCGCCTGGATCGATCCCGCCGACTGCGCCGACTTCATGGGCTACTGCGACCCCACGTGGGTCTCGGACTACACCTGGAACGGCCTGTACGACCGCATCGTGGAGCTGGCCCAACTGTACCCGCCCGCGGCGCCCTCCCCGGTCCGCCTGCTGCACGTGAACCTCGCCGACGGCACCCTCCGCGTTGGCGCCCTGCTGACCGCGCCCAGGGCCCTGGGGGACCGCACCGTGCGCGTGCTCGTCTCCGACGCCAAGGGCACCCGCGAGATCGACGCGCCGGCCGTGTTCCAGTCCGGCGGCACCGCCTTCACGCTGGCGCTGCCGGCCGGCATCGACGCCCGCACCGCGCTGCTGCCCGACTTCCCGCACCTGACCCGGCGATAGGACACCGGCGACGACGATTCGCATTTTCCCTGATTGACTTCCACCGCCGCCGGGCGGATATTCCCCGACCGAAGCCGAACGTGGATCAAACATCCCAATCCGCAATCCGCCTCCGCGGAGTCACCCATGCTCTACACTGCCGGTGAAAAGAACTCTATTATCAATAAAAATATGAATGAATACGGCTCCATCGGGCGGTTCATGCAATTTGTCGACGCCGCCGGAGCCGCAGATCTGTCGCGCCTGCGGGACGGGCTGGTCGCGCGCCTCGACAGGCTCCACGTGGAGTACGGCGCCCACGGCACCAAGCTCGACATGCGCAAACTGAGCCCGGGCTGCCGGATCTGCGTGGAGGGGAACTGGAGCTGCCTGTTCGTCAATAATTTATGCAACGCATCCTGCTTCTACTGCCCCTCCTCCCAGAACGACCTGTCGACGCCGGCCACCAATCACCTGCAGTTCGACGACGCCGGCTTCTATGCCGGCTACCTGCGGCGCTTCGGGTTCACGGGGGCCAGCATCAGCGGCGGCGAGCCCTTCCTGTCCCTGGAGAAGTCCCTCGACTACATCCGGGCCATCCGGGAGGTCAACGGCCCCCGGTTTCACATCTGGATGTACACCAACGGGCTGCTGGCCACGAAGGAGAACCTGCGCCGGCTGGCCGGGGCCGGCCTCGACGAGCTGCGGTTCGACCTGACCGCGGTGCGCTACGACGTGGAGAAGGCCGCCATGGCCTGCGGGATCATCGAGACGGTGACCGTGGAGGTCCCCGCCATCGAGGGGGAGGCGCCGCAACTGGAGAAGATGGCCCTCGAGCTGGCCGCGGCCGGCGTCGGCCACCTGAACCTGCACCAGCTCCGCTGCACCCCCCACAGCGTCGCAAAGATGATCGAGCGCGGGCTCTCCTTCATCCACGCGCCGTTCGTGCTCTCGGCGTGGTCCGAGGTCGTCGCCCTGGAGACCATGGCCCGCCTCCTCGAGAGCGGCACCGAGCTCCCCGTGCACTTCTGCTCGTTCCTGTACAAGTACCACTCGCAGAACTCCGCCGCCCGGAGACGGTCGGCCGCGGCCCTCCCCGGCACGGGCAACACGGTGACGGCGGCGGGCTACGTCCGCGAGATCACCAGCCATGGCGTCCCGGTCAGCACCGACGATCTCCGGAACCACGCCTGCGACAGCATCCGGCTCGAGTACTTCGAGGGCCGGATCACCCAGGTCCATGAGGCCACGGACGCCGCGGTCTTCTCCCTCGCGGGCCGTTCGCTCTTCATCCAGAAGCGCAAAGCCATGCACCCGATCGAGCTCGACGGCGGGGAGGTCGACCTGTACCGGACACCCTTCCTGAAGGACTTCACCTGGCACGCCGATCTCGACCCCGACGACCAGCTGCACCTGAGCCCGGCCCTGTCTGACAAGTTCTCGGCGATCCGCTCCATGGAGGTCCTGCCCGAGGGCCTGATCGAGTACTTCTGAGCGGGCACCGCGCAGGTGTCGCGACGGTCTCGACGATGGAGCCGATCCATGATCAGATACCCGTCTGTGTTTCTTCCCAATCGAAATCGAAATCGAAATCATCTGTGACCACTTAAGCGCTTGATGGCGGTTTATAATGTGCTGTCAGGTCCTTAGAAAGAAGAAATCCATGAGAGGTTGGATAGTCGATTTCGATTTCGATTTCGATTTCGATTTCGATTTCGATTTCGACATGGACGAGGAGATCTTCAAGGCAAAAAGAACCAATGGACAGGCTCCTAGGGACAGCCCCAGGCTTCGTATACCTGTTCGAGGCAGCGATCCACGTCGCTGCAGGTGAGGTACTCGAGGCACGTCCCGACGCGCTTGCGCACGGAATCATGCATCAGCGGGATGAACTGGCAGGTGGCCTCCAGCTTCTCACCGCACGTGGCTGCACGCTTCGTGCAGGCTTCCCGGACCTGCGTCCGTTCGGCGGTGCGCGGCGCCCGGTCCGCCACCTGCCGCACGCAGGCCACCTCGGCGCGGGGCTCCGGCCGGCAGGGCAGCTGCCGCACGCAGGCCTCGACCTCGGCCACCGCGGCCGGACGCAGGAGGCTCTCCATGCACCGCTGGTCATGCCCACAGGAGTTCAGGCTGGTGCCCTTGTCTTCCGCCGGGCAGCGCGCGAACCGCGTGGCCAGGGCCCCGCACAGTCCCGTCGGCCCGGGCGCGGACCTGGCGGTCTTCGCCCCGCGAGGCGGTTCTGCGGAGTCGCACGAGACCAGCGCGATCCACAGCAGCAACACCAGACCCGATAAGGCAGGGAAACGCGGGTGTCGGATCGATGTCATGGCCGTGCTCCTGAAAGTGGGTGTCATTCGAGGCTCCGAAAGTAGGCCGCAGGATTTGGTTCGTCAAGGAGAAACAATGTCGAGGTCCGGCTCTTCTCCGAGCTCACCGCCGGGCTGTTCACCAGGTTCTGAGCTCCCCACTCCACGGATCCGGAGAGCACCTGCCGAGGAAAAAGTCCTGCATCCCCCACGGCCTCCGGCCACTGACGAGGTGACAACCCGCGACATTGATGTATCATTGAAATCCAAGCGGACCTCGCCGAGGTCGGTCATCCAAGTCCGGAGGCAAAATGAGACGGTTTTTTCTGCTGCTGTGCCTGTTGTTATCCATGAGTTGCCAGGAGCGCGCCGCGCCGAAGGTGGACCACAAGGCACACCTGAAGCACCTGCGTCAGTGCAGGGCCCAGTTGGAGACCTCGCTCGTGGAGCGCCTCGCGGCCAATCCGCCCGACGACCTCGTCCGGGGCCTGACCGTTGTGCAGCGACCGGTCCTGGCCGAGCGTTTGTACCAGGCCATCTACGAGGGCTTCTTCCTCGGCGGACCGGACCGGGACCTCACCGCCTACCTGAAGGACTCCCCGGCGCGCCCGTGCTTCGGGGAGAAGGAGTGCGCCGGCTTCGCGCGCTGCGTGGCCGGTGCGCTGGCGGGAACCGCCTACGCCGGGCTGGAGGACCTGGAGCTGCCGGCTCCCCAGGCACCCGCCCTGGACCCGACGGCCGTCCCCCCGGACCCGCCGCCGGTGCCGGAACCCGCGATCACGAAGGAGCGCTTTGACCTCTCGCAGCCTGACCCGCGCCTGGACTGGGGGATACCCTGGGATCCCGCGGCCCCGCGCCTCTGGTATGCGACCCGGGCTCGGCTGCGGCTCGTGGCCCCCGGGGATGGAAAGATGAACGTGCAGAAGGAGATCCGCCTGCAGGAGTCGTGGAGCGCGACCGACGACGTCATGTCCCCGGAAGTCCATGTCACCGGTCATGGGGCCGTGCTGGTGCGCACGACCCGGACCCTGCTGCTGGTGGACCGGGAGGGCGGCCTCCATGCGGTGTGGCGCACCGCCGCCGGGGGGAAGAAGATCGGGGCCCTGACCCTGTGGGAAGACCGCATCGTGATGGCGGCCGAGGGAGGGCTGATCGTCCTCGATGCGACCTTCCGGGAGCTGGGGCGCGTGTCCTTCGGGCTCGGGGCAGGCAAGGACGGGCATGACGTCCTGATGCACGGAGATGAAGCCCTGGTCCTGGACAACCGCGCGGTCCCCTTCTACCTGTTCCGGGTGGACCTGCAGGACCCTCGCGCGCCCCGGATCCTCGACGACGTGGTGGACCACGCCACCAGCGCCCATCTGCTGCATCAATGGACCGACGAGAAGGCCGGCCTGTGGGCGGTGCTCCGCTCCACGTACGGAATGGGCGGCTACGCCGAGGTGGTCCTGGCCATGGACCTGAAGAAGCCCGCTGCCCGGGTGAAGCACGAGCTGCCGCCCGGACTGCCGATCTTCATCGGTGGGCACCCGTCGGTCCGCCACACCATCGGAACCTACTCAGACAGCTTCAGGGGGCCGTCGCCGTCGTCCAAAGCCAATCCGAATCTCCGCACCATGCCCATGGCCATCATGAAACGCATGGGCGTCCGGTTCCGCTCCGGCTCCTCCCTGCCGCCGGGCTGGGTCCTGGCGACCGACGACCGTGGCCTGTATCTCGGGTATTTCAAGCTGGTGCCGCCCAAGGCGGAGTTCGAGATCGGACGCACCATCGTTTCGTACGGCCCGACGCCCCGGCGCCCGGGACGCCTGCGGCTCGACAAGGTTTCCGAAGAAGAGGAGGACCCCTTCAGAGAAGCCCCCATCCGCTGCGTGATGGATCATCGTGAGCAGCGGATCGTGCTGGTGCTCCCCGACAAGGTGCAGGTGCTCGACGTCACCGGGGACCGCGTCCGCACCGTCGCCGAGTTCGCGAACCCCCCGGGGCTGCCGGCCCACGTGCGGATCCACCACTGAGGCAGCCGCGTTGGTCCCCGCAGCTGCGTGGAGAGATGGGAGGCGATGCCTGCCTGTCCCTGGGCTTCTACAATGCATCGGGAGCTCTGTCCTGCATGCACGACTGCTGGTACGACGTCTCCGACTGCGGAGGAACCTGCGGCGACGGAGTCGCCAGTCCGGAGCACGGGGAGGAATGTGACATCGGACTGCACCTTCTTCACATGTGAATACATGACCAGGGATTGCATCCAATAACCGCACCCCTCGGACAAACCTGGACAGGTCCATGGGTTGCCACGGGATCACGCTCCGGGGGAGAGGCGTTGGCGGTGGGTGCGCTTCACCAGTCCACGGGTAGCAGATAGCTTTGGTAGGAGGCGTAGCCGAAGAGCTCCACGGTGAAGGTGATCGCGGGATCCCTCGAAAAGATGTGCACCTGACGCGGTGAACGTTCCAACGCATACTGCCAGAGGATCACGCCGAAGCCGGATTCGCCGATGGGGGTGTAATCCGAGGGGTTGAAGGGCTGATCGTCCAGCCATATCCGTTGGGCGGGGGTCGTCGGCAGGGGGGCTACGATCTGCACGAAGTTCTCAAGGAAGCTCGCGGGAAGGGCGGTCCGGTACGACGTCCGGAACCGGTGGGTTGGGACAACGAGCCCGAAGGACGGGTCCCCGAACCCGATCCTGAAATAGTCGGCGCTCAGCACGAACTTGCCCACCAGCACCGGCGCGCTCGAGATCACTTCAAAATGGTTCCGCGCCGTGGCGGGAAACTCCAGGAATTCGCCTGCGTCGAGGGTCACGGGGGCGTGGACCGGCGGGCTGAACTCGACGTTCGTGTGGTCCTCGACCGCAAGGACGCGGATGAAGTTGGCCGCGGTGCGCGCCGACGGCAGCTCGGTGAGCGCCACCACATGATGCGTGCCCAGGGTATCCAACGGAGGCATGACCTCCTCGAGCAGATCGCCGGCCCACAGGTCGAAGGGGATGAACGCCAGGTTGTGTCCGCCCCAGACAGCCACGGGCCGATCGGCGGTGACCTGCGAGCCGGTGAGGTCGTGGGCGAGGCCGCCGGTGCAGTATTTCTCACCGTCGATCATGACCGACGCGGTCCCCTCACCCACGGGACAGTCGAGAAAGTCGCTCAGGGTCATCAACTGCAGGACATCGCCACGGTCGAGGATACGAGTGAGCGGGACACCTCGCGGAGTGGCCGACACGTCGTCGCCCTCGGCCAGCGGCGCGCGTGGAATAACGGTCACGCGCGTGTCGTCCTCCACCGCCACCACCACCAGGTTGCCGGGGTAATTGCAGTGCAAATCCTGCTCATCGGAGTCCATGAACCAGTTGCTGCGGGTCATGACCACTGCACGGGTCCCCAGATCGCGGACGGGAATCAGCAGCGAGGCGTCGGCCGTGTAACCCTGTCCGGTTGCGAGCATGTGGTGGAACGGGTTGAACTGGGCCGCCCGCACCGGCAGGTCGCTTGAAATGAAATAGGCGCCCTGTCCCCGCGCCGCCCTGTACAACCCCGGCCGGAAGTGACTGGTGAGCAGGGTCGGTGCGGCGCCGGCGGTCTGCAGGAAATCGAGGACGGGCAGCAGGAACAACTCGGCGCCGTGGGCGGACACCAGGCGCTCCTGGTCGACGTTGGGGCCCTGCACCCGCACGCGGACCGCCACCGCCTGCGGATTGGAGATCAGGAGGCCGAAGTCGTCGTGAAAAGGCTCCTTGAGCTGGGGATTGGCCATGCTCACCGCCACGAAGGCGCAGCCTTGGGCGCCATCGCCGGTCCAGGCACAGGGATCGCCGCAGCCGGCGGGATCGAACGTGCAGTTCATCGCGCAGGTCAGGGTCCCTGGGGCGTGCCCGAGGAACTCGCACGTGGCGTCACCGAGATCATCGCCATCGCAAGCCTCCGATTCCTGTCGGACACCGTCTCCGCAAACATCCGGTTCGCCATGGCAGCCTTCCGTGTCGAAGGCGCAGTCGGCGCAGGAGAGCCTGCCGCCGGAGAACCCCAGTCGCTCGCAGGAGACCTCACCGAGGTCGTCTCCGTCGCAGTATTCGCCGGCCTGCAAAACACCGTCTCCGCAGGTTTGAGGAGGCAGATCGCGGCAGTCGCCCTCGTCGAAGGAGCACTCATCCGTGCACCGCAGGACACCCAGATCGTATCCACGTGTCCAGCAGGTGGCGCCGCCCGTGTTCTCGCCGTCGCAGTCTTCGAAATCCTGGACCCGTCCGTCTCCACAAGCCACGAACATGGCCGGATGTCGTTCACAAGCCAAGAGCACCGAAAGACACCATAGGACCCATCGCAGCCGGGCACGGTCCGAAACTTGTCGCATGCGCATCACAGTCCTCCATCATTGGGTGAACGTAATCTCTGGACAGTGTACCGTGATTGGCCGCTTCTGCAAGTTGGAGGAGATCCAACTCGGCGGCGACCTTTCAAAGGGGGCTGCTTTTTGAGGATCCTGGCGGAAATTAACTTGCCAGCAAAGGCGATGGCCTGAACATCTCAGGAAACGCCGCCGTGACGGGATCACGCCTCCGGGGTCGGTGCGGGGGCGGCGGGCTTGCGGAAGCCGGCGCCCAGGTGATTGAAGCGGAAGTGCGGGGGCTTGTCGGCGAGCAGGCCCGCGCGCACGGCGGCGCGGCCCAGCTCGTTGAAGTCGC
>JAHITJ010000030.1 GCA_018817795.1 Myxococcota bacterium | reverse complement strand
GATCTCGACGGCGACGGCCACAACGAGTTGACCGCGACCTCGTACGAGAACAACGTGCTCAATGTGTACATTGTCACCGGTGCCCCCTGATGCGGCTCCGGAAAACCCGATTCCCGGAAACCCGATCGTGAAAAGTTTTTACAAACAGTAAAAAAAAGTGGAATTCTTTCCGGGTTGAGGGTACTTCTTGAGTTTCGTTCCGGTGGATGATTCCCGGTGGAGCCACCGGATGAACGCCTGATCCTCCCCGATCGGGAAGAAACGAAGATGAGGACATGCTGACGCTGACGCGCAAGCCCGGTCAGGAAATCATCGTGGGCGACAACATCCGGATCATCGTCAAGGAGGTCCGCGGACACCAGGTCCGAATCGGCATCTGCGCCCCGGCCGGCGTGCTGATCAACCGGGGGGAGGTCCTTACCGAGGCCGAGGCCGCCTCTCCGGGACTCCTGCCCGGGATCACGGTTCCCCAGTTGCCCGGACTGCCGCTGACCCCGGTCGCCCGGCGGCGCATCGTCGATGCGGTGTCCCAGCCAGACGTTCTGGCCGCCGGCCCGCCCCGGCTTTCCCGCTCTACTCGCCGCCCGCCCCAGTTAGTGTGAAATTTATCTCAATAAAACTCTTTCTCCTACTTGACGAACGCGGGCGTATTGGTATGTTCACCCAGCCCGCCGGGACCCAGGTCCCCGTCGGGTGTGCATTTTCCCCGGTTTTTCCGGGCTTTCGTTTGGAGTACGCATGTCCAAGGATGACCAGATTGAGCTTGAAGGCGAAGTCACCGAGGTTCTGGCCGGCGGTCAGTTCCGCGTGAAAACCGATAACGGGCTGTTGGTGCTGGCGCATCTGGCCGGAAAAATGCGCAGATACCGCATCCGCGTCGTGCTCGGAGATCGCGTGACGGTCGCCGTGTCTCCCTACGATCCCACCCGGGGTCGTGTCATCTATCGTCCCCGCTAAGGAAACCCCGGTCCACTGTGTGTGACCGATTCTCATAGGAGGATTATATGCAGGAACTTCATGGCAATCCGTTCGGAACCCACCGCGTGCTCGAGCCCGTCGGCGTCCTGCCGCAGCCTGCGCTGCGCATCGACAACGACCTGACCAAGTTGTACGACAACGAGATCCTGTGCGACGTCAAGACCCTCAACGTGGACAGCGCGTCGTTCACCCAGATCAAGGATGAAGCCGGCGGCGACATCGAAAAGATCAAGGAGATCATGTTCGGCATCGTGGGTCGCTTCGGCAAGCACAAGAACCCCGTGACCGGCTCGGGCGGCATGTTCATCGGCACCGTCCGCCGCATCGGCTCGGCGCTCAAGGGCAAGATCGATCTCAACGAGGGCGACCGCATCGCGTCGCTGGTCTCCCTGAGCCTGACGCCCCTGAAGATCGAGGAGATCCTGCAGGTACACAAGAACATCGACCAGGTCGACATCCGCGGCCAGGCCGTGCTGTTCGAGTCCGGCATATGGGCCAAGCTGCCCGATGACATGGACGACAAGCTCGCGCTGGCCGTGCTCGACGTCGCCGGCGCCCCCGCCCAGACCGCCAGGCTGGTGCGTCCCGGACAGCGCGTCCTGATCATCGGCGCCTCGGGCAAGAGCGGCCTGCTGTGCGCCTACGTCGCCAAGAAGTACGCCGGCGTCACCGGTCAGATCATCGGCACGACGACCTCCGACAGCGGCCTCGAGTGGCTCAAGACGGTCCCCTTCATCGACGACGCCTTCAAGGTCGACGCCACCGACGCGGTCACCACCTACGAAAAAGTCAAGGAAATCACGAAGGGCCACATGGCCGACGTCGTCATCTCCTGCGTGTCCCGCCCCGACTGCGAGATGGGCGCGATCCTGCCCTGCCGCGAAGACGGCACCGTCTACTTCTTCAGCATGGCCACCTCGTTCACCAAGGCCGCCCTGGGCGCCGAAGGCGTGGGCAAGGACGTCACGATGCTCATCGGCAACGGCTACACCCGGGACCACGCCAAGATCGCCCTGGAGTTCGTCCGCGAGAGCGCCTACATCCGCGAGACCTACGAAAAGAAGTACATCGGCAAGTAACCGCTGAGCCAAAAAGTCCTTCCAGATCAAGCACTTTCCCCTTCGGTGAAATAATAATATTTCAACCTTCACGTAAAGATGTTTCACGCCCTGCCCTCCGCGGCGGTCTCCTTTTTCAAGGAAGAATGGCCGCTGACAGCGCCCGCGAAGGATTGTAAGATGCGGACCCACGGGAGATGTCTGCAGAATGGACCATGAGACGGCCGCGTTGGAATTGATTTCAAAAAACTCATCGCCGCCGGACTGCCGAACTCGTCCATCGATGATCGGTGGGCGACCATGAACCGGCAAGGAACCCTGTGGCTGCTGGCGACGGCGGTCATTCTATGGGTGATCCCTCCGGCAACTGCTGACGCCAGTCCCGACGGCGGCGCCGGCTGTGGCGGCTATGATGACATGATCGCCATTGTCGGCTTCGTCCTGTTTATCGGAACCGGCTTCATCTTCGGCCTGATCGACGAGCGAAAACGGAAAAGGCTCGACGCCGAAATGAAGGTCACGGTCCCTGAAGAAACGGTGCCCGAGGCCTTCATCGACGCCCAGGTCGAGGCGCTGCAGCAGGAGGATCCCGGCTTCTCCCGCATCGCCATGCTCGACTTTGTGTACGGGCTCTGGCAGGAGACCCTGCACCAGATGGGCCAGCCCGGGCTTGACCGGTTGCGGCCCTTCTACTCCCCGGAGATGATGAGGTTGCTGCGGGAGGATTCGCCTATGTCGGCCGGCAGCCGCATCAGCAACGTGGTGGTCCGCGGCATCCGTTTGGTGAAACTCGTCCGTTTGGAGGGGGAGCCGCCCCGGGAGGACCTGCCGGGGGAGACACCCGCCCGCATGCGCGCGCTCATCCATCTCGACACGAGCTGGCGGCTGAAGTCACAGGGCGAACCAGCCACCTACCACGGCCAGCTCGTGACAGTGGAGTTCGAGCGCCCCGTCGGCGTGCGCAGCCGCCCCCCCGGGCCCTTCGCCGTGACGTGCCAGGCCTGCGGTGCGCCCATGCCCCACGAGCGCCTCGGGGAGAGTTGTGACCATTGCGGGCAGGGCTACGGATCCGACCTTTTCAACTGGCGGTGCACGGAGATCCTGCGCGTCACCGACGACGCCCCCTGGCTGGCCGCCGAGATCGTATACAGGCCGGTGGTGGATCCCGGCTTCACCCTGCCGGCGCGCTTCTCCCCGTCGCTCGCAAAACGTCTGGCAGAGCTAGAGCGCGAGGAGCCGGACTTCCGTCGGCAGTTGCGGGCACGGACGATCGAGGTCTTCGACGGGCTGTTCACTTGCTGGAACAACGATGACACAGAGGGCATGCGGCCGCTGGTCGGGGAGCGCCTGCTGGGCACCTACCAATACCGGCTCGGGGGCTACCGGCTGCGGGGGCAGAAGAACCGGATGGCAGACCTGCAGATCCTGTCAATGGAGTTGAGCCGGATCGAGCGGGACCGCCACCTTGACTCAGTGACGGTTCGGCTGAGGGCGTCCTGCCTGGAAACCACAGCAATAATCTCCACGGGCAAACTCGTGGGAGGTTCGGACCGGCATCCACACCGGTTCTGTGAATACTGGACCTTCACGCGCCAGCGGGAAGCGCCGGCCGCGCCCCCGGCATCCTGTCCCAAATGCGGTGCCGGCCTGGGACCGGTCGAAGAAGCCTCGTGTCCCCACTGCGGGAGCCGGTTGTACGCTGTGTCCGGACAGTGGGAGCTCGCCTTCAGCGAGCAGGCAGACTCCTACCTGCAGGGGCAGCCCCGGGTGCCCGGAGACGGCTCGTCCTGGCGCCGGCTGTAGGGCCCCGATGATTTTCATGCCAATGAATTCCTACAACACGCCAGGCTCCAACAACTCATGGACCAACACGGTGGATCTTGAGGTGAATGCTTCAGGCCCAGAGCTTTCCATCAGTCCTTGCAGGGGTCGTCCCTGGAGAGATCCCGGAGGGCCGGTTCCTGCTTCTGCAGACGTTCCACGGCCTCTCCGGCGAGGCTCTTCCACGTCTTCTTCGGTGACATGACGAGCAGGGACGTGGAGCCCCGGCAGGTGGTGCGACGATTGGCGGGGGCGTCCGGATCGGTGTCGGAGAAGGACTCCTCCTCCCTGGACTGGATGGCCAGGTACCAGGTGCCACCAGCGCCTTTGAACCAGTCGAACCCAGCGGACCGGGCTTCGTGATGGCCGGCCTCGGCGCTGTCCCAGTCAGCGGTGAACTTCTGGTAGAACACGATGCGGCGATCCCCGATCTTGAACAGTTGGGCCCGTTCCACCTTGTCGGTGAACTCTCCGCCGAACTCCTCCGAGCATGGGATGCGGGTCTTGATGGTGTAATGTACCAGCAGGGCCGAGGTGGCAGGGAAATCAGGGCTGAAATCGAAGCGGTGGTCCGTGCCGGCGAAGAGCTCAGCAGGGATCGACGCCAGGACCAGCTCCGACCCCGCCTGCTTGATGGCGAGGGCCTGCTCGCAGTCCTCCTCGCACATCTGCGCCCCCTTGCGGCATAAAAGCACAAAGGCGCCGTGGAGATGGGACCCGGAACGGATTTCGACGACCCGTGCCTGGGCCTCCAGCGGGAGGTCGAGATCCTTGTCTTCATCGATTCCGGGAAAGTACTCCGGCAACAGCGGGATCACGTTCTTCTGGGCCTTGTTGGCCGCCTCCAGCACCTCCATGATATCGCAGTCATGGAGAGCCTATCATGGGTCCCTGCTCCTGTTTTCAAAAAAAATCACCTCGTCGGCGGGGTCCGGAATCAGGTTCGGGAGCCGAAAAATGCGGTTGCAGGAAAATGGGGGACCGGGTAATTTTAGGTCATTCAACTGATCGCGGCTCCACGCTTTTCCAGTTTAAGTGAAAAATTCCAGTGCAGGGGCTAAGGTTGGAAAACATGTGAAACAGAGGAGTGGCAAGATCTTGTCCTGAGGAAAACCCATGGCACATTGCGAAAGCACACATTCATGACAAAAAAAACTAAAATGGAGATAGAGCAAGAACAGCGCAGTGAACGCAAAAAAACGATCATTTCTATTGTCATATTTTTATCAAGTGTGCCCTTTCTGGTTACTGGCATTTTGCTGCTCACGACTTCGCCAGACTGGACGGAGACCCAGGGCACCCTTGTGGAGTGGCGCCAGGGAGGTGCATCGGGAAAAACCATCAGAACATATGCTGTATACATCAAGTATACTTATCAGGCGCCCGATGGCGTTACCGTCGACTCCCACTGGTGTCGTCCGAAGATGATGTCCGGATTTCGCTCAGATACGACTCGAAATCAGTACATGGCCAACCTCAAAAAGGGCAGCCATTTAAATATTTGGTACAATCCCAAAAACAGCAGGGAGTCTACCTGCGATTTATCCGTCGTTTCGAAGTATCCGGTGTTGGGTTACATATTTGTAGGATTGTTTGTACTGATTTCGATTATTGGATTGATCTTTTTCCTGTCAGAGAAAAAGAAACCTCAAATGTGAAAAACTGATCCCGGAGCGCACTCATCAGTTTGGCGGCTACGCCCGGGCCAGCTCCCAGATCTCGACGCGCTCCCGGGTCCGGCGATGTCCTCCGTCGGGGGTTTTGACGGGTTCGACCCGGCGGGCCAGCTTCTGGACCAGGCGCAGGCGCCCGCGCTCCAGCTCGGCCAGGATCGGGTGGGGCACATCGGGCTGCACCAGCTCGAGGATGTTGGAGAAAACCAGCACTAAACGTCCGGTCGCGGTGAGGCGGGCACAGGCCTGGTCGAAGAAGCGCTCGAAGAGTCCGTCGGTGAAGACCAGGGCTTCGTCGAGCAGCCCTTGGGCTTGGCCACGGATCCAGGGAGGATTGAAGACGATCAGTTCCGCAGGCTCGGGATCGTCGCCGAGCAGGTCGCCGCAGAACAGGTCGATGGGCGGCGGCGGGACCAACCGGTCCAGCTCCCGCGAGACGCTCTCGACGGCGTTGGGGTTGATGTCGGTGGCCAGCACGCGGGCGAAACCGGCGCGGCAGAGCATCAGCGCCAGCACGCCGCAGCCGGTGCCCACGTCTATGGCCCGGTGGCGCGGCCCCTTGTACTGATGCAGCCAGGTACCGAACAACTCCAGGTGGGAGACGCGGGTCGGCACGTAGGTACCGTAGAAGGGATAGAGGCTGTGTCCGAGGACCTTCAGGTGCACGCCCTCCCGGTAGCGGTTCCAGGCACCGAACAACTCCTGCACCTGCGCAAAGGGCAGCACGAAGGAGGAACGCTCGGGATAGAGCTCCTTCAAAAAGCCGATGGGGCGGGCGTCGGCCAGGGCCAGCCGGTGTTCCTCGATGGGCGCCAGCAGCCGCAGGATCGCCTCCCGGTGCATGCGCCGATGCGCCTGGCGAGCCTCGAACGGCGCGTCGTGGGGCGGCGGACGCAGCAACAGGTCCAGCCGGGCCAGGATCGCCTCCCCCGTGGTGTACAGGTCGGCGACGATCAGCATCTCCCCGTCGCGCAGCCGTGCCGCAGCCGCCTGCGGGGGCGCGGAGCGGTCCACGGATTTTGCGGTGTGATGCAGGATGGGCTCGGGGCGGTGGAGTTTTCGGTTCATCATTCTGACTCCGGCCGGCAGTATCCGCATTTCGGCGGACAAGTCCAAGTGGAATCGGAAGCGACCCTCTTCAACAGATTTCACAGCCGCACGGAGCCCCCTCGGGATCGTAGCGGCAAGCCCCGACTGTTGCAGGACCCGGGAATCCAGCCATCTCTGCTTCGGAATCCACAATATTTACCGTGCTTTTCCCCGTGCGACCACGGCCCTCAAGAATCCGCATTTTCCCTTGGACAAACCCTTCGGCTCATGGTTATTGTCCGAGGAAAGTTCCCCGCTCCGGGGAACGGGCAGCCCGGGCACCGGGCCACATCTGGAGGATGGAATGATTTCGCAGATCGAAGAGACCTATTCGACCAGCATCCGGAACATGAAGCGCTCGGTCATCCGTGAACTTCTGAAGCTCACGTCGCAACCGGACATCATCTCTTTCGCCGGCGGGCTTCCTTCACCGGAGTCCTTTCCCGTCCAGGAACTCAAGCAGGTCATGATGGAGATGATGGACACCGAGGCCGCCGAGGTGCTGCAGTACGGCACCACCGAGGGCGACATCGAGCTGCGCCGGCATCTGGTGGAGAAGCTCTACAACGCCCGGGAGAACATGCCCATCACGATCAACAACCTCGTCATCACCACCGCCTCCCAGCAGGCGCTGGATCTGATCGGCAAAATCTTCATCGATCCCGGTGACGAGGTCATCTGCGGCGCCCCCACCTACCTGGGCGGCATCAACGCCTTCGCCGCCTATGGCGCCAGGTTCCGCACGGTCGAGCTTGACTCCGAAGGCATGCGTTCGGACCGCCTGGTCCAACTGCTCGACACCATGAAGAAAGCCGGACGCCGACCCAAGTTCCTGTACTGCGTGCCCGACTTCCAGAACCCCACCGGCATCACCATGAGCCATGAACGTCGCCGGCAGATCATCGAGATCGCAGCTCAACATAACCTGCTCATCATCGAGGACAGCCCCTACCGCGAGCTGCGCTTCGAAGGCGAGAACCCCCCCACCATCTACTCCATGGCCAAGCCCGGCAACGTCGTGCTGCTGGGGACGGTCTCCAAGATCCTGTGCCCGTCCTTCCGCATCGGCTGGGTCGTGGGCTGTGAAGAGCTTGTCGACAAGATCGTCGTCGCCAAGCAGGCCGCAGATCTGTGCACGTCGCTGTTCACGCAGCGCATCGCCGCGCGCTACATGCAGAAGGGCTACATGGTCCCCCGCATCAACAAGACCGTCGCACTGTACCGCGAGAAGCGCGACGCCATGGTCAACGCCTTCGAGGAATACATGCCCCCCGGCGTGACCTGGGTCAAGCCCACCGGTGGCCTGTTCCTGTTCCTGACGGTGCCAGAGTCCATCGACTGCCAGGAGATGTTCCCCAAGGCCATCGCCGAAAAAGTCGCCTATGTCATCGGCTCGGCCTTCTATCCCGACGGCTCCGGACACAACACCATGCGACTGAACTTCTCGTTCAGTTCCAAGGATCAGATCGTCGAAGGCGTCCGTCGCCTCGCCAAGGTCATTAAATCCGAGTTGTAAATCAAATAGTTCTTCCCCATTTTCCAGTTTCACTGTAATTTTACACTCTCATGACGCTTTTTCGACGTATTACTGGAAAAACGCTTTTCGTATCAGTAAAATCCGCAGATGTCGGAGGTGAGAACGTGCGAAAACGACCCGCCCCGTTGAGTCCCGGCTCCCCGCCCTATGAAATCATCGCCCCCATGGGAGTCTCCCCCCAGCAACTGATCACACCTGATGGTCCCGAAGTCCTGATGCTGCTTTCGGGCAGGATGCACATGCAGGTGCCGACAGAAAACCACAGCATGGAAATGAAATACGGTCGGCCGGTGGTGGTGGAGAAGCCTTATTGTGTATTTTGCCCACATGGTCCCGGTACCGGCCGCGCCCTGCGAATCTCCGTTCCCTCCGCCGCCGGTCCGCAGACCGACGCGCCGAGCTCCCGTCGCAAACCGGCCCTGCACTGATGTCCATGCGGGTGTTGTTCAACGCGGACTATCCCCTCTCCGGGGACCGGACCCTTCTTTTTTATCCACCAACGGAGACCACGCTCAATGACGCGGTGGCCACCACCTCGCATCTGGTTGCGTCCATGTCCCGACCTTCGGAGAAGGCGTTCCCGACGCTGGCGGTCTTCACGCTGAGCGAGCCTGCGGTCTCCCTCGGACGCTTCCAGCATCCGACGGTGGCCCTGAACACCGGGGCCGGCCTGCCCGCTCCGGTGGTGCGACGCCTGACCGGTGGACCGGCCGCCTGGATGGGCACAGGCTCGGTCTACCTTTCGCTGATCATCCCCAACTGGCCACTGTGGTTCCCGTCCGGGGGCCTGCGCGGCCTTCCCAAACTGCTCAACGACATGATCCTGGGCGCCCTCCGCAAGGACGGCTTCTCCCTTTCCATGTCGGCAGCGGACTCGGTCACCAAGCGCGGGTTCGAGGTCGGGCGCATGGGCTTCGATGTCGTCGACTCCACGGCGCTGCTGGAGCTCCAACTGGGCACCCGGGAGAGCATCGCCCTGCCCACGGAGTTGTGCGGCTATCCGGCGCTCTCCGAGGACGCCTTCCCTCGGCGGTCCCGCATCCTCGCAGAGCTGCTGGAGACCCGCGAGCTGCCGTCCTTTCCGCCCAGCTTCGCCCGCGCCATCGGAGAGGCCCTGTTTCATGAAAAATTCGAGATCCGCGACAGTGTCTTCACCTGGCTGGAGAAGACCCGGATCGACGGTCTCAAGCCGCGGTTCCTCGAAGCCGAGGTGCTTCCGGCCTCCGCCGGCTCCGAACTGATGTCCCGACCCCACGAGGACTACATCGGATTCGTGCACGCCCAGGTGACCTTCAACGCCCAGATGCAGTTCTCCTCCGTGCGCATCTTCGGCGACTTCATCGCGGACTCCTCCGGCATCGCCGAGCTCGAAACCCGCCTTCGCTGGACCGAGATCAACAAGCGCAACGTCGCCCTCATCATCGACGAGGTCCTGGGCGCGCCCGGACACATCATCCTGGGCCTCAAGCGCCTCGGCAGCGTACTCGAAGCCATCATGGACGCCGCATCCCGCCATGACCACTGGGACGTGATGAACAACTAAGCTCATTTTGCAAATAATGCTTGGGTCGGAATTCCCCGTCCGACTGCCGTTTTCCCGCTTTTCAGCTTGAAAATCCCGGGCGGTTCGTTCTAGAGAGGACTCATCCGGGAGCGACCCGGCAAAGGAGCGATCCGATGATTCACGAAGCCCTGTCCAATCCCAGCAGCATCGTGGTGGTGGGCGCCTCCAACGACGTCACCAAACCCGGCGGCAAGGTCCTGAAGAACCTCCTCGACGGGGACTTTGACGGCCCCCTGTACGGCATCAATCCCAAAGAGACGCAGGTGCAGGGCGTGGCCTGCTACGCCTCCCCGGCCGAGCTGCCCGCGCCCGTGGACCTCGCCATCGTGTCGATCCCGGCGCCCCACGTGGCCCGCGCGGTCGAGGACTTGATCCTGAAGGCCGGCTGCCGGGCCTTCATCGTGCTGTCGGCGGGCTTCAAGGAAATGGGGCCGCAGGGAGAGGTCCTGCAGGACGGGCTCGTGGAGCTCGTCAACCGCCACGGCGCCTGCATGATCGGCCCCAACTGCATGGGCGTGCTGACCACGAGGTACCGCGGCACGTTCGCCGGCCCGATTCCGAACCTGAACCCAGCCGGCGTCGACTTTGCCAGCGGGTCGGGCGCCACGGCCGCCTTCATCATGGAGGCCGGCATGGAGATGGGCCTGTCGTTCTCGTCGATGTTCTCCGTGGGCAACAGCGCCCAGCTCGGCGTGGAGGACATCCTGGCATGGTGGGACGAGACGTTCGACCCCGCCAGGAGCCCGCGCGTGAAGCTCGTGTACATGGAGAAGATCGACCAGCCGGAGAAGTTCCTGCGGCACGCCAGGTCGTTGATCGCCAAGGGCTGCCGCATCGCCGGGATCAAGGCCGGCGCCTCCGAGGCGGGCAACCGCGCTGCGTCGTCACACACCGGCGCGATGGCCAGCTCCGACACCGCCGTCGAGGCACTCTTCCGCAAGGCCGGCGTGCTCCGCTGCCGCGGCCGCGAAGATCTGATGCTCACCGCGGCCGTGTTCCAGCACCCGCCGCTGACCGGCCGCCGTCTCGCCATCGTGACCCACGCCGGCGGCCCCGGTGTGCTGCTCTCGGACTCGCTCTCCAGGGGGGGCTTCTCGGTCCCGCAACTGACCGGTCCGGGGGCCCAGGCGATCCTGGACGGCCTGTTCCCGGGCTCCTCGGTGCAAAACCCCATCGACTTCCTGGCCACGGGGACGGCCGACCAGCTTCGCCACATCCTCGACATGCTCGAGCTTCACTTCGCCGACGAGATCGACGGCGTCGTGGTCATCTTCGGCACGCCGGGCCTGGCCGACGTGACCCCCGTGTATCGTGTGATCCACGAGAAGCAATTGTCGTGCAAAAAGCCGATCTACGCCGTGCTGCCCTCGGTGATGACCGCCCACGATGCGATCCGGGAGTACCAGTCCTGGGGCGGCTGCAACTTCACCGACGAGGTGCTCTTCGGCTACACCCTGAACCGGGCCGCACGAGTGAAGACGTATGAAAAAACCTGCAGCGAGGAACTCCCCGTGGACCGCGCCGCGATCCGTGCCATCGTGGACCGCGCCGCGGACGGCTACCTGGCACCGGACGACGTGGCGGGCCTGCTCGACGCCGCCGGGATCCCCCGCGCAGCCGAGGTCGTGGTGAACTCCACATCCGGGGTCGGGGCCGCCTGCGCCACCTGCGCGTTCCCGCTGGTCATGAAGGTCATCGGACCGGTGCACAAGACCGACGTCGGCGGCGTGGTCCTCAACGTGGGATCGACCGCGGAGGCCGGCGCCGAGTTTGAACGCCTGATGCGCATCCCGCAGGCCACCGGCGTGCTGTTCCAGCCCATGCTGTCGGGCACGGAGTTGTTCATCGGAGCCACCCGCGAGGGCGACTTCGGACACCTGGTGCTGTGCGGCCTGGGTGGCATCTACATCGAGGTGTTCCGTGACGTGTCCGAGGGACTGGCGCCGATCTGCGCAGCCGAGGCCGACGACATGATCCGCCGCCTGCGCTCGTACCCGCTGTTTACGGGCGTGCGCGGCAAGCCCGGCCTGTCCGCTGCCGCCTTCGCGCTGGCGATCCGCCGCGTTTCCGCCTTGTGCCAGGCGGCCCCCGAGATCGCCGAACTGGACGTCAATCCGCTGCTGGCCTCCCCCGAGGGCGCGTTCGCCGTCGATGCCCGCATCCGCCTTGAAAAATAACTGAATAATGGCCGGAGTCAAACGCCCGGAGCCTCGCGGGCCGGACCGCCCGGCTCGCGAAATCAGCGGATCAATTCCATGATTCATGTTGCCAACTCAGGGGGTTCGGAACTACAATGATTCCCGTTTCGCCCATCAAGGGAAACGTACTCTCCCCTGACTTGGATCCGAACCGCAAGGAGTCTCGCATGCGACGTTCCCTTCTTCCGCTCGTGTTGATCGTTTCGCTGTTCTGGCTGACCGGATGCCCCAGCAAGAACCCGACCCCCACCCTGACTTATCCGGTTGCGAAGATGACCCGGACCAACACGGTCCAGATCAACTTCCTGACGTTCTCCCAGGGCAAGACCGACGGAAACATCCATCCCACGACGATCCAGATCAGCCCCAACTCCGACCGCACCCTGAACGTGGGCATCGCCCAGGATCTGTCCGGCGGCCTCGGCGGCCAGTGGCAGGCGGCCGTGTGGATCGCCGCGTTCCAGGCTGCCCAGGCGGTCGGGCGCGACCTCTCCGAGTACGCCATCATGGTGCGCGGTCAGGGCTACATCGACGGCCCGTCGGCCGGCGCCCTGTTCACCGCGGGCATCATGGCCGCGATGACCGGCGTCCCGGTCCGCTCCGACGTCACGATGACCGGCACCGTGAACCCCGACGGCACCGTCGGCCCGGTGGGCGGCATCCCGAACAAGTTTCGCGCCGCGGTCAAAGCCGGAAAGAAGATCCTCGGCTATCCGGTCGGCCAGCGCTACTCGACCGATCTGGCCTCCCAGAAGGTCGTGGACCTGCAGGAGTTCGCCAAGGAGAACGGTGTTCAGGCCGTCGAGATGTACACCATCTTCGACTCCTACAAGCTGCTCACCGGCATGGACGTCCCACGTCCGGAGCCGCTGGCCGCAGCGGACATGGTGATGCCCGAGCCCACCATGAAGTTCCTCAAGGAGCGCTCCCAGAAGTGGAGCGAGCGCTATGAGAGCTTCTCCAAGCGCTTCTATGACGAAAAACTGCAGGACCTGTACGACTCCGCCAAGAAGCTCGAGGTCGCCCGCCTGTACTTCCAGACGGCCTCGGATCTGATCAAGGGCGGCAACTTCCCCACCGCATACGACTATGCGCAGCGGGCCGGCGGCAACGCCTTCACCGCCTACGCCTACGGGCGCTTCGTGGCGCTGGTGATGCAGCAGCGCTTCCGCGATCTGCTCAACGAGGTGTCCAGCATGTTCACCCCGGTGGGCACCAGCCTCGACCAGATGTTCGAGATCTCCAAGAAGTTCAAGCCCAAGACCGTCGGCGAGCTCAACTCGTTCATCTCCGCGCTGGAGCAGTCCGTCAGCGCGCTGGGGTACACCCAGGACGCCGCCAAGAGCGCCGACGCTGCCCGGAATCTCATGGACAACGCCATGGCACTGATGGCCAAGAACGTGCCGATCAACCAGATCAAGACCGAGATCATCAACCAGCTGCTCAACTCCAGCCTGCGCTATGGCATCGCCCTTCTCAAGCTCGAGAAAGCCAAGGACTTCATGGAGCTCAAGGACGGCAACAACGTCCAGTTGACGATCAATCCGGAGCGGCTCGAGGAGGTCGCCAAGACCTACATCGCGGTCGCCCAGGCCAACCTGAACTACATCGACCAGATCTTCATCCCCGACTTCGCGCGCTCCGCCCAGACCGACGAGGACTCGATCCGCAGCCGTCTGATGCGCAACAACAACCACTACCTGGTCGCGATCACCAGCCTGCGCTTTCCGCAGACGATCATGAAGGAGAAGTGGGGTGAGAAGGCTCCCGAGACCTTCTTTGCGCAGATCGCGGGCAGCATGGGCAGCTACTACAGTTCCTCGATGTTCCTGATGCATCACTACAGCCTTGGCGTGCGCAAGGAGGAGGGCGGCGTCGAGAGCGTGAAGATGGAGAAGGCGCTGGTCAACATGCTCGAACACGCCGAGAAGAACGTGCGCATCTACGCCGCGATGGTCCAGAAGACGCTGGGCACCGTGCCCGTTCCGGCCCGTTTCTTCTACTCCGTGGGCATGACCATGAAGAGCGGAGACACCGCCCTCAAGGTCAAGGCGCTTGAGATGTTCTGGCGCGCCTCGATGCAGTGCCAGTTGACCCTTCAACTGGCCAAGAAATAACCATCCCGTTTTCCCCGAACCTTTCCCACCGGAGACGCCATGACCCAGATGCTCGAGAAACTGCGTCAGTTCCTGCGTGAGACGAACCAAACTGCGATCATCATCCCCTCGACCGATCCCCACGGCAGCGAATACCTGCCCGAACACTGGAAATTCCGCACGGCGGTCTCCGGGTTCACCGGTTCGGCCGGAGATCTGCTCGTGACGGCCGATCAGGCCGGCCTATGGACCGACAGCCGCTATTTCCTGCAGGCCGAGAGCGAGCTCGCCGGCAGCGGCATCGAACTGTTCAGGATGGGGCTGCCCGACACACCACCACTGTGGTCGAAACTGATGGACTGGTGTCCGTCCGGCTCCCGGGTCGCCTTCTTCGGCCAGCTGCACGCCTACACCGAGATCGCCCGCCATCAGCCGGTGCTGGCCGAACGCGGCGTGGATCTGCACCCGGTGCCCGAGGATGTGATCGACCGCCTCTGGACGGACCGGCCGGCGTTGTCGAACGCGCCCGCCTTCGTTCATCCTTCCGAGTTCGCCGGTCAGACCGTGGCCGCCAAGCTTCGGCGCCTGCGCGACCTCATGGAAGACGAGCGGGCCGATGCGCACATCGTCACGGCCCTCGATGCGGTCGCCTGGCTGATGAACCTGCGTGGGTCCGACATCGCCTACAATCCTTTAGTGATCGCCTACGCCCTGGTGCTGCGCGACGAGGCGCTGCTGTACGTTCCCGAGGGCAAGCTGCCCGCGACGGTGATCCGTGAACTTGAGGCCTCCGGCGTCGGGATCCGCCCATATGAGGACTTCCTGCCGGATCTGGAAAACCGGTTCACCACCGGCTCCCGGGTCTGGGTGGACGTGGAAGCCTCCTCCTGGGCCGTGGTCGACCGCCTGGGCGGTGCAAGGATCCTGGAGAAGGCGAGCCCCATCACGCTGCTCAAGGCCGTCAAGAACACCGCCGAGCTCGACGGCATGCGCGCGTGCCATGTCCGCGACGGCGTCGCGATGGTGAAGTTCCTCCAATGGATGGACGAGAATGTTCCCTCCGGACGAGTGACCGAGCTGGGCGCGGCACAGCGCCTGCTCGAGTTCCGCCAGGAAAACGAGCGCTTCGTCGGCCTCAGTTTCGAGACAATATCCGCATATGGCCCACATGGTGCCATCGTGCACTACGCCCCCGACGCCGAATCCGATGTGCCCGTGGGAACCGACAGCCTCTATCTGATCGACTCCGGAGGACAGTACCTCGACGGCACCACCGACATCACCCGGACGGTCTCCTTCGGCCGCCCCGGCCCCACCCAGATTGAACACTTCACGCGGGTGCTGGCAGGGCACCTCCAGCTCTCGATCACGTCGTTTCCCCAGGGCACCTCGGGCAAGCAACTCGACACCATCGCACGCATGCCGCTGTGGGAGGCCGGCCTGCAGTACGGCCACGGCACGGGCCATGGCATCGGCGCCTTCCTGGGCGTCCACGAGGGCCCGCACGCCATCTCCTATTACCGCTGCCGGGGCCAGGCGCTGGTGCCGGGCATGATCACCAGCAACGAGCCCGGGCTCTACGTCCAGGGCAGCCACGGCATGCGCATCGAAAACGTGCTGGCCGTGGTCTCCGATCCGGATCACACCCGCGCGGATCTGGCCTTCTTCCGGTTCGACAATCTGACCATGTGCCCGATCGATCGCAAACTGGTTTCGCCAGGACTGCTCACCCCTTCCCAACTGCGGGCGCTCAACGCCTATCACGCGCTCGTACGGACAGTTCTGTTGCCGCACCTCGATGCCGAGTGTGCCCGCTGGCTGACCCTTGCAACCGAACCGGTCGAGAACTGATGCTTGCTTTTGCCGAGTGAATGCAAGTACAATGGCTGCCCCGGAGGTGAGTATGGATAACCGGAGACATTTTCAGCGCAAGGAAGTTCATCTGGCCGTGGAAATCGTCACGCCGGACCACATTTTCACCGGAAGCACCATCGATCTTTCACGCAGCGGCATGGCCGTGGAGATCGACGGCCCCATCTACGACAATGAGGAGGTCCAGATTGGGGTGATCAATGTCGTGGACGGCTTCGAGGACGACTCCATCCCCATCCTGGGGCTGTCTGGAATCGTGGCCTGGGGACGTTTGATGGACTCGGGACGGTTCTCGGCCGGCATCCGCCTGGACCCGCTGGAAGAGGATGAGGAACAGTATCTGGCCTCGCTGCTCGGACAGGGAGTGTAATCCATGACCGTGCGGTTGACCGGCAATGATTTTTTCCAACTGGTGACCAACCTCGCCGCGTCTCCGCCGGAAACGGACCTGATCGAAGCCTTCATCCACGACATCAATCCCCTGCTCGGGGAGGTGCGCCTCGTGCGCGTCGGACCCAACGAACCCCTGCAGGACCACCAGTTCCGCCTCAGCAGCGAACACTTCGAGTTCGACACACTCCAGCTCATGGGGAAGACCTCGCACATCTCCATGGAGATGCAGGTCTACCTGGCCAACGCCACCCACCAGCTTTCGGTGTTGCTGAACCAGCGCGCCGAGATCCACAGGCTCCGCGAGCAGAATCGGATGTTCACGGAAAAGCTGGACTATCAGCGCAAACAACTGGCCAACCTTGAGTCTACCAACCGGGATTTCATGGACGGCATCACCGACATCATCATTTCGGTGGACCGCGTCTTCAACATCACCTCGTGGAATCCCGCCGCAGAGCGGTTCACCGGGGTTGGGCAGGCCCAGGCGCTGAACCACAGCCTCTGGGAGGTCCTGTCGGAGTTCCGCACGCCCGAAATCGAGATGGCCCTGATCGAGACCGAGACCACGCGCCGGCCCAGCTCCTTCCTGCAGTTGATCACCCGCAACCTCAAGGACGTTTATCTGCAGATCACCGTCTATCCCGGATCCGCCGGCTTCTTCCTCTTTGCGCAGGATCAGACCCGCGCCATCGTTCAGGAGCGCGAGAACAAGGCCTTCATGGAGAAGTTGCGGCACGCCCAGAAGCTCGAGAGCCTAGGTGTCCTCGCCGGAGGCATCGCCCACGACTTCAACAACCTGCTGCTGGGCATCCTGGGCAACGTCAGCCTCGCGATGATGGACCTCAAGCCCGACAGCACACCGTACCAGTGCCTGGTGGACATCGAACAGGCGGCCAAGCGCGCCGCGGACCTGTCCTCACAGATGCTCGCCTACTCAGGACGCGGCAAGTTCATCGTGGATCAGGTCGATGCCACGCAGTTAATCCAGGAGATGAGTAACCTGGTCAAGGCCAGCCTTCCCCGCGCGATCAGCATCGAATACGATCTGAATCCCGGCTGCCTGCCCTTCACCGGAGACTCCACCCAGATCCATCAGGCGCTGATGAACGTCATCCTGAACGCGAGTGAATCCATCGAAGGGGAAGGCACGATCCGGATCTCCACTCGACCGGTCGTCCTGACAGTGGAAGATATCTCCGCCTGCTACCTCAGCGAGAACGTGTCCCCGGGGCCGTACACCCAGATCCGGATCGAGGACACCGGCACCGGCATGGACGAGCACACCCTCGCCCGCATCTTCGATCCCTTCTTCTCCACCAAGTTCACAGGCCGCGGCCTCGGGCTGGCCGCCGCGCTCGGCATCGTCCGGGCCCATAACGGAACACTGAATGTGAACTCCACCGTCCACAACGGCACCCGTTTCGAGATGTACTTCCCGGCCGAGGTTCCCGCCGACGAACCGCGCGTCAACGAGACCTCCCGCTTCACCACCACTTGGAACGGGTCCGGCATCGTCCTTTTCGTCGATGACGAGGAGACCGTCCGGAACGTCGGAAAGCGCCTGCTCAAGCGCATGGGCTTCGAGGTCCTGCTCGCCAACGACGGCGTCGAGGCCGTGGAGATGTTTGCCCGATACGGAGAGACCATCGGCCTGGTGATCCTGGACATGACCATGCCGCGGATGGACGGGAAAGAAGCGCTCGAGCAGATCAAGCAGATCCGGCCGGATGTGAAGATCGTGCTGTCCACGGGATACTCCGAGCGTGATGTGGCAACCAACTTCCAGGGGCGCGGCTTCGACGCCTTCATCCAGAAGCCCTACAACTACCGCGAGCTCAAGGACTTGGTCCGGATGGTGCTCGCAAGCACCGATTTCATCAAGTCATGATCGCCCCCTTCTGCGTCACCATCGACTGTGACGGCCTCCACGAACACCACGCCGTATGGGGACTCCCGGCACCGACCGGCATCGAGGCAGGAGCCTTCTATCAACGCTCGCTGGAGGAGGCAGCCTCCTGGCTGCGGAACCGCGGGCTGCCTGCCACGTTCTTCATCACGGGCTCCCGCGTCCATGAAGAGAGCCTCCGTTGCCTGCTCCAGCTCCACGGATCTGGACACGAACTTGGCAACCATACCTGGTCGCATCCGTACGACCTGAGCCACCGCGACGAGGTCAGCGTCCGCGACGAGATCGAACAAAACCACCGCTGGCTCGCCGGCCACGGGGTCCGGTGCGCGGGCTTTCGTGCGCCCGGCTACCACCTGCCCCGGTTGGCGGTTCAGGCTCTGGACGAACTCGGCTACCGCTATTCGTCTTCGCAGATCACGGGATGGGTCTATCCGGCCGCCAAGTGGGCTGCGTCGCTTGCATTGCGCATGAAAGGTCGCACCACGAACACGGTCCGGCACCCCGCAACGGACATGTGGACCCCTCCCGCACCCTATCATCCGGACCCTGCTGGCCCCCATCGACCGGGTAATTCGAGGATCTGGGAGATCCCGATCGCTGCCTCACGTTGGGGACTTCCCACTGTGGGACCGCTGATCCACGCCTGTCCGTTCCCTTTCCTGTTCGACACGCCCGTCTCACGGCCGTGGATGATGAACCTTCACCTGACCGACTTCACCCCCGAGACGCCATCGACCCCCCT
>JAHITJ010000029.1 GCA_018817795.1 Myxococcota bacterium | reverse complement strand
TCGCGGCCCGGCACGCACGCCCGTCCGCGGCCCTGGCGTTTGGCCTGGTACAGGCAGGCGTCGGAGACACCGACGAGTCCGGCGGGATCGGCGCAGTCCGTCGGCCAGGTGGCGCCTCCGATGCTCAGGGAGATGCCGGCGCCTGCGGCCAGGTTGCCCAGGCGCAGCGCACAGTTGCCCAACTGGTCCGGACCGGTCTCGGGCAGCACCACGACGAACTCATCCCCGCCGTAACGCCCCACCACGTCGTCGGCGCGCATGGTGTCGCGAAGCAGGCGGCCGAACCGTCGCAAAACCTCGTCCCCGGCCTCGTGACCACCGCTGTCGTTGACCTGCTTGAAGAAATCGAGATCGGCGATCATCAGTGAACAGGGTCGTCCATGCCGCTGGCAGCGGGCCAGCTCGGTCCGGAAGCGGGTCTCGAGCTCCCGGCGGTTGAGCGTGCCCGTGAGACCGTCCACGCGGGCGAGCTCCTCGACACGCCGCAACAGTGCGAGGTTCTCCCAGACGAGGGCGGTCTGGTCGATGAAGAAGGAGAAATGACTGAACTGGTCGGGGGAGACCGGGAGCCGGTTGTGACGGTTGTCGGCCAGGACAAGTCCCAGGATCCGTCCATGCGGCCGGAGCACGGCCAGAACGTACTCGTCACGGACGTCCAGGCGTGCCAGATCCTCATTGATCGCCAGCGGCCGGCGCACCAGCAACGGCCGATCCGCTCCAAGGGCCTGCCCGATTTCGTCGTCGGGCCCGGGCGTGAGCGTGATCGACTGCACCAACTGCTGGAAGCGCGTGTCAAAGTTGCGCCGGTCGTAGTCGCGGATGAGCGCGTCGATGTCCTTGTCCTCGATCTCGATGGCCTCCCATATGCGGTGCGCCTCGATGTCGTCGAAGGGACCGATGCCCTTGGAACCGGCGAAGCGCTGTGTGACCTCGTCCCACACGAAGAGCGCGGCCCGGTTGAAGCCCAGTGAGTATCCCGACGTGATGCCGGACAACAGCACATGCATCGCCTGATCCTCATCGGTGGACCGGAGCATGAACCGGGTGATGGTGCTCAGCGTCGCGAGGTTCGACGACTGGAAGGCGAAGCGGCTCAGCAGCAAGCTCGATTCTGTGACGGACAAAAGCGCTCCGAGGATGCCCTGCACCACGCATTCAATGCCCTGTGAGAGCTCCCCGTCTCCGGGCGTCCACGTCCTCTCACCGCGTGAGACGACCAGACGCAGACCCATCCCGTCGACCAGACGCGCCGCACGCAGGTGCAATTGGTCCGAGAACAGCGACAGTTTGAGCAACTGCCGGGCCGCCAGCGGGAGCGGCCCATCCAGGCAGCCCAGTTCGACGGTCAGTTCAAGGCTTTCAGGAAGGCGTCCGAAGAGCTCGCGCAGATACACCGGCAGTGGCGCGAGCCGGGCTGCACGCAGGATCTCGGCGGGAATTTCCGAAGGTCCTGGTCTGTCGGGAGGGTTCGTGTTCATCGTGCCTGACCGCCGTCACATCCGGAGCCCTGCGAGAAACTCACGGTTCTCAAGATGCCAGGCGATGGTGCGGTCCAGGCCCTCCTCGAGGGAGATCTCCGGGGTCCAGTCCAGCAGGCGGCCGGCCTTGTCGATGTCGGCCCAGGTCGCCTGCATGTCTTCGGGGGGCATCGGCAGGTGATGGATGTCCGCGGACTTTCCGAGGGAGTTTTCGATGTGGTGGATCACGTCCATCATCGTGCGCGGATTGCGGCCGCCACCGAGGTTGATCACTTCGAATCCCACCGGACGCAGCGCGGCGATCGAACCGCGGGCGATGTCGTCGACGAACGTGAAATCCCGGCTCTGCGAGCCGTCCCCGGTCAGTTCCAGCTTCCTCCCGTGTTCGATCCACTGGATGAAACGGTAGATGCTCATGTCGGGTCGGCCGGCCGGACCGAACACGGTGAAGTAGCGCACGATCGAGATGTCCATCCCGAACAGGAAGTGATAGGAGTATGCCATCACCTCGGCGGCCTTCTTGCTCGCCGCATACGGCGAGATCGGCGTGTTCACCGGCAGCGACTCCATGAACGGCATCGGCTGGCCCGCGTACAGCGAGGAGGTGCTCGCGAGCACCATCTTCTTCACGTCGAAGGCTCGCATCATCTCGAGCAGGTTCAGCGTCCCGCTGGCGTTGGTGGTCAGATAGACGTGCGGGTTCTTCAGGCTGTAGCCCACGCCGGCCCGGGCAGCAAGGTTGAGCACCGATCGGGGGCGGTGGATCTCGAAGACCAGCTTCAGCGCAGGCAGGTTCTCGATGTCGAGCTCGTGGAAGGTGAAGCCGGGCCGTCCGATCAGCGCCTCCAGGCGTCGGCGCTTGAGCCGCACATCATAATAGTCGTTGCAGTTGTCCACACCGATCACCTCAACACCGGCATCGAGCAGGAAACTGGCGGTGCGCGAGGCGATGAAGCCGGCGACGCCGGTGAGCAGCACGGGTTGTTCGAAGTTCATGTCTACTCCTCCCGGTGATGCCCGGGCACCACGCGGCTCCAGGATGACCGGATCTTTCCGGAGGCCAGGTTAACCTCGGCGTCCGAGGCACGCAGATACAGCGGCTCGGCAGTCACAGGATTGCACGGTTCGGCATCGAAATACAGGTGCAGCGCAGCGCGGTGCAGGGTCGTTGCGTCGGGCAACCGCTCTGCATCGACCACGGAGGCCTCACCGAAGTGCCCCCTCAGTTGTTCCAAATGCAGTTTCGCACCGCTGCCAAAAAAACGCACGCCGGCGGGCGCCGTCTCCAGCACCCCCTCGAGCGTGGTGACCCCGGATTCGCGCATGTTCGATCCGTTGATTCGGCCTGCGACGTACAATTCTCCGCGACGGGCATCCTCGAGCACCCACACCGGACCCGATGGGCCGGCGAGGGTGAAGTACAGATCGAACAGATCAAACGTATATAGCGGAATCCGGCGGACATACGCAAAGGTCTTGGCAAAACTGAGCCCGATGCGGATGCCCGTGAACGAACCCGGGCCGCGGCCGCAGGCGATCGCGTCCACCTGGGTAGGATCCTGGCCAGCAAAGAGACCCTCGACGTGCGAGAGCAGTCCAGGACCGTGGTTCTTCTCCGTGGAGACCACGGCGGCCACCGGTTCGTCCGAGCCGCCATCACCCAGCGACAGCAACAACCGCTCCGAAGACGTGTCCAGCGCCAGAATCCGCATGCTCAACCCTCCGCCGGCAGACACGGCGCCGGGTTGGCCGGATCCGGCTGCGGAGACAGTTGCAGGTTCTGTTCGGCTTTGTCGCCGGCGTTCTCCACGCGCGAAGGCGTCTCCTGCTTCGTGCGGAAACAGCGCACCAGATCGTTTCGCATGCCGAACAGCATCAACGACAGGATCAGGGCCAGGCCGATGTACGTGATGATCGAGCGGGCCTTGAGCCCGAGATCCCGGCGCCGGATCGCCTCGATCGTGAACAGCAGCACATGGCCGCCGTCGAGCATCGGGATCGGCAGCAGGTTCAACAGCGCCAGGTTGAGCGAGATCAGCGCCATCATCTGCAGGAAGAACAGCCAGCCGCGCTCGGCGGCGACCTCGGCCATCTGCGCGATCATGACGACCGATCCCACGTTCTCCCGGTCCACCTCCCCGGTGAACATGTAGGCGATACCGAGCACCATGCCCGAGGTGATCTCCCAGGTCGTGACGAGGCTCTCGCGCACCGCGAAGACAAAGCGGTTCTTCACCCGCACGTCCTCGGGGGTGTCCAGCTGGCGCAGCGTGGAGATGCCGAAATCATACGTGACCTGCTTGTTTCCGAAGCGGTCCACGCTCTGGAACTTGTCCTGCCGCAGGACTAGCGTGCGCCTGCACCCTCCGGCCTCCGAGGGACGGATCACCGACAGGCACAGGCGCCGACCCGCGGCACGTGCGACCTGGTCCTCGAACTCGGCATACGAGGACATGACCTTCTTCGCGAACGTGCAGGACGCGAGCGGCGCCTCGTCGGGCAGGATCTCCAGGCCGGCAAGCCGGTCTCCGGCGGCCACGCCCCAGCGATCCGCAGGCGAGCCTTTCGTGACGAGGCTGACGACCAGCTCCCCGGACTGCACGTCGGAGAGAGCGGCGGCCGATTCGAAGGAGAGCTCGCGGACCTGGCCCGCAGCGAGCACCGCCTGTTCAGAGGGCGTCGCGAACGTGATCACGTGCAGGGTGAGGGGGCCCTTCCCGAGCTTGGGCAGCAGGCTCTCCCAATCCGACCAGAACCGCACCGGGTGCCTGGCGCCTTCCTGGGTCACTCCCAGGATTCGATCACCCGAACGCAGCCCGGCCCGGTAAGCCGCGCCGCCTGTGTTCACAAGGCCCACACGAGCCAGCGTCCCATGCAGGAACACGCCCGAACGGCCGATCTTGGCGGGCAGGCCGACCATGTTCTTGCCCACCGACGGCGTCGGCACCAGCTTGACCTGGATCGTGCCCGAACCGGGGCGCTCCACCTTGACCGAGAGCGTCTCCCCGGGAGCGTCCATGATCGTGCGACGGAACTCGTCGAAACTGTCGATCTCGTCGCCGTCGATCTCGAGCACCAGATCGCCGGAGTGAAGCCCTGCCTGGTCTGCGGCCATGCCCGGAAGCACCGTACCCAGCAGCGGAGGAGATACATGGGTGACCGTCAGAAAGTACACGAAGTAGAAGAGCACCGGCAGCAGCAGGTTCACGAACGGACCGGCGACCACCACGATGATCTTCTTCCAGTACGGCAGCGCCGCGAGCGTGCGGTGACGGTCCTCCTCGGCCATCTCCTCGTTGGGATCCTCGCCGATCATGCTGACGTAGCCGCCAAGCGGCACCGCGGACAGGCAGTACTCGGTCTCGCCGCGCCTTCGCTTGAAGAGCACCGGACCGAAACCCAGGGAGAAGCGGAGCACCTTGACCCCGAAGCCCTTGGCCGCGAGGAAGTGCCCGAGTTCATGGAAAAAGACCAGCGGCCCCAGTAGGACGAGAAACCAGATCAGCGTCATGATTCAACCTGAAATTCCGTGATGTTCATGCAGTGACATCCACCGAGGTGACCTCGGTCAGCGCTTCACCCAGGAAGCGGGTGCCCACGATGTCGATGCGGCTCTTGTCGGTCACCATGACCCGCAGCGTGCCACTCACGCCCCCGGGCGCCTCCATCTCACGACGGCGCAGCAGGTGAGCCACCTCTGCGGTCGCGGCGATGCCGGAGTCGATCAGCGCCACTTCCCTCCCGAACAGGTCCGTGGTGACCTCGGCGATCAACTCCCTGAAAAGCGGATAATGCGTGCAACCCATCACCAGCGTGTCCGCCTCGGGAAACCGGGCATGCAGGCGCCCCAGATACTCCGTGGCCACCAGACGGGGCACATCGCCGGTGAGCCAGCCCTCCTCGGCCAGGGGCACCAGCAGCGGACAGGGCTCTGCTGCCACCCTGAGCTTGTCGCGCAGCTCCGAGATGGCCTTCTGGTACGCCCCCGACTCCACGGTGCCGTAGGTGCCGATCACACCGATGCAGCCATTGCGGGTGGCCGACAGCGCCGCCCGGGCGCCGGGCTCCACCACGCCCACAACCGGAATCGACAACTCCTTCTGCAGCGCGGGAATCGCATGTGCGGAGGCCGTGTTGCAGGCCACGACGAGCATCTTGATGCCCTGCGCAAGCAGGAACCGTGCGTTGTTGAGTGAGTAGCGCACGACTGTGGCCGGACTCTTGGTTCCATAGGGCACGCGGGCCGTGTCGCCCAAGTATATGAAAGATTCATGTGGAAGCGACTGGCGCAAGGAGCGCACGACCGTGAGGCCGCCCACGCCGGAGTCGAACACACCAATGGGAAGATCTCCGTTCATGCCGTACTCACCCTTTCCACGATGGATTGTCGCGCAATGCCAGCAACACCGGACAGTGGTCCGAACCGGTCACCTCGGGAAGAATCCTGCAGTCCTCGACGCGGTCCACCAGATCAGGGCTGATCATGAAATAATCGATCCGCCAGCCGATGTTGCGGTCGCGGGCCGAGAAACGATAGTCCCACCAGGAATAATGCCCCGGTTCCCCGGGGTGCAGCCGCCGGAAGATGTCCACCAGTCCCAGGGTGAAATAGGTGCCCAGCCACTCCCGCTCCACGGGCATGAAGCCTGAGTTTTTTTCGTTCTCCCTGGGTCGTGCCAGGTCAATGGGCTCATGGGCGGTGTTGAAGTCCCCGCATACGACCAGCGGTTCGCCGGCAGCCAGGTGCCGCGCGAACAGGTCCCGGAGATGAAAGTAGAAATTCTTCTTGTATTCCAGACGCTCGGGTCCGCCCGAGCCATTCGGAAAATAGATATTGTATAGATAAATATCTTCGTGCCGGGTCACCAGCACGCGCCCTTCCGCATCGAACTCGGCCGCGCCCACACCCTCTCGCACTTCCTGCGGGACCCGCCGGGTCCAGGTGGCTACCCCGGAGTACCCCTTGCGCTGCGCGCTGTGCATGTGGAATCCATATCCCGGGATGTCCGACATTTCCCCGGGGACCTGGTCCGGCTGGGCCTTGGTCTCCTGAATGCACAGCACATCGGGCGCAATCCGCTGGAAGAAGTCCAGAAAACCCTTTTTGTGTACTGCGCGTATACCGTTCACGTTCCAGGTCAGCCACTGCATTTCCGGTTTCTCCAGACGGGACCCGGGGACCGTGCGGAAAACACGTGCCCGGGGTGGCGGCTGGGAGTCCCTGCCGCGCTCCGAGCCTGAAACTATGCTGGAAATCCCGAAATTCCGCAAGGCGGTTTTTTTTATGCAATCAGCGGCCTTTCTTTCTGTCTTCGTGTCACTTTTTCTGGTGCAATTGTCCTGAAATTGGGTTAGTGTTTATATGTCAAGGGGGAGCGGTTCCCGCCCCAAGGAGCCCTGTCATGAAGGAAGCCATCTTTATCTTGTATGTGCGCGACCAGTGGAGGAGCGCCCGTTTTTACAAGGAGCTTCTTCAGTTGGATCCCAGACTGCACGAGCCTGGCATGACCGAATTCGACCTCCCGTCCGGGGGTGTCCTGGGTCTGATGCCCGTGCAGGGCATCAAGAATCTCCTCGGAGAAAAGCTGCCCGACCCGTTCCTGGCGGACCAGATTCCGCGCGCCGAACTCTATCTGCTGGTCTCGGGGGCCCGTGACTACCACTTTCGCGCGCTGGCGCTTGGCGGTATTGAAATCAACTCCATGAAGGAACGCCCGTGGGGACACCGCGCCTCCTACTGCCTCGACCCCGATGGCCACATGCTGGCCTTTGCGGAAAAACTGAACTGACTCCGACAAATCATGCCGGTTTTTTTCCGGTCAGGACAGATTTTTTCATTTTCCCTGAAATTTTCCGGAGACTTTTCGTCTTCTTGCGCTATCGGCCGTTTTGCACTACGGTACGATTGAGACACCGGCCATGACTCGATTTCATTATTATTTTATACAAAACGTTTTTTTTACAGCATTTACTTTTATATTTATTGCCATTACGCCTCTCTCTCGCGCAGAGGCCCAGGCTGCGGCCATCAAACCATCCGGGGCTGCCATTGAAAAATCTTTACAGGGCGGACGGCACTTCAAGATCAACTATCCGAAGATGGGTTCGGTCCACGTCTGGGTTCCCAAGGGCTACATCCGCAAGACCGCCGGCATCGTCGTGTACCTGCACGGCTACCACACCACCGTCGACAAGGCCTTCGTGGACCACAAGCTCGCCGAGCAGTTCCAGAAGAGCCGCCAGAATGCGCTGTTCATCGTTCCGGCCTGCCCCTCGGGCAAGGACGAGTCCGTGGTCTGGAACTCCCTGTCACAATTGAAAAAGTCGGTCCAGGCCGCCAACATCCGCCTGCCCGACGGCGAGACGGTCGTGATCGCCCACAGCGGCGGCTTCCGCACCGTGCGCGGATGGACCGACAACCGGCTGCTCAAGCAGATCATCCTGCTCGACGCGATGTACGGCGGCTTCAACGAGTTCAAGGAATTCATCGCCACCGGAGCGCGCGCCAAAAACCGTCGCATGATCCTGGTGACCTCCGACACCGACACGCAGACCCGCCAGTTCACCAAGGAGTTCTCGTTTGCCGTGACACGAACAGGCATTCCCGCTGACTACACCGGCTTTACCTCCCGCGAGAAGAAGAGCCGCCTGCTCTACGTCAAGTCCCAGTACGACCACTACGGAATCGTCACCTCCATGGCGGTCATTCCGGTGCTGCTGCGCCTGACGCCGCTTCGCATCCTGCCTTAAGCCCGAAAACCGGCCTCCGCGAAAGGCTCCGCGCCGGCGGCCGACCTTCCCACAATAGATTTGCACACCGATCCAGCCAATGGTATTTTGGCTTCGAAAAGGGGACGACTCTTCGAGGTTTTCCACCCACGCAAAAGGATGCGCGCACCATGCTGTTCACTCCATTTGGAACCGAACCCGAGTTGCTGATAATCACCCCAGCCCTGGCCGTCGAGGCCCGCCTTGGAGAATGGGGGGCCGGCTTCGCGCTGGGCACCGCCGGATACCGGGACCTGCTTGATCCTCAGGACTTCTTCTCCCCGAAGGTGCCGCTCTCGGCGCTCACGATGGGCATCATCGCCACGGCCCGGGTCGACGTCGCCAGAAAGCACGGCATCACGAGCCTGCACATCGGCGGCGAGGTTCGGCCGCACACCCAGAAATTCATCGACCTGTGCGCACGAATCTACGCGGCCGCGGGCCTCACGGTCCACCTGCAGGGAGGGAGCGCCAGGACCACCCCGATCTGGATGAGTTCGTTCGGTGTGTTCCATTACGGACTCGGCGGGGGCGAGAACTTCACCGCGAGCCACTCCCAGAGCTACAAGGGCGGATGGAAACCCATGGACGAGCACGGCATGCAACTGCTCGGCATGGCCGGCGAGATCCAGGCCCGGGTCCGCGAGCTCACCTCGACGATCTGCACCGACGGCCTCGAAATTTCCCTGGCTTCAGCCCATGACCCGCACATCCGCCACGACTTCGACCCGCTGCCGGCGTACGTGGAATCCCTGGGCAAGCTCATGGATCCGGCCGGCATCGACACGATCCGACAGGCGCTGATCGGCGGTCTGAAGGTCGCGATCTGCACCGAGGGAGGCTCGATGGGGGCCGCCGCGCGGCGCATCTTCGGGATGCTGGATTTCCCCATGGACGACCGGGGCATCACCTTCCTGTTCGAGGCGGAAAGTGAAGACTATCACGGCATCGGCCAGCTCGACGGGGTCAACCACGGCGTGGATCCGGGCAAGTGGCAGATCTACAAGCACATCGGAGCCCAGGATCTCCTCGCGCAGGGGGCCGCCGACATCGTGTTCATCTGGGATCCCGACGGCGACCGCTTCAACATCGTGACGACGGCACCGGCGGCGCTGGCCGATCGGGCCCGAGACGCGGCCCTGGAGGTGGACCCCCTCGACGAGACAAACTGCCTGGTGTACTTCAAGCCCAACCAGATTTATTTCCTGCTCACGGCGCTTCGCATGCAGGCGCTGGGAGAGGCCGGGCTGCTGGACAAGTATGATTTCGTCGCCGCAATCACCTACCCCACGTCGCGCTCGATCCTGGCCGTGGCCGAACGGATCGCCTCGGAGCATGGCGCGAGGATCGGCACCGTCCTGGTGCCCGTGGGCTTCAAGTACTTCGGTGAGTTGGTCGCCTCGGTGCAGCGCCAACTGCTCGAGGGGGCCGTCGAGGTCACCTTCACGGAAGCTACCGGCCGCGTCAGGCAACTGGGGCACAAACCCCGGTTCCTGATGATGGCCGAGGAGAGCGGCGGAGCCGCCATGGGCACCCTCGACTGGGTGAAAAACCACGACACCTCCAGCGCATCGCTCGCACTCAAGGAAAAGGACGGCTTCCAGGTGGGCCTGTTCACCCTGCTGGCCGCAGCCCGGCTGCACAAGACCGGCTACTCGTTCGCGCAATGGTACATGGATCTGCTGGCGCGGTATCCGATTCCATACGCAGCCTACGAGCGCCAGGACATCACGCTTTACGACGAGAGCCTCCAGGGCGACGCGCGGCGTGCGGCCCAGCAGGCTGCCAATGTGCACAAGGAATCGCTGGTCTCCTACTTCCGCGGGCTCACGGTCATGACGCCCGAAGCGGCCACCTCCCGCCTGCGCACCGACCTGAAGGACCCGGACTTCCCGGCGATCCACAACGCCTTCTGGGCGCAGGACGGCTCCTTCCTCGAGTTCGACGGTGCCTGGTTCGAGCTGCGTGCGTCCGGCACCGATGCGGTCCTGCGCTACTACTTCGAGGGCTCGGATCCGAAGACCGTGCACCGCCTCAACTCCGCGCTCGTGGCCCTGCGCGCCTGATCCCGTATTGACACCTCCGGAGTACGACCGAACATGTTCTTTCATCTCTCCTTCTGGCTCAAGGATCTGTCTGACAGTTTCACCTTTTTCAACATCTTCCGGTACCTCTCGACGCGGGTGGTGCTGTCCACCCTCACCGCGCTGCTGATCTCGTTTCTGCTCTCCCCGTGGTTCATCCGCCGGCTGCAGTCCCAGCAACTGGCGCAGCCGATCCGCAGTGACGGCCCCGAGACCCACTTCGTCAAGCAGGGAACGCCCACGATGGGCGGCACCCTGATCCTGTTCGCGCTGGTGCTGCCCACGATCCTGTGGGCCGACCTGTCCAACGTATATGTCTGGATGGTGCTCACCATCACTGCGCTCTACGGAGTGCTGGGGTTCCTCGATGACTACTTGAAGGTGGCCAAGCGCAACTCCAAGGGGCTGGCCGGGCGCTACAAACTGTTCTTCCAGTTCCTGGTCGCCGGCGGCATGCTGTGGTACGTGTTCGGCACCGAGGCCACCGGGCTGTCGCTGGAGGTGCGCACCAAGCTGGCGCTGCCGTTCATCAGCGTGGACGCGTACCCGGTGCTGCCCCTGGTGCTGTTCATCCTGCTGTCGATGGTCGTGATCGTGGGCGCCTCCAACGCGGTCAACCTCACCGACGGTCTCGACGGCCTGGCCATCGGCCCGGTCATCCTCAACGCCTTCGTGTTCATGATCCTGGCGTACGCCCACGGCGCCGTCTTCTGGGGCAAGCCCGTCGCGGAATACCTGAAGATCATCCACCTGCCCGGGGTCGAGGAGTTGATCATCTACTGCGGGGCCATGATCGGCGCGGGCATCGGCTTCCTCTGGTACAACACCTACCCGGCGTCGGTGTTCATGGGCGACGTCGGCTCCCTGGCGCTGGGTGGCGGTCTGGGCACACTGGCCGTGCTCACCAAGAACGAGGTCGTGCTGGTGATCGCCGGCGGCATCTTCGTGATGGAGGCGCTCTCGGTGATGATCCAGGTCGCCTATTTCAAGATCTCCGGCGGCAAGCGCATCTTCCTGATGGCCCCGATCCACCACCACTTCGAGAAGAAGGGCTGGGCCGAGCCCAAGGTCATCGTGCGCTTCTGGGTCATCTCCTTCATCCTCGCGCTGTTCGCGGTCGTCACCCTGAAGCTGCACTGAGTTGTTCGCAGCAAGTCGTCACAGAATGATCACCTTCAGGGGGTTGTCCACCGAGTTGTCACCGTAGCGGCCGGCCCAGGACCATTTTAATGTGAATATCATCCGATTGACGGATGGATTCGTCTTGGTCAGACAGGTATATTTAATGGTCATGATTTTTTACTGTGCGACAATAACCTCCTGTTCAGATCTTTTCTGGAGTGCATCATGAAGCGGTTCCGCCTCCTCCTGTCCGTCCTGTCGTCCAGTTTTTTCCTTTTCCCGGCCTGCGGAACAGTCGACACCGCACCGGGGGGAAGTCCGTCCGCCGCCTTCGTCGCCGCCGGGGTGGACGGTCTGGAGCCGGACGGCTGGAGGTTGCTGGAACTCTCGCCGGAGACCGGCCTGCGCGTGTACGGGATGGCCCTGCCCGCGCCGGAGCGCGCCTCCGTGAGGGCCCTGTACAACGCGGTGCTGGTGGACTCCACCGGGGACAGCCGTTCCCTTCCTGTTGCCGGACCGGTCCAGGATGTGCGCATCTTCGAAGACAAGGACCGCACGCTGGTCGCCATCCTCGACGCAAACGGTGGTCTGATCCTCTGGGACGCACGGTCGGCGCAGGTCTCGAAGCTGGCCACGGACGTGTTCCCGGGCTTTGGTTTTTCGCCGGACGGAATGTACATCGCCTATGCTGCCGGCCCCAGCCCGGAGATGGACCTGTACCGGATCCGGCTCGACAACCGCGAGATCCTGCGCCTGACGAACGAAAATGGCTCCGTGGGGGGGCCAGCCTTCTCACCAGACGGGAAGGAGATTGTCTTTGTCAGTTCGCTCGGCGGGTATCCTTCCCTGGCCGTGATCCCGTCGGATGGAGGGACGACCCGGCGCGTCACCAACGCGACGCTCCCGGTGAACGGTACCCCGGTGCATTCCAGCCGGCTGGCGCCCTTTCCTGACGGTCGACGCGGTCCCTTGTGGACCGACAAGGGCTTCGTCTTCGAAAACGCCGCAGGCGTCTACCGGATCTCTGCGGATGGTGCCATCTCCGGCCATTGGCCCGACGCCCGGTTCCCGGTCGTGACACAGGGCAGGATCCTGGTCCACGACGGCCGCTCCCTGGTCCCGCTGGCTGATCCGGAGGTGAACCCATGAGAGCCCTTGCGATTCTCCTGACCCTCCTCATTTTCGTGCCTGCGGCGCAGGGCGCCAAACTGAGACGGCCCTTCTCCGCGTCGATCGGTGTGAACTACGGCTTTGACCACAACGGCAGCGCCTCGGGCTGCGTCGATTACGGCTGCGGCGGCGTCTGCTACAACACGCACACCGGCACGGATTTCCCCCTGTCGCTGGGAACCGGCGTGCTGGCCTCGGCGGCCGGACGCGTGACGGCCACCTACAACGGCTGCGCAAACTACGGTTATTACGGCAACACCTGCGGTGGATCCTGCGGCAACTACGTGAAGGTCGACCATCTCGACGGTACCGTCTCGCTGTTCTGCCACATGCAACTGGACTCCATCGCCGTGGGCGTGGGGCAGAACGTCTCCTGCGGCCAATACCTGGGAAATTCGGCCAGCTCTGGCAGCTCCACGGGGCCACACCTGCACCTGGGTTTCCGGGTCAACGGGACCAGCATTGATCCGTTCGCCGGCGGCTGCTCCCAGTCCACGAGCTGGTGGGTCGGACAGGGTTCCTACCCGCACCCGATCCCATCGGCCACCTGCGAAACCACCTGCGAGTGCAGTCCCGGACAAGTCGAAAACCAGGGCTGCGGCAACTGTGGATCCCGCTCCCGCACCTGCGGTTCAAACTGCTATTGGGGTGGATGGAGCGGTTGTTCGGGCGAGGGACCGTGCTCCCCGGGACAGACGCAGACACAGGCCTGCTGTGACTGCGGCTCCCAGTCCCGCACCTGCACGGGCTCCTGCCAGTGGCCTGACTGGGGCGGCTGCTGGGGTCCTGACCCCGACGGCGGACAGGCCGTCTGTGAAACCGGCGAGCCCGGACCCTGCGCGGAGGGACGGAGGCGCTGCGCCGACGGCTGCCTGGCCTGCGTGCGGGTCTACGAGCCGCGCCCTGAACGGTGTGACCTGATCGACGACGACTGCACGGGCGTGGCCGACGACGGCTACCCGCAGGAAATGGGCGATCCGCCGCCGCCGTGGTCGGCCCGCCTGATCGACACCGGCGTTCCCCAGGCCATATCTCCGGGGGAACGCTTCACCGGCTGGGTCGCGTTTGAAAACACCGGCACGGAGACGTGGACCGCGGGCAGCCTGTGGCTGGAGATCCCCCGGGATCATCTCGAAGGTTCCGTGGACTGGCTCGACGACTCCTGGTATGCGTTCTCGATTCCGTCCCTGCTGCTGACCGACGTGCCCCCCGGCTCGCGGGGCCTCTTCGAGTTCACCTTCCACACGCCCGACAACCCCGCCGGGTCCCTGGACGCGCGCCTCCAACTGGTCTCCGGCACCGCCGGATGGCTGCGCTGCCCCTCCCCTAACGTCGACTTCTCCGTGCTGGTCCTGCCGGCTTCCCAGCCTCTGCCTGAGGTTCCACATACGTCCACCATGGCCGACGATGGCTGCGCCTGCCGGACCGGCCGCACGGGGAGAACGACCTTTCTCTGGCCGCCAATCCTGCTGCCTCTGGCCTGGATCGGCTGGCGCCGCCGCCGTCTGCAGGCATGATCCGCTTCCCGATGCGATGGGTTCCCTGAACTGGAGTTTTCCATGAAGCGCGCTTTCTTCCGCATTATCGTCCCGAACCTGATCCTCTTCCTCCTGATCGCCTGCTCCGGCAGCGATCCGGGCCGGGCCTTCGAGGTGAGCGGCTGGTTCCCCAACTGGTCCACCATCGACGGGGGCCAGACCGTCGTCATCGAAGGCCGCGATCTCGACAGTGTGGTCAAGGTCCGGTTTGGTTCCCATGCAGGGACCATCGTGGAGAAGACCATCGATCGCCTCACGGTGACGACCCCCGCGGTGCCCGAAGGTGGCCTGGCGGACCTGGTCCTGGAGTCCAAAAGCCACACCTACAGGGCGCCCGGCGCCTGGCGCTTCCTGGGCCGGATCCTGGATTACCAGCCGGTCACGACGCTCTCCGTGGACGATCTGCGCCCGCTGACCGTGCGCAGCCTCCTGACCGGACAGACCCTCAGCGACGGGGGTTCGTACTATTGGATCGCCGCGGCAGAGGGCCTGTTCCGGATCGTTCCCGACGACACCGGCCGCTTTCGCCTCGAGACGGTGACGCCCGGCGATTTCGCAGGGCTGGCCGCCGGTGACTTCGATGGCGACGGCACGCTGGACCGCCTCGAGTTGGCCGCGACGGGCGATGCCACAATCGTGTGGAACTCGGAGACTCCTCCTCAATCCGAAACCGCTCCCGAGTTGCTGGCAGGTCTGGCCTGGGTCACTCCGATGGACTGCAACGGTGATGGGGCCGACGACCTGATCGCCGGACTGATCACCGAGACGGCGGCCAAACCTCTGCGCATCTTCACCGGCGATCCCGATGGACAGTTCTCCGACCGGACCACGGAGGCCTTTCCCCTCGAGGCTCCCTCCTTGTACGGGGTGGCCGCGGCCGACTTTGACGCTGACATGGACACGGACCTCTTCCTGACCACGTCCCAGGGACCCCGCCTGTTCCTGAACGACGGAAACTGCGCGTTCCTGGAAGCGGCCGTGGCGTCGCTGCCCCGTGAGACGGCCATCTTCACCACGCAACCCGTCGCCGTCGATCTTGACGGCGACACCCGCCTGGATCTGGTGATTCCCGACGCCCTGCGCACGCGCCTCTGGTACCAGCGTGCCGACGGCGTTTTCGAGGACCAGAGCCTCACGCGGCTGGGCACGGTGTCCTCTGCGTCGGTCCTGATCGCCGATGCGGACGGGGACTCCCGCCCGGATCTATTCCTGACGAGGCCGGACGGACGCCTGATATATCTGCGCAACGATCCCGACGGCCGCTTCTATGACTACACTGCGTCGGCCTGGCATCCGGTCCCTGCCTCCGGCGCACTGTTCTCGCCCCTGGCCGGTGCTGACGGACCTCCGGCGTGGTGGTTCTTCCCGGCCACCGGCTACCCGTCGGTCTACGTGCACCAGTCCCAGATCGACGACTTCGACGGCGACGGCATCTCCGACACGCTGGACAACTGTCCAGAACTGTCCAACCCGAACCAGGAGAACACCGACTGGATGCACTTCTCCTGTGCCGACGCCGCCTCCTGCGCGGCCCGCACCGGCTGCGCGCTCCACCTCGGAACGGAATCGGCGTACCTGTTCTGCGAGGCCCCTCGGACCTTTGGTGAGGCGAGGGCCTTCTGCGAGAGCCTTCAGGCCCGCCTGGTCATCATCGGGTCCGAAGCGGAGAACGCCTTCCTGGTCGCGCACATGGTCGGGTCGGCCTTCATCGGGATGTCCGACCTCGAGACGGAGGGCACCTTTCTCTGGATCGACGGCACCACGCCGGTCTGGACGCCGTGGGCCGAGGGCGAACCCAACGACAGCGGCGGAATCGAGGATTGCGGCGGGCTCTACGCCGACTCCGGCCTGTGGAATGACTTCGACTGCGACACACCACGCGCCTTCTGGTGCGAAGGCGGCTTCTTGTCCGCGTTCGACCGCGGAAACGCCTGCGACAACTGCCCGGACCTGTCCAACCCGGACCAGTTCGACTCCGACGAGGATGGGCTCGGCGATGCCTGTGACACGGAGGGGAAATGATGTCCTTCCGTTTCTTGCCCCTCTTCCTGTCCATCACCACCACGGTATGGTTCTCGGCGGGCTGCGGCTCCGACGGCAAGCCCGAAATCTCGAGGGTGGAGCCTGCGACGGTCTCTGCTGCGGGTGGTCATGTCGTCGTGATTGACGGCAAAAACTTCGACGCCGACGCACAGGTGCTTCTCGGTGTCTGGCCCGCCGAGGTGCGCTCCGCGACGGGCGGCCGTCTGGAGATCGTGACCCCCACCGGCGTCTCCGGCACCTATGACGTCACCGTGCGGACCACGAAGGGCGCCGACATCCGGCGCAACGCCCTTTCGATGACGCCCGTCGCACTGCGCTACGATCCCGCACCCGGCGCCATCCCCGCGTCCCCGTCGGGCCCGTTGATGGCCCTGGCCAGCCTCGACGCCAACCTCGATGGCGCACCCGACGTGGCTGCCCTGACCACGGACGGGGCTTTCCGTCTTGCTCTCAACCAGGGTCAGGGTCGCTTCACCTGGACCGAGACGCTGGACGCCTCGGCTGTGCTGGACGGTCGCTTCTCCGCGTTCGTCTCCGGCGACTTCGACGCCGACGGGGCCGCCGAGATCCTCCTGTGCGGACAGCCCGGGACCGCCGATTCCCGCCTGGACTTCGCCTCCGACGGATCCTTCGTGACCACCGCGATCGACCTGCGTTCGAGCTTCAGTATCTGCCACGACCTGATCCCGCTGCCGCCGGACGCAGACGGAAAAACGAGCCTGCTCACCTGGCGCTCCCGTCCAGACGTGCCAAGCCTGCGCCAGTTGATGGTGCTGCGCAACACGGGCAACGCATTCCAGCTCGACGAGGCCTCTGGCGAGGCTGCGGACGTGACCAGGCCGGTCACTTCCGACGTCGAGGGCGCCATAGGAACCTTTTCCTCCTCCACGGAACAATCCGCCGGCGGCAAGGCCTCCGGCCGCCTCGACTACGACTTCACGGTCGTCCGCACCACGCTGCGCGTCTCGTTCCCGCTGCCGGAACTGACATGGATCCCCCAGTCCGTTCGTTTCGAGTTCTTCGGCGACGCCTCCGGCCACACGCTCTCGCTGGCTCTGGTGGATGCCTCCGGCGAGCGATTCTCCCATTCGGGGGCGGCCCTCACCACGACATCCTGGGGCACGCTCGAGGCCACGCAGGTCTCTGGATGGCTGCCCTCGGGGGGTGACGGCAACGGCGTGTTCAACCTTCCGGCGACCGCCCTCGAGCTCACCCTCACGCCCATCGAGGCCGGCCCCTCCACCGGCGCGCTTTTTGTCGACAACCTGATCGTGACCGGACCGGTCACCGGGCGGTACGGCGTCACCGACTTCGAACGGCCGATCACTCCGGTCTGGGCCTCCGACGAGGTCACCTCCACGGTCTGGACCCTCATCGACGGACTTGAACCCGCTGACGCCGCCTTCACCACCGCGAAGACGGGGGAGAACGCGCTGCTCCATCTCGCACTGGGCGCCGGCGACACCGGCGACTGGAGCGAGGCCGGACAGATCCCGCTGCCCGTCGGACGGATCCGGCGGCTCGTGCCCCTGGACGTCGACTTCGACGGCGACCTCGACCTCGTCGCGGTGGGATCGGGCCAGGACCAGTGCCTGATCCACGATGGCCGGGGGAGTTTCTTCAACGACACCATCGCCTGCCTGCCGATCTCGCGCGGAGACGGCCGTGACGCCGTGACCGCCGACGCCAACCTCGACGGACTGGCGGACCTCTTCGTGACCGCAGCAGACGGGCTGTGCCGCCTGTTCGAAGCCGATGGTGCAGGCGGCTTCATCGACGTCACCCCTGTGTTCGGGCTGGACTGCGAGAACATGACCGCCCTGGTGCTGCTCGACGCCGACGGCAACGGCCTGGTCGACGCCCTGTTTCTCGACGGCAGCGGGCTGCCCGTGCTGTTCATGGGTTCGGAAGAATAATCAATCCATCGGGGTGTAGCGGACGGCCATCTGCATGATGCCCCGCCACTGCTCGTTGAGCGGATCGTCGGGCATGGGTCCGAAGACATAGCCGAAGGCGCGATCGTCCTTGACCAACACGTGAATGTCGCCGTCATAGCGTTCCACGAGCAGGGACCGATCCTTGCGCTCGATCGTGAACGAGCCCCGCATCGCCCCCAGCACCGAACGCACCCGCCCGATCTCCTCGCGGGTGGCCAGGGGGAACGTCGTGCGCGTGTTGAAGTACGAGCCGTGCAGGTAGCCGAACGCGACGATCTTCGTGGCCAGGGACTGCGTACGTTCCTCGGTGTGCTCAATGAAGAAGAACACCGTCGTGTCCTCAGGAAAGACCCGATCCCGGCAGGGCTGTGCGCCGTAGACCATGAAGCGGCGGACGCGGCCATCCACTGCGTCGTCGTCGCACGGGTTGTCATAGGGTGCCCGGGTCATCACGGTGTCGAAGGTGTCGCCCAGGGCGAAGCCGTCCCACCTGAACGGCCCCCCGGCCTTGGCGGGCGCGGGCACCGACGGAGGCGGCTGCGCCTTGCCCGGTGGTTCGGTCACGACGGTCTCGCGGGGGGCCCGGCACCCGATGAACGAGACCACGAAAAAAATCAACAATATTCGATAAAAAACGGTCATCATCGTGATCCAGATGTAAAAAATCGTTTTTAATAAATGAAATGTCGAGCCGCAGGATCAGGCGAGGTTCTTCAGGATGCCGCACAGCGCGCGGTAGAAGCGGTCCACCGAAGGGATGTGGACCTTCTCTTCGGGGCTGTGGGCGCCGTGGATCTCGGGTCCGAAGGAGATCATCCGGATGCCGGGAAACTTCTCGCCGATGATGCCGCACTCGAGACCGGCATGGATCGCCTTGATCTCAGGGATGCGTCCGAAGACCTCCTCGAACACGCCCTTGGCAGTCGCCAGCAGCGGGCTGTCCATGTCGGGCTGCCAGGCGGGATAGCCCTCGCCCAGCTCGGCGCGCGCGCCCGAACGGACCGCGGCGATGGCGATGGTCTCCTGGATCTCCGGGATGACCGGCTGAACCGAGGAGCGGCACGAGAGGTGCACGATCACGCGGTCCCCGTCACTCTTGACGGTCGCGAGGTTGCACGAGCTCTCCACGAGGTTCGGCAGATCCTGGCTCATGGTGAGCGCGCCGTTGGGAACCAGCAGCATGAAGTCCACCAGGGAGGCGGCCTTGGCCGCGCCCCACACGGAACCGGAGAAGGCGCCGCGATCGTTGCAAATCAGGCTCATGCGCGTCTCGCGCTTGCCATACTCGGCGCGCATCGCGGTGAAGCGCTTCTCAATCAGTTCCTTGGCGCGGGCCGCATGCGCCTCGCCCAGGACCACGCCGGCGGTCGCCTCGCGCGGGATGGCGTTGTGCGCCGAACCACCGGACAGGCTCGTGAGCGTGAACTCCACACCCAGTTGCTGCAGGTTCTTGAGCACGCGCGCGAGCATCCGCAGGGCGTTGGCGCGGTTCTCGATGATGTTCAGACCCGAGTGTCCGCCCCGCAGGCCGCCGATGCCGACTTCCAGCATCACGGAGCCCGCCGCGGCCGGCACGGACGTGGTGTCGAAGAACGCCTTGACGTCGGCACCGCCGGCGCACCCGACATAGATCGCCCCGTCCTCCTCGGAGTCCAGGTTCAGCATCATCCGGCCCTTCAGGAACTCGGTCTTCAGATTGAAGGCGCCGGTCATGCCGGTCTCCTCGTCCATGGTGGCCAGGATCTCCAGCGGTCCGTGCACGGCCGTCGGATCATCGAGCAGCGCCAGTGCCGCGGCCAGGCCGACGCCGTTGTCCGCGCCGAGGGTGGTACCCGTGGCCGACAGCCACTCGCCGTTGACCTGCAGCTTGAGGGGATCCTTGGCGAAGTCGTGCTTGGAGTCGTTGTTGGCCTCGCACACCATGTCCATGTGCCCCTGCAGGATCACGATCGGGGCGTTCTCGTGGCCAGGCGTCGCCGGCACGCACAGGACGATGTTGCCGACCTCGTCGGTCCTCATCTCCAGTTTGTGCTCCTTCCCGACCTGCTGCAGCCAGCGGCCGATCTCGGCCTCGTTCTTGGACTGGTGGGGGATGGAGGTCATCTTGGTGAAGTACTTCCACACATGCTTGGGTTCCAACTGGGAAATCACGTCGCTCATCGGGTCGCTCCTTTGCAGTGAGAGGTTGGCGCCGCCCGGAAGCGGCGCGATGTCCAACTATTTCGGCTCCTGGCTCTTTCTGGGATCCAGGATGATCAACTCCAGGGAAGGCTCGGGACTGCCGCCGGCCTGAGCCAGGCCGCCATACACCGCCACCGCGCCGGTGGGCATCACGAACACCTGCGGACGGACGCGCTCGCGTGCGAGGGGTATCGAGGCCGGCCCCTGCAACGACAAGCCCCCGTCGCCCAGCGTCCAGGGCCATGCCGTGGCGCCGTGCAGGCCCTCTTCGGCGTCCACACCGCCGACCTCCAGGACCAGCGCCCCCATGTGCACCAGCGCGCTTTCGCAGTGACCGTTGCGCGAATCGAGGGCGCGCAGGGTCTGCCCGACGGGATCCACATCATAGATCTCGCCCGTGCAGCGGCCCTGATCATCCCGGCCGGCCACCGCCAGCACGCGATCCCCCAATGGCAGGAGCCTCCATCCACTGCGCAACGGCAATCCTGGCGCATCCAGGGGATCGAGGCGGAACTCGAGCCCCTCGGTGCCCACGTCCACGGCCGCCGTCAGGAACTGCCGCACCTCGGGCAGGAAGACCCGCACGATGGTGTCGTCGAGCCTCACGGCCTGCGCATGCACGCCCTGCGGAAGCGTCATGCCGGTCGGCCGGGTGACGATGGTCGTCGTGGCCGAGGCCAGGCTGTAGTAGACCAGCACCCACGTGATGGGCGCCTCGGAGCCGTCCCCCGTCTCACCCGACAGCATCAGGAAGGCGTCAAGCAGGTACTCGCCGGTGGACTGATCGAACAGGCCGTCGAACGGCCCGAGCTCCACGGTCCGGGCCCCCGCGGTCGGGACCGGTGCGGTCTCGGCCGGCAGCGAGATCACGTGCGAGCCCGCCGCCTGCACCGACGAGGTCGCATAGAACAGCATCGCACCCGAGATCGCTCCGCCGGTGGTCCGGCCGCCGTACAGAAGGAAGTTTCCGTCCCGCAGATCCATGATCGCCGGTTCCGCCAGCGGGATGGTCAGCGGCGCCAGGGACACCAGCGACAGCAGATACGGATCATAGAACCACACCTCGTCGACCGGGGTCGCGTCGCCGGTCTCGCCCTGCCGGCCACCGAAGATGAGCGTGCCCACGTTGGAGGTGAGCGCGCCGTCGTCGGAGGTGAGCAGCGGCACCAGCGCGGCGTCCAGCGGCGCCACCTCGAACAACGCATCGATCGTCGAGCCACGGTCGATGGGCCCGAGAAAGAGAGCCAGGTCCAGACCGCCGTCGACGGCCACGAACGACGGCGAATAGCCGGCCGCCACCAACTGGGAGTCTGCATCATAGCCGTGCACGCTCACCCGCGAGGTCTCACCCTCGGCGAAGGAGAACTTCACGTCAAAGGGGCAGTCCGCGGACGTGCACGTCACCACGCGGGTCTGTTCCCCGGCCGAGATCACCAGCCGGGCGACGTCCTGCTGCAGATCGAACCCGGCAGGCGTCACCAGTTCGAATCGCAACTGGTACGTCTCCTGGCAGGAGGACAGCAGAAACAACGAGGAAAGAAAGGAAATAAGGGAAAATCTATTTGGATTTGACATCAATAAAACCTTCTTCAAAAAACGCAGGGTCCACCGAGGAACCCGTGATCCGGACCGACTTCATGCGCGACGTCTGCCCCAGCAGGATCGTCACCGCGCGCTGGTGCACCCCGAACGCACGCGCCAGCAGCGCCACGACCGCCGCGTTGGCGGCCCCGTCCTCGGGCGCCGCGTGGATCCGCACCTGGAGACGCCCGCCATCGACGGGGCCGAGCCGGCTGTGCGGGCTCTTGGGAAACACCTTGATCTCGAGGGTCAGACTTCCCTCAGTGGCCGCATACCACATCTCAGATCATCCACATCCGGACGAGAAATCCGCCCACGATCACAGTCAACACGATCGACAGCACCGCGTAATACCGCAGCTCCACCCGTGCATGGTCCTGATGCCACAGGGAGAAGATCTCACTGCGCCTTTGCAGCGTCCCGGGCTCCTCCACCCGCTGCCCGAGGCCCAGACGCATCAGCGTGGCCCGGTGCGCGCGCAGCATCTCAGTGACCGTGCCCGAGGATCTCTGCGAGACATACAGGCCGCGCGTCGTCTCCTGCCCCACGCGCTTGGTCATCAGGAACAGCGTCTGAGGCAGCACTGTCGTCAGGTACAGTCCCACCGGAGGACGCTTCGATTTGGAATCGATGGCGGCTTCGGGCAGGTCCGCGAACACGCCGTCCTCATGGAAGAACACCTGATAAACACGGCGTTCGAGGCCGTAGATCAACTCCTCGCGGCGGCCCAGATGGACGAAGCCCAGCCGGGCCATCGTCTCACCCCAGAAGCCAGCCATGTTCCCGTCGGCGGCTTCGATCCGGTGCCGGATCCGGGACGGCTGGACGAACCGCCAGATCAGGGCCAGGTGCGGCCGCAGCAGCCACAGGAGGAGGCCTGTCACGGCCAGTCGCAGGAGATCGACGACGTGCATGAATCCCGTGCTACCATGATTATGGACCGAAGGCAACACGACCCATCAGCTGTGCAGGTTCATGGTGAACCGGGAAAGCCTACGGTCCCAGCACTTTCGGCAGATAGGCCCGGAATTCCATCTCCAGGCGGGCCTCCGGGATCGAGCAGACGGTCGCCGCGTGGACCAGCGCCGTTTTCGGCGCCGCTGTTTTCGGCGCTGCCTTCATGAGCTCGTAGAACCGCTTCAGATCGCAGCGATCCTGCATGAACAGGAAGAAATAACGGGCATGGGCGTAGTTGACATCCGAATTCTTCCCGTAGAAGTCCGGATCCGACACCAGCTCGGAAAGGGAGCGCAGGCGCCCCTTCCTGATGACCTCGCGCAGGACGCCTCCACGCCAGTTGGGCAGGCCCTGCAGCCGGTCCGGAAACAGGGTGACCGCCTCATGAAGGGAACTGAGCCCCTCGTTGAACCAGTTGGGCACCGCCGGAAAATCCGCCCACATCATCACGTGGGTCAGTTCATGGACGAGGGTGCCGCCGCCGGTCGCGATGTCCATCACCATCATGTTCCGGTCCTTGCGGCTGTAGCCGTACACGGGTGGGGTGTCGTCCTTCCACAGGATGCGGCTGAGCACGGCCAGGGAGGTCGGGCCGGCGAACAGGTACACGCGCACCGGGGCAGCCGGCGGGCGACGGATGTATCGGTTGTTCATCGCCCGGTGGGCCGGCAGCAGCGTCTGGGCGATCACGCGATCCAGTTCGACCGGCGAAAGATCCGAAGCCACCACGAACGGGGAGGCCGCACGCACGGTGAAGGTGGCCGGCAGCTGGGCGCGCATCAGGGCCGCCTCCACCCCCAGCGCGGTGCTGAAGTCGAGCATGGCCAGGGTCTGGCGCCCCCCGGGCGGTGGCGGCACCTGCGCGGGCGCGGGAGGCGCCGCTTCGGCCACACGCGCTGAAACCAGTAAGAAAATGATTAACAAATAATGAAAAATAGGAAGGAACAGGAACCCACGGCCAAAGTCTTCATGTACCATCACAGCCAGAGGGTGGAGCCTTCGCGGGCCAGCTCGATCTCGAAGGGATGATCGTACCCCAGGCTCTCGCGCAGTTGCTCGAGCTCGCGATCGGTGGAGTCGAAGTGGAAGTGTGTGAGCACGAGCTTCTTCACGTGTGCGGCGGCGGCGGCGGCCACCGCGTCGCGGGCGTTGAAGGCCTCGCGGGAGTGAAGCCGCTCGAGGCCGGGCACGAAGGAGCGGATGTCGTGGACCAGCAGGTCCGCGTCGCGGAAGAACGCCAGCGCCTCGGGGGGCACGACGCCCTCGGGATAGTTGACGTCGGGGGCCATCACCACGGTCTTGCCGCCTTCGCGGACGCGCACGCCCATGGCCTGTTCGGTCACATGGGGCAGCGTCTCCAGTTGCACGGCGAGGCCGCCGATTGAAAGGGTGTCTCCGGGCTTCACGTCCGGGAACAGCAGGTTGGAGTTGAGGTTCTTCAGGCTTTGGATCGGCGAGAAGATCGGGTTCATCTGGCTCTCGAGGACCTGCTCCATGGTGCGCTTGCAGTAGGTGCTGCCGTAGAGCCGGATCGTGTTGCCGGGGATGAACGCAGGCACAAAGAACGGGAAGCCCTGGATGTGATCATAGTGCGGATGCGTGATGAACAGGTCGAGCTCGCCCTGCCCGCGGCCATAGTCGCCCGAGAGGATGCTGCGGCCCCAGGTCGTGATGCCGGTGCCTGCGTCGACCACGAGCGTCTCGCCGGCGACGCCGCGCACCGTGATGCAGAGCGTGTTACCGCCGGTGACGGTGGTCTCCTGGCCGGGAGAGGGAACGAGCGCGCGAACGCCCCAGAAAGTGATCTGCATGTGACAGCCTCAACACCCCGGCCGGTATCGGCCGGCGTTCAGTCGATCTCGATGGTCCGGCCCTCGATCGCCGGCGAGATGGTCATGTCCACGTCCTTGTACTGTTCGATGATGCCCTCCATCATCCGATCCATCTGATCGTCGGTCCGCTCGGGGGCATGGTGGAAGATCACCAGGTGCCCTGCGCCGGCCTGCGTGCACACGCTCATCGCATGGGAGGCCGCCGAATGACCCCAGTGCGGGTTCCGGTTGTACTCCTCCTCGGTGAACATGGTGTCGTAGATGACCAGATCCGCGCCCGTGCACAGATCCACCAGATTCTGGCGCATGACGGCCAGCAGTTCGGCCACCTCGGGCGCGACAGGGGCCGAGAGATCGGGCGCCTTCGGGATGAAGTCGCGGTCGAGCACCATGTGGTCGAAGGGAGCCGTGTCAGTCACGTACACCACGCTCCTGCCCTGATGATCAATGCGGTAGGCGTTGGCGATCAGGGGATGATTCAGGCGGCTCGAACGCATGATCAGCCCGGGGGCGATCTCGGCGCCGGCGCCGTCCTCGAGCTCGACGAAGTTGACGTCGGCCTTCCAGTCCTCGTGGGACAGCGGGAAGTAGGGATCCTCGATCACCTTGTGGATGATGTCCCGCAGGCAGAACTCGTCGCGCTTGCGCGAGTAGAACGTGATGCGGTTGCCCGACTGGTACAGGGGATCGAAGAACGGCAGGCCCTGGATGTGATCCCAATGGGCGTGCGAAATGAAGATGTGGATTTCCTGCGGCGTGCCCCGGGCGGCCAGCAGCTGGCCCAGACGGCGGATGCCGGTCCCGGAGTCGAAGATGATCACCGGCTGCACGCCCGTCTCCAGTTGGATGCACGACGTGTTGCCGCCGTACCGCTGGGTCAGCGGACCGGGAACGGGTATGGAACCACGGACGCCCCAGAACAGAACTTTCATCTGCCGGCTCCTAACGTACTGCGAACGATCATTTTCTACCAAACCCCGAAACAACGGGCCACCCTGGGCGTGAAAGAAAACACCATTCCACACCCGGAGTCACCCAATACAATCAGGCGCAGCCACGTTATCATAGGTTTGTGGAACTTACAAAAAAGTTTTTCGTCCCCGTGCGCGAAACCTTTGATCGACGCAACAGCCGCGGTCCGGTGCTTGGTCCCGGGTGCAGGTCATCTGGGATAAAACCGCATTTTCCCGTCGTTGTCGGTCCGCATGAACCTGCCGACACACCACCTGAAGGGTCCGCGCCCGCGCTCGGCCTCGGCGAAGACCCCAAACGCCCGGGTCAGCAGCAGGGGATGAAGCAACCCCGGCGGGTCGCAGAACGGCCAGGTTTCGATATCCCAACGCGAGCGGATCCGGCAGAATCGTTCATAGTTTTTCGGCCTTCCGACGGCGCTGGAATAGGAGGCGTACAATAAAAATGACTCACCAAAGTCCTCAATGGCACACACGTGATGGGTATGGCATCCGTCAAAACAGTTCACCCGGGCGCCGTATTCGACGTGAACCACGCGGACAAGGCGATCTTCATAGTTAAAGAATTTTACATCTCGTTCCTGCACCGGAAGTCCCTCGGGCACGAAGGTCCGGACTGTGAGCAGGGAACCCAAAGGATTGACCAGAAAAAAAAGCTCCGAGGAGACCGGAGCACCTTGAGACTCACAGGAAAAGTACAATACAATTGTAACTATTAGAAATTTCTTGTCAATCCGCACGCTGCACCGGACTCACTGCACGTTGATGCGGGTCATGTTCATGCCGCCGACGTAGCCGTAGGAGACGTGCTTGTCGAAGCCCGAGACCAGCAGCATCACGGGGCGATCCGCGCGCAGGACGTGGTACCCGTCGTTCTGGGAGCCCGGATCGACGTTCTGGCCGGGAGGTCGGTCGGGGTACACCCGGGGAAAGGACAACTGGCACTGGAAGACGTCATACTGCGGACCCGAATCCACGCCGGTGGTGCAGGCCGCGGCGCGCTGCACGCAGTCGTAATCGAGGATCGACTGGTAGTCGAGCTGGATCGTGGTGCCCTGGGGTGCAGCAATGGTGATGAAATCAAAGGCGTACTTGTCCGGTGTCAGGAAGACGTAGGTGTCGCGCCACTGCTCCACCGGCGGCACCATGATGAAGGAGGGATCGCCGCCGGGCAGGTCGATGGGGATGCCCGTGGTGCCCTGCCCGCGCAGGAACTGTCCCACGAACAGGGGCTTGTCCGACTCGATGATCATGTCGCAGAAGGGCGTCAGATCGACGATCTGCCCGCGGTTCAGGAAGAAGTAATCGTCAGGGGCCGGCATGGAGGTGAAGACCGTGGTGCCGTCGTAGAGCGCGAGCACCCGGAACAGGTCGCTCTCCTCGATGATCGCGCAGCCTCCGCCGGCGGCGGACACCGCGGGGGTGCGGGGCGCGACGCGGGCGGCGACAAACTTCGTTCCCGCGGCCGACAGCGGAAACTGCTGGTGCTCGAGGTGGTCCGCGCAGCAGTAGCGTTCGGCGAAGAAATCCCATAAC
>JAHITJ010000263.1 GCA_018817795.1 Myxococcota bacterium | reverse complement strand
ATGGACGCTTGCCAACCAGCCGTCGAGTCTATTGGCTGGATTCATTAGAACCGATGACATCGAAAAACTGTTGATTTACGAGGAAATTGAATCGATTTCGATTTCGATTTCGATTTCGATTTCGATTTCGACTTGGCACTTTGCCCCCCGAAGTTTCCAGGCGGATACGACGTGGATCCTCTTGTCCAGAAAAATGAGAACTCGATCGCCCTGGTGAAAAGCGTTGCCCGCCTTGACACCAGGCCGAGTTGACCAGATACTTGCGGGAAATCGAGGTGCTTCATGAGAAAATCAATGTTTGTCCTCCTGTCCTTTCTCGTCCTGGCGAGTCTGCCCAGCCTCACCTCCCCGGCGCAGGCCACCCCGATCTACATCACGTTCGTGTGGCACATGCACCAGCCCATCTACTGGCCCGGCGAGACCGTCGCGGAGACCTCCGCGGCCGGGCACTACTCCTTCAGCGTGCTGGATGTCCACACCACCCGCACGGGCCCGTACACCACGTGGCCCGGCGACGCCATCAGCGCGGCGCGCACCGCAGGGCTCCTCGCCGGCGGCACCCAGGTGAGCCTCACGGGCTCGCTGCTGGAGAACCTCGACTCCCTGGAGTACGGCGGACTGGGCTTCTCGGGCTGGCGCAACCCGTGGAGCGCCGCGGCCGGCTGGCTCACCTCCGGGGGCAACCCCGCGGTGGATCTGATCGGCTTCGGCTACTTCCACCCGCTCTCGGCGCTCATCGAGCCCGCCGATGTCACCACCCAGATCCGGCTGCACCGCGAGGCCCTCGCGCGCCGCTTCCCGGGCTATCCCGTTTCAAAGGGGCTGTTCCCGCCCGAGACAGCCTTCTCCGAGCGCATCATCCCGGCGCTGGTCGAGGCCGGCGTCGAGTGGGTGGTCGTGGACAACGTCCACTTCGATCGCACCCTCACCGATTACCCCTACTCGCCAGGGTCGAACCTTTACCCGCCCAACCGGGCCGACGTGCGCATGACGGTGGCCACCGACTGGGTCCAGCTCAACGGCATCTGGGCGCCCTCGCCGTTGTCGGCTCCGTTCGGCTACCAGCCGCACTTCGCCGAGCACATCGACCCGCAGACGGGCCAGGCTTACCGCGTCATCGTGGTGCCCGGCGCCCGCTACGAAGGCAACGAGGACGCCCGCGGCGGCTTCGGCGCCCTCAACTACGACACGGTGCTCTCCCAGCTCGAGCCCTACAACAACGACCCGGCGCATCCGATCCTGGTCGTGCTGCACCACGACGGCGACAACTACGGCGGCGGCTCGGACTCGTACTATCACAGCAACTTCCAGGGCTTCGTCGACTGGCTCGTGGCCAACCCGTCGCGCTTCCAGTTCATCTCCGTCCAGGACTACCTGGACCAGTTCCCGCCGGCGGCCGACGACGTCATCCACGTCGAGGACGGCTCCTGGAGCGGCGCCGACAACGGCGACCCGGAGTTCCTGAAGTGGAACGCCGACCCCGGCACCGACGGCTACTCCCCCGACCGCACCTCCTGGGCCGTGCTGACCGCGGCGCGCAACCGCATGGCCACCGCCTCCGCGCTGGCGGGCCAGCCGACCCTGGCCGAGATCTACGACGGATCCTCACAGATGGGTCGCGCCTGGCGCTTCCTGCTCATGGCGCAGGCCAGCGACTACTGGTACTGGGACAACTCCGAAAACGGCATCTGGGACAGCCACCCCGCCCGTGCGGCCAACCTCGCCATGGGCGAGCTCGGCGGCCTCCTCGACAATCCCGGCGCCGAGACGGTGCCACCCACGATTTATGCGCCCCAGCGTGAGCCGTACAACCCCGGCGAAATCGAGTGGGGCACCACGCCCACCACCCCGGACCTCACGGTGTGGACCTTCGCCTACGACGTGTCGGGGCTGACCCGCGTGGAACTGTTCTACCGCCTCGACAGCGACGGTCTCGTTGATTCGCAGAACCTCACCTACGGCACCTCGGCGTGGTGTGTCGTACCCATGACCGCCCGCAGCCTCTCGCCCCGCACCGACCCTGCGCCGGCCTTCATCGCCGACGAGTACAGCGTCACAATCCCGGGACTGGACGGCACCCTCGTCGACTATTACGTCGAGGCCGAGGACTCCCGCGGCAACGTCGCCCGCTCGGGCCTGCGCCACGTGTGGGTGGGCACCGGCGGCGGCACCGGAACCGGCGCGGCGGTGGGCTGGTACCCGCAGGCGCCGTCCCTGCACTCGCTGGTGACCGTCTACGCACGCCGTCCCGGGGACCTGCACTGGGGCATCAACGGCTGGTCCGAACCACCGGCCGCGTACTGGCCCGTGGACACCACCGCCTGGGGCGACGGTCAGGCCGTGGACACGCCGCTTCAGGGACCAGGCTTCGATGGCCGCTACGCCGTCGTGCTGGGCCCGTTCGACGGCACAACGACCGTGAACGCGCTGGACTTCGTGATCCATTACGCCGACGACACCTGGAGCGGCACCGACCTCCAGGTGACCATCGACAACGCCCCCGGAACGGACCCCCTCGTCGAGCTGGCCGAGCCCGCCGACTCCGCCCGGGTCGAAGGCACCGTGCGGTTCATCGCTGCCGCCTCCGACGACGGCGCCGTCGCCTCGGTCGCGTTTTCCGTCGACGGAAACCCGGCGGGCTCCCTCACCGCTCCCCCTTATGAGTTGGACTACGACACCTCATCGCTGGCCTCCGGCGCACACACCCTCTCGGTCACGGCCACCGACGACGAAGGGAACACCGCGTCGGATTCGATCTCCGTCGAGGTCGCCGGCGGGGGCAGCGGCGAATGCTACGTCGGCCCCGAACCCGACGGCGGCGTCGACGCCGACACCGACACCGACACCGGCACCGACGCCGACAGCGACACCGACGGCGAGTGCTGCATCAATCCCCTCAAAAAGAAGGACGACGGCTGCGCCTGCTCATCGGTCGGCGTCCCCGGTTCCTCCTCCCCCCGGTGGATTCTGCTGCTGCCGCTGGCCCTGCTGCTTTTTGGCCGTCCCCGGCGGGCCCAAAATCACGAAAACTGATTGCTTTCAATCGCTGAAATCATTAGAAGCTCCCTGCAAAGGAGGATCAATGATGAGATCTCTGCAGATTTATTTTAATTATTTTCTAATTATTGCAACAATTTCAGGGGTTTTCGGCGCCTGCGAGAAGAAAAGCACCACCCCTACCCTGCCGCCGGCGGCGAAGTCCTCCGGCACGCCCGCCCCCGACGTCACCGACTTCCGGACGGTCTGGCCCGAACTGAAGAACAAACTGACGTCTGCCAATGCCGCCCTGCGCGACGAGCTGGTCGATCCCGCCATCGGTTTGTATCTCTTCGACAACCCGGGCGTCGCCGAGATCGTCAGGAAGCTCAAGGGGCTTTCCGAGGTGCCCGGCGGCCTCCCCTCCTTCGCCGGCTGCGAACTGCGCGACGCGCGGAAGCTCCCGACCTTCTCCTGCGACACCGAGAAGTGGAGCGAGGAGGGCTGCCTGCTGGTCGAAAAGCCGGCCCTGCGGCTGGCAAAGACCGCCGAGAACCAGATCAAGTTCATGGAGGACCGGGAGTTGACCGACGAGGACAAAAAGCACCTCGGCGAGCTCGGGCGCATCGAGCGCCTCGTCACCTACGCCATCTTCTTCAACGAACGCTCGTACTTCTTCGGCTTCGTCGACGGCACCTGGCGGCTCATCGCCGTCGACGCGGTCACGCCCTGCAGCGCCTGATCCGGTCCACTCCCGGACCTTCCAGTCGAACAGCCTACTAGAACGCGGCGCCCAGCTCGAGACCGCCGAAGAAGACGTCCTTCTGTGCGGGGTAGGTACGATCGTCGGGCTTCAGAAATTCGACGAGCAGGCGGGAGTAGCCGACGAAGAGGCCGACGAAGTACCGGGAGAACCGTACGCGAAGAAAGAGCTCACCGTTGCCGAAGAGGCCCAGATCCGTGCCACGCTCGACGGGGTCGGCCGACATGGCCTCCTCGAACGACGTCATGCCACCGACGCTGAAACCCACGCCGACGCCCACCTCGAGATGCCCCAGGAAATGGGAGACCCGCGGCATCACGGCCAACTGCGGGGTCTTCGCGTTCATTCCAACGCCGCCCGAGATCGAGGCCACCGAGGACACGCGACGTGAGTATTCCAGACCGGCCAGACCGACGGGAGTACCCGCTCCGAGACGCAGTGCCAGTTGATTGACGGGGCTGGCGGCGTCGGGAGCGTTCTCGCGGTCGGTGGCGAAGGCGGTTGTGGGAAGGGTCACGAACAGGGACAGAAGGATCAGGATGCGCACGCAGGTCTTCCTTTCCGCGGGAGGTTTTCGCCGCGCCGTGTGGATAGGCTGTATGGCAAAACAAAACCAAAAAAGCAAGCCAACGTTTCCGCGCGACGACGAAATGGCGACGACTCCGCCTGAGCAACAGCGAGCTTGACAGCCATACATATGTTCGGATATTCTCAGGGCGCCCTTTCGGGGCCGGTCCCATCCATGATTCCCCTGCACGTCGTCTCTTCCTACTCCCTCGCCTTCGGCGTGCACGGCCCGGAGCGCTGGGTTCGGCACTTTCACGACCGCGGCGTCGGCGCGTTCGCGCTCACCGACCACGAGAACCTCTACGGGCTGCACCCGTTTCTGGAGGCCTGCGCGGAGACCGGCGTACGTCCGATCGTGGGCGCCGAACTGGGCACACCCGGAGGGTCGCTGCTGGCGCTTTGCGCGACCGCAGGTGGTTTCGCACACCTGTGCGAGTGGATCACCGCGGCCAGGAAGGCGCCGCTGACGACCGCGCAGACCATCGCCCGGCTCTTTGGGGCCGGGCGCGACCTGTTCTGCGTCGTCTTCGACACGGACCTGCTGCAGGCGCTGATGCCGCTGTACCGCGATCACGCCCTCGCAGGCGAACACCGACGCATCTTCGCGGGCCTGCGGGGCCCCGATCTCGCGACCGCCAGGACCGCCACGAGGCTTGGCTTCCCGGTCGTGGCCGCGCCCCGCTTCCTGTGCCTGTCCCCGGACGACGCGCCGGTGCACCGGGTGCTGCGCGCCATCGGCGACAACACCACGGTGTACCAGGTCTCCGGCGACGCCGGCCCCGTCGCCGACGCCATCGATCCGGCCGCGTTTGAGGCGTTCCCGGGCGCGGTCGAGAACACGCGCTTCATCGCCGGCGCCATCACGTACGAGCAGCGGTTCCCGCTGGTGTTCCCGGACAAACCGCCGGGGCTGTCGGGCGAACCATCGACCGGCGGAGTCCCCTCCGCCATGTTGCGATCCGCCGCCATCGAGGGCGCCCAACTTCGCTTCGGCGAGCTCTCCGACAGCGTGCTCGAGCGCCTGGCGTACGAGCTGGGCATCATCGAGGAGAAGGGCTTCTCGGCCTATTTCCTGGTCGTGCAGGACATCGTGCGCCGCTCTCCGCGCGTGTGCGGACGCGGCAGCGGGGCGGCCAGCCTGGTCGCCTACAGCCTGGGCATCACCAACGTCGACCCCCTGCGCCACAACCTCTACTTCGAGCGTTTCCTGCACCCGGAGCGCACCGACATGCCCGACATCGACGTGGACTTCGCCTGGGACGAGCGCGACGGGGTCATCACACAGGTGATGAACGCCTATGGTGTCGAGCGCTGCGCGATGGTGTGCACGCACATCAGCTACCAGAGCCGGGCGGCGCTGCGCGAGACGGCCCGCGCCCACGGGCTGTCGGACGCCGAGATCTCCTCGATGCAGAAGGAAATCTCGCATTTACGCATGGGTGCTGACGGGACACGGGTGTCGCGGCTGGCCGCCCTGCGTCGGATCCGCGCCGACGCACCCTGGCCGGAGATCCTCGCCGTCGCCGCGCGCCTGTTCGGCCTGCCGCGGCACCTGGGCGTGCATCCCGGCGGGCTGATCATCACGCCGGGGCCGGTGGCCCGCCATGCGCCCGTCGAGATGGCCCCCAAGGGCGTCCCCATCATCACCTGGGAGAAGGAGGGCGCCGAGGCCGGCGGCCTGGTCAAGATCGACCTGCTGGGCAACCGCTCGCTGGCGGTCATCCGCGACGCGCTGGCCAACCTGCGCGACAACGGCCACACCCTGGACGAGGCCACCTGGGTCCCCGAGGAGGACGCCGACACCGTCGCGCTGCTGGCGCGCGGCGACAGCATGGGCGTGTTCTACGTCGAGAGCCCGGCGATGCGCCAGCTCCAGAAGAAGACCCGGCGCGGCGACTTCGAGCACATCGTGATCCACTCCTCGATCATCCGTCCCGCGGCCAACCGCTTCATCGCCGAGTACGTGAGCCGCCTGCACGGCGCGCCGGTGCCGTCGCTGCACCCGGCGGTGGACCGGCTCCTAGCGGAGACCTACGGCGTGCTGTGCTATCAGGAGGACGTCTCCCGCGTGGCCGTCGCGCTGGCGGGGTTCTCGGCGTCCCACGCGGACCGCCTGCGCAAGGTCCTCACCAAGAAGAGCCGGGCCGACCGCATCGCCACGTTCCACGACGAGTTCTTCGCGGGCGCCGCCGCGCGCGGGGCCTCGACCCAGGTCATCCAGACGATCTGGGACATGATGCTCTCCTTCGACGGCTACTCCTTCTGCAAGCCCCACTCGGCCTCGTACGCGATGGTGTCGTTCCAGTCGGCCTTTCTCAAGGCGCACTTCCCGGCCGAGTTCATGGCCGGCGTCATCTCCAACCAGGGCGGCTACTACTCTCTGGCTGCCTACGTCGGCGAGGCCCGCCGCATGGGTCTCGTGATCGTGCCGCCCCACGTCAACACCAGCTTCTGGAAGTGGCGTGGCGCCGGACGGGAGCTTGCCGTGGGCCTGATGTCGGTCGCCGGCCTGCACCACGACACCGGACACGCCATCGTCTCCCGACGCCTCTCTGCCGGGCCGTACCTCGACCTCGCGGACTTCTTCGGCCGCGTGCGCCCTGCCGCCAGGGATCTCGACGCGCTGGTGGCCGCCGGCGCGCTGGACGGCCTTGGCCACACCCGCCCGCGCCAGCTCGCCCTGGGGCTGCTCATGGGCAGGGGTGACCCCGGCTTCGGCACCGGCTTCGGCCCGCCCCCCCGCCTGCCCTCAGGTCCCGACTGGAGCGCCCAGGAGAAGCGGATCCAGTTCTTCCGGCGGCTGGGCTTCCCCCTCGACGAGCACCCGCTGGCCCTGTTCGAGCTGCCCGGCCGCGGTCGCTTTCGCGCGGCCCACGCCAGGACCGGACGGCGGGTCACCTTCTGGGCCTGGCCCATCACCGCCAAGACCGTGCTCACCCACCGCTCCGAGCCCATGCAGTTCGTCTCCTTCGAGGACGAGACCGCCCTCTTCGAGGCCGTCGTCTTCCCGCCGGTGTACCGGAAGATCGGCGACCTCCTCGAAGATCCATGCCCCTGCCGCATCACCGGCACCTGGGAGGACGACCAGGGCGCACAGATCTTCCACCTCGACGATGTGGTCGAGAAGAGCACCCGGCTGAGGACAAGCGCCCGCTTAAAAATGATAAATACTCATTAAATACTGTATTGACAGCCGCAAAACCATGCCGATAATGGACCCCATGCCGGGAACAGAATTGAAATTCTTGTCCCTGCACTTCGAATGGAAGGCTCCACGATGATCCCGCCCGGCCCCACGACGCAACCACCCCACGACGGACGCCTGTCCGAGTTCACCTCGGCGGCGATCATCGAGAACACCCTGGACAACATCTGGGCCGTCAACAGGAGCTATGAGATTCTCTACCTCAACGAGGTCTTCTGCCGCGCGTTCCAGTCGACCTTCGGCGTGTGCCTGACCCCGGGCACGAAGATCCTCGAAACCCTCCCCGAGGGGATCCGGCCCGCATGGAAAGAGCGCTACGACCGCGCCTTCCAGGGAGAGCGGTTCGTCTTCATCGACCAGATCGAGACCGGCGGGGAGTTTTTTTATGTCGAGGTCTCGGTCAACCCGATCATGAACCAGGGCCAGGCCATGGGCGCGGCCATGTTCGCCCGGGACATCACCCTACGCATACGCACCGAGGAAGCCCTGGCGGCCAGCGAACGCCGCTTCAAGGAACTGATCCGCAACTCCTCGGACTCGATCTCGATCGTCGACGGCCAGGGATGCCAGCTCTCCGTCAGCGACTCCGTCGAGAAGATCGTCGGCTTCACTCCCGAAGAGTTGATCGGCCTTCCGGTGATTGACCAACTGATTCACCCCGAAGATCGGGATACCGCCATTGAGGCCTTCCGGCGTGTCATGACCGAGGGGTCTGCCATCGCCCGGTACCGGCACTTGCACAAGGACGGCTCCTGGGTCTGGGTCGAGTCCCACGGCTCGAACCAGCTGGAAAACCCCGACATCCGCGGCATCGTCATCAATGCCCGCGACATCACGCGCCGGGTTCGGGCCGAGCAGGAACAGGCCAGCCTGGAGGCCCAGCTTCAACAGGCCCAGAAGATGGAAGCCATCGGCCGGCTCGCCGGAGGCGTCGCCCATGACCTGAACAACATGCTCGGGGCCATCCTGGGCTTTGCCGAACTGGCGCTGCAGGCCGAGGACCGCGACCGGCTCGAAGCAGACCTGCACGAGATCCGCAAGGCCGCCAACCGCTCCGCGGATCTGACCCGCCAGCTGCTGACGTTTGCCCGCCGGCAGGCCATCGTCCCGCAGGTCATGGACCTGAACCACAGCATCGAGAGCCTGCTCCGGATGCTCAGGCGCATCATCGGGGAGGACATCGAGGTGGTCTGGGAGCCGGCCGACGACCTCGGAGCCGTCTGGATGGATCCATCCCAGCTCGACCAGATCCTGACCAACCTGTGCGTCAACGCCCGCGATGCGATCACCGCCGGTGGAAGGGTCACCATCCAGACGACGAACCGCACGCTGGACGAAGCGTACTGCACTGCGCACCCGGAGGTCATGCCCGGCGACTACGCCGTGCTGACGGTGCACGACGACGGCTGCGGCATGGATGAAGGGACGCTCTCCCGCATGTTCGAGCCGTTCTTCACGACCAAGGCCGTGGGCAAGGGCACCGGCCTGGGCCTGGCCACGGTCCACGGCATCGTTCGTCAGAACGGTGGCCATATCACCGTGCGCAGCGCACCGGGCGAAGGCACCACCTTTGGGATCTTTCTTCCCCTGCATGTCCCTGCAGAGAAGACCCAGCCCCCGCCGACGCCCGTCCCTGCGCCCGAGCCGTCCGGTCCGGGCAGCCACACCATCCTGCTCGTGGAGGACGAGCCTGCCATCCTGCGGCTGACCCGCAAGATGCT
>JAHITJ010000262.1 GCA_018817795.1 Myxococcota bacterium | reverse complement strand
GGATGCCCTCGTCGATGCTGCCGTCGCAGTTGTTGTCGATGGTGTCGCAGACCTCGGGGCCGGGCATGGACGCGTCACAGGTGGCCCAGCCGGCCTCGCCCAGGCAGGTCATGGCGCCGGAGCACTCGCCGTACTCGTTCTCGAAGGAGCAGGCGCGGCGGTCGCCCTCCTTCAGGGTGTTGCACTCGCACTCGCCGGTGTCGGGCGTGCAGTACGAGGAGTCGTCGATGGGCGTGCAGGTGTAGCCGTTGGGGCACTCGTCGAGGGTGCAGTCCATCAGGCAATAGGTGGACGCAGCGAAGGGCTTGCAAGTGCCGCCGATAATGGCGCACTGCGTGTCGTTGGAGCAGCGCTTGCAGATGATGTCGGCGTCGAGGGGGCGGCAAAGCCCCATGATTTTCTCCGGATCGTCGCCGGCTTCGATGGCGCAGTAAAAGTTGTCGGGGCAGTCGGAGGCCTGCTCGCAGTAGCGGGTGCATGCCATGATTTCGTTCATCTCGATGCAGCGAAGGCTCTGGCACTGGGAGCCCGACGCGCAGGCCTTGGCGAAGTCGCTGACCTGCCCGTATTTCACGGTCGGGGAGGTGGCGGGGTCGCAGGCGATGAACCAGACCATCGTGAAAAGGGTGAAAAGGGCAAATGAAAAAGATTTTTGCATATTATTTTGAAAAATGGCTCTCACCATGTTTTCACCTCGGGCCGCAGACTTCATGGCGTAAAAACGTGTGACACCCTGACAGTTTTGGCTTTTTTGCTCAAAAACGCGCCTGACTGCGGTGCCCACTTACTATACATGGAAACACACGATCTGGCCAGTCACTTTTTTCAGGTTTTTCAGGGGTTTTGACGCAGTTCGTCAATATTTGGGAAGCGCGCGAGAGGGTGTTCGCGACAGGTTGGCTGGAGGTTTCACAGCCCGAGCCGGATTTCGAGCTCCTTGAAGGTCGGCAGCTCGGGGGCAAACATTTCGTCGCGGACGCCCAGGCTCTGGCCGACGCGTCCGGGATATCCATGGTGGCCTGCCGGGCCGTCGGAGCCAGAGCGACCGGCGGTTCCCGCGGTGCCGCTGCTGCCGGAGCAGTTCGTGCCGGAGCGGCCGGAGCCGCCGTTGCCTCCGGAGCCTCCGGAGCCGCCGCGACCGCCCCAGCCGCCGGGGCCGCCCACGCTACGCACGATCACCCGCCGCTCAAGGGCTTCGATGTTGGTCTTGTCAAACACGACCATGACGTCGCCGCCGGGGCCACCTTGGGCGCCGGGTCCGCCGTCACCGCCGTCACCGCCGTTGCCGCCATCGCCGCCGTTGCCACAGTCGGAGGTGGCGTTTTGGCCATCGGCGCCGCGCCGGCCGGTGTCACCGTCATGGCCGTTGCCGCCACGCTGGCCCTGGGACACCACGGTCACGGGGTTTCCGGCGTCCTGGGAAATGTAGTATCTGACCTGGCTGCCCGAGACGACCTTGACCAGGACCGCGTCGGGATAGTAGGGCGAAGGCAGGGCGGTCACCAGAACGGTCAGGTTCGGGCCGCGGCGCCCCGGGGTCGCGGTATAAGCCTGGCCGTCGGAGAAGACCTGCGATATCTGCGAATGGCAAAGATACGTCGGCAACAAGCGGCGGCTCACCTGCTCGGTGCGAAGCGGATACTTGGTGCCCGTGCTCTGGATCCAGCCGCGCAGCTCGATGCCGTCCTTCCAGGTCGCCAGGGGATTGGGCGGGGTCTGGAGGCGGAACAGGGTGCTGGAGACCCAGCGCGCGGGCTCGGCGAACAGCGCGACGCTCTTGGGATCGAGCACGGCGTTCTTCTGCTTGCGGCATCCCGTGTCGGTGCGCAGGTTGCTGCACACGGTGCCGTCCTTGAGGTTGGCGACCATCTCCACCTGGATGAACTCACCTGGACAGAAGCGCGTGGCGCCGTCGAAGCGGCGCACCTGCAGCGTGCGCACATCGTTGGGCTGGACGCGGATCTTGTCGGGGGTGCAGGCCAGCAGGGCCAGCAGGAGGACGGGGAGGGTGGTTTTCATGGGGGCTCCTAGAAAGCGTACTGCAGTCGGAAGGTGGTGCAGGTCCCGGTGCCGGACACGTAGGTGACGCGATAGAAGAACGTGCCGTCGTCGTCCCATGAGCCTATAGCGTTGGGAGACAGTTCGACATGTTCGTCTACGGTGCCGGTGTTGCGGCTGCAGCAGCCGGGAAGTCCTTCAAAAATATCTGGCGTTCCAATGGTGCACTCAATTTCACCGTCGCCGGTGTGGGCCAGGTAGTACACGCACAGGTCGTAGTCGTGGCCCGGCGGGCTCTGCAGCCAGGCGCGGGTGTCCATTTCTCCGCCAAGCTCATCGGTGCAGTAGGAATTGAACCAGTCCTCGCTGTCCTCGCCCGGGAAGAGCGAGTTGTAGGTGGAGAAGATCTGGTCCTGCGTGTCCTGGAAGGTGCCCAGGTCGCGGGCGTTGGTGCGGCCGTCGAGGGTCGTCAGTTCACACAACACTGCGTTTGCGCCGCTGCACTCCCAGAGCCCTTCTCCGCAGGCGCAGTCGGTGCCAGGGACGTGGGGCAGCACCGCGCACGAGCCGCAGTCGTTGACACCGGGATCACTGCAGGCCAGCGTTTCGGGGCCGGTACAGTCGAGCTGGCCACATACGCCGCAGGCGTCGCCGGGGTCGCCGGTGAGCGTGGTGCAGCCTCCGCAGGCGTTGACGTTGGTGTCGGAGCAGGCGACCACGTTGGCGGTCTGGCATTC
>JAHITJ010000261.1 GCA_018817795.1 Myxococcota bacterium | reverse complement strand
TCCGGATCCACCTCCAGGCCCGCGGCCAGGCCACGCGCCAGGTGGGTCTTGCCCGCGCCCAGGGGCCCGATCAGCGCCAGCGTGTCACCCGACACCAGGACCCGGCCCAGCTCCACGCCGAAGCGGTGGGTCGCCTCCGGGTCCGGCAGATCCGTGGACAGCAACAGGATGGGCTCCAGCTCCGCGCTCATGCAGCCTCCTCCGCCCCGGGCGTCTCCGCCGGCGGTTCCGGACCCTGCGGACCACGGGTGCCGGGCCGCCGGGCGAAGATCCATGCGCCGATGCCGAACATCACCACGCTGATCAATTGCGACGTGCTCATGCCCAGCACGGCGCCGCGCGGGTCGGCGCGGAAGGCCTCCACCGTGAAGCGCCCGACGGCATAGGCCAGCAGGAACGCCCCGAGCACCTGGCCGTCCCACTTCTTGCGCGGATACAGCCAGAAATACAGCACGAGAAAGATCAGCAGGTTGATCGCCGCGCTGTACAACTGCGTCGGATGCACGTGCAGGCTGTGCAGGGCGCCGGGGCCGATGAGCCCGGCCTTGAGGTGGTCCTCCCAGGGACCCAGCCAGGGGCCGTAGTTGACCGACCAGGGCATGTGGCTCGGCGCGCCGTAGCAGCAGCCGTTGAGCAGGCAGCCCGTGCGCCCCAGGAACAGCCCCAGCGGCAGGATGTAGCCGAAGACATCGCCGATCTTCCAGAACGGGAGGCGGTGCCGCCGGATGTACCAGAACGCGAAGCCCGCCGCGAAGATGAAGCCGCCGTAGAACACCAGGCCGCCCTTCCACACCTTGAACACCGACAGGCAGTCCCGGGGCGGATAGCATTTCTGGTTGTCCCCGTTGCACAGGAACCCCTCGCCGCAGGAAGCGTCGGTGGTGCAGTGCTCGGTGGCCGGGCCGCCCGGCCCCATGGGCACCTCGACCTGCTTGGGATCGGTGCACAGGTGCACGTAGTCGATGAACTGGCCGTCGGCGAGCACGTGCAGGAAGCGGGAGCCGAACAGCGCGAACACCATGATCAGCACGCCCATGTCGTACAACTTCAGCGGGTGGATGCGCAGGCGGCGGCCGGCCCTCTCGAGCAGCCACAGGCCCACCAGGAACGCCAGCGCGAGCATGGTGAAATACGCCGGAAAGGTGATGTGTCCGAACAGTGGAAGATTGAACTCTAAAAGGACGGGCTTCATTTCAGCTTCCTTTTTCCGTCGCCAAAAGTATCATGCCGCCATGCAGACGCCAAGAATCATCGAAACGGATTATCTGGTCATCGGGTCGGGCATCGCCGGACTGTACTTCGCCATCCATGCCGCAGCCCACGGATCGGTCACCATCGTCACCAAGCGGAAGGTGGCCGACGGAAGCACGTACTACGCCCAGGGCGGCATCGCCGCGGTGCTCGGCGTCGACGACCTCCCCGCCAGCCACGTGCAGGATACCATGGACACCGGCGCCGGGCTCTGCCACCGCGACACCGTCGAACTGGTCGTCGCCGAGGGCCCCGACCGCGTGCGGGATCTCATCGACAACCTGGGCTTCCCCGCCAACCGCGACGAGCACGGCGAGCTCGACATGGGCATGGAGGGCGGCCACTCGCACCGCCGCATCGTGCACGCCGACGACTTCACCGGCGTGGCCCTCATGGAGCAGCTCGAGAAGAAGGTCCGCAGCCTCCCCAACGTCAGGCTCCTGGAGGAGCACTTCGTCGTGGATCTGCTGGGCATGGCCAAGTACGGACAACCCAACGCCTGCTTCGGCGCCTTCGTGATGGATGTCCCCACCGGACGCATCGACACCGTGCTGGCGCGGGCCACCGTGCTGGCCACTGGCGGCGCGGGCAAGGTCTACCTGGTCACCTCCAACCCCGACACCGCCGTGGGCGACGGCATCGCCATGGCCTACCGCGTGGGCGCGCAGGTCGCCAACATGGAGTTCTACCAGTTCCACCCTACGTGCTTCTTCCACCCGAAGGCCAAGGGCTTCCTCATCTCCGAGGCCCTGCGCGGCGAGGGCGGCATCCTGCGGCGCGCCGACGGCACCGCCTTCATGCCCGCGTACCACCCGCGCGCCGAGCTGGCCCCCCGCGACGTGGTGGCCCGCGCCATCGACAACGAGCTCAAGCGCACCGGCGACGACTGCGCCTTCCTCGACATGACCCACCTCGATCCCGAGTTCCTGCTCAAGCGCTTCCCCAACATCTCCGCGCGCTGCCTGGAGCTGGGCGTGGACCTGCGCCGCGAGCCCATCCCGGTGGTGCCCGCGGCCCACTACTCCTGCGGCGGCGTGAACACCGACGACGACGGCCACTCCAGCGTGCCCGGGCTCTTCGCCATCGGCGAGGTCGCGCACACGGGGCTCCACGGGGCTTGCCGGCTGGCCTCCAACAGCCTGATCGAGGCCCTGGTGTACGCCCACCGCGCCGCTGCGGCTGTCAAGGACTGTCCCCGCCTGCGCCCGCCCCAGTTGATCCCTTGGCGCACCGGCCAGGCCGTGTCCTCCGACGAAGGCGTCGTGGTGACCCACAACTGGGACGAGATCCGGCGCACCATGTGGAACTACGTGGGCATCGTGCGGACCGAAAAGCGCCTGGCCCGCGCGGCCTCGCGCATCCGCCTGATCCGCGAGGAGATTCACACCTACTACTGGAAGTTCCTCGTCACCCCCGAGCTCATCGAACTGCGCAACCTCGCGCTGGTGGCCGACCTGATCTGCTTCGGCGCCCGTGGCCGCCACGAGAGCCGCGGCCTGCACTACAACCTCGACTATCCCGAGCGCAGTCCCTTCTACGAGCGCGACACCGTCCTGGTGCGCGGCACCGGCCCCGATCACGGCTGAAGCGGGGAAATGAAGACTCCGGAGCGTTGAAATTCCGGCTGCAGCGGAGTTCCGTGTCCACCCTACACCGCACAGCGGTGTTGCGGACATGATGCCCCGGGTTGCTGCGACCGGTTCCCGGTCGCCCTACCCGGGGAAACAAGAGGAAAGACCCCACCCCTGCGCCCGTCCTCGTTCACGCCCGCCGCCCGTTCCCTGCGCCCGTCCTCGCCATGGCCCGCAGACCCTTGTAAAATCACACCCGTTTCATTTTTCACTTGATCCGCTGCGTGTGTACGTTAAGATGCTCCCGCACTTTCCCCGGGAGGCGATATGTCAGCCGAATCTCTCAATGAAGTCATCGAAAAACTCAAGCGGGAAGGCATTGACGCAGCCAAAGTCGACGCCGATCGCATCAAGGAAAAGGCCGAGGCCGATGCCGAGACCACGGAGATCGAAGCCAAGGCCAAGGCCAAGGCCCTCGTGAACCAGGCCGAGGCTGAGGCGAAGAAGATCCGTGACCAGCTCCAGGTCGAGATGGAACGCGCCGCCAAGATCGCGCTGGCCGCGTTCAAGTCGTCGGTCGAGAAGGCGCTGGTGGTGCCCGCCATCGACGAGTCCCTGGCGACGCTCCTGACCACCCCGGCACACATGGAGAAGATCATCGCCGAGATGATCAAGGGCTTCGCCGCCAACAACCTCAAGGGCGCCGATCTCGACGTGATCCTGCCCGAGTCCATGAAGGACCAGCTGGGCTCCGCGTTCGTGGCCAAGATGAAGCTCATGACCGCCGGCGGCGCCGTGAACGTGCTGTTCGACGACAACATCCGCTTCGGCTTCAAGATCGGACCGGGGGGCGAAGGTTTCGTCTTCGACCTCACCGACGAGGGCCTGCGGGAAATCTTCGTGAAGTTCGTGTCTCCCAAATTCCGGAACCTCTTCTTCGGTTCCAACTGAGGGTGCGAACGTGAACTACTACCGTCTCGTCACCGCGCTGCCACCCCTGCCCGACGGCTTCGGACCGCTCTCGGTCCCCCTGCCGGAGGTCGTCGCACTGATCCTCGACGAGGTCGACGGCGACCACGCCGAGCTGGTCCACGCCCTGCTGTGGTTCATCGACACGCAGAACGCCGAGGCGCTCCTGCTGAAGAAGGCCTTCTTTGATCCGCGGGGCACCTGCACGCAGGAACAGATGGAGACCCGCCAGTCGCTGCCGTCCTTCCTCGATGAGATCCTGCGCTCTGAGGAGAGCCTGCAGCCCGCCCAGCAGGTCGCCCGGCTCTGGAACGCTTACTTCGCCGCGTTGACCACCGTCGCCGAGAAGCACAAGAACCGCTTCCTGTCGGAGTTCGTCGAGCTCGAGACCGGCCTGCGCAACGCCATCGCCCACCTGCGGGCCGAGGCGATGAGCGTGGACCCGGACCTGGCCATGGTGCAGGGCGGCGAAGGCGCCTCCCTCTACCAGTCGCTGGTGCTGCGCGCCGCCGAGGCCCCCGACCCCGAGAGCCGAGAGCGCCTCCTCGACCGCGAGCGCGTGTCCCTGTACCAGGAGCTCGAGGGCATCGACCCGTTCTCCATCGACGCCATTTTATCTTATCTTTCAGCCGCGCTGGTGCTCGACGCCTGGCGCGTGACCGAAGCAACCGATCCTGAAACCATGCTGGAGGTGTTCGCTTGATCGATTCCTCTCTGACAACCGGACATGTGGTAGGCATCAACGGCAACATGATGGCCGTCGAGGTCGACACGGGTAGTGTAGTGCAGAACGAAGTGGCCTTCGTGAAACTGCCGGACGCCAAACTCAAGGCCGAGGTCATCAAGGTCATCGGCAAGAAGTGCTACATGCAGGTGTTCGAGGACACCACGGGCATGGCCGTCGGCATGCCCGTCGAGTTCACGGGCAACATGCTGTCGGTCGAGCTCGGCCCCGGGCTGCTCGGCCAGATTTATGACGGCCTGCAGAACCCGCTGACCCTCCTCGACAACAAGCAGGAGTTCTTCCTTCAGCGCGGCCAGTACAAGGCGCCCATCGACCGCGAAAAGAAGTGGGACTGGAAGCCCGTCGTGGCCGTGGGCGACCGCGTGCGCGGCGGCCAGTGGCTCGGCGAGGTCCCCGAGAAGTTCATCACCCACCGCGTGCTGACCCCCCTGGGCATGCACGGGTCGGCCGTCGTGAAGAAGATCCTGCCCGCGGGCGCCTATGCCATCACCGAGGCGGTGGCCGAGCTCGAGGTCAACGGCAAGGTCGTCCCCGTCACCATGTCCCAGGAGTGGCCCGTCAAGAAGGCCATCAAGGCGTACAAAGAGCGGATCTACCCCGAGGAGCTGCTGATCACCCGTCAGCGGATCATCGACACCCTGTTCCCGATCAGCCGCGGCGGGACGTCCTGCATCCCGGGCCCGTTCGGAGCGGGAAAGACGGTCCTGCAGCACCTGATCTCCAAGTTCTCCAGCGTCGACCTGGTCATCGTGGTGGCCTGCGGCGAGCGCGCCGGCGAGGTCGTGGAACTGATCCACGAGTTCCCGGAGATGAAGGACCCCAAGACCGGCGGCTCCCTGATGGACCGCACGATCATCATCTGCAACACGTCCTCGATGCCGGTGGCCGCCCGCGAGGCCTCCGTGTACACGGGCATCACCCTGGGTGAATACTACCGGCAGATGGGCCTCGACGTCCTGGTGCTGGCCGACTCCACCTCCCGCTGGGCGCAGGCCATGCGCGAGATGTCCGGCCGCCTCGAGGAGATCCCCGGTGAAGAGGCCTTCCCGGCCTATCTCGAGAGCCGCATCGCCGGTCTCTACGAGCGCGCCGGCCTGGTCAAGCTCCACGACGACGCCCACGGCGCGGTCACGCTCATCGGCACGGTCTCCCCGGCCGGCGGCAACTTCGAGGAGCCGGTCACCCAGGCCACCCTCAAGGTCGTCGGCGCCTTCCTGGGGCTGTCCCGCAAGCGCTCCGACGAGCGCAAGTTCCCGGCCATCGACCCGCTGGACAGTTACTCGTTGTACATCGATCAGATGGCCGACTCCCTCAACAAGAACCTCGACCGCGAGTGGACCAGGATGGTCCACGAGGCCGAGGCGCTCCTGGGCCGCGGCGCCGAGATCGGCAAGATGATGACCGTCGTCGGCGAGGAGGGCATCTCCATCGAGGACCTCGTGTCCTACCTGAAGAGCGAGATGCTCGACTTCACGTACCTGCAGCAGAACGCCTTCGACGACATCGACTGCGCGGCCACCATCGAGCGCCAGGTCGTCGACTTCAAGCTGCTGTACAAGGCGCTCAAGACGCCGTTCTCCTTCGAGACCAAGGCCGAGGCGCGCAAGTTCTTCGTGAACCTGCAGGACAACTTCTACCAGAAGAACTACGCTGCCGAGGACTCTCCGGAATACGCCAAGTTCGTCAGTAAGATCGAAGAAATCATCGTGTCGGGAGGTGGTCGCCTTGTTTAAGGAATACACGAAAATCACCAACATCATCGGCGACATCATCGAGCTCTCGGCCGAGGGCGTGACCTACCGTGAGCTCGCCGCGATCACCAACCACAACGGCGACACCTCGCTGGCCCAGGTCATCCGCATCGACGGCACCAAGGTGTCCCTGCAGGTCTTCGCCGGCGCCAAGGGCATGTCCAACCGCGCCTCGGTGCGCTTCCTCGGCCACCCGATGCGCGTGCCCTACTCCGAGGACCTCCTCGGCCGCATCTTCTCCGGCTCGGGACAGCCCCTCGACGGCAAACCCGCCATCGCCAACGCCCAGGAGACCGACATCGGCGGCCCCTCGGTCAACCCGGTCAAGCGCGTGGTGCCCCGCAACTTCATCGAGACCCGCATCCCGATGATCGACCTCTTCAACCCCCTCGTGGAGAGCCAGAAGCTGCCGATCTTCTCGACGCCGGGCGAGCCCTTCAACGAGCTGCTCGCGCGCATCGCCCTGCAGGCCAAGGCCGACATCGTCATCCTCGGCGGCATCGGCCTGAAGTTCGACGAGTACATCGGGTTCCGCCGCAAGTTCGAGGAAGGCGGCATCATGGACCGCACCGTCATGTTCGTGCACACCGCCGCCGACCCCGTGGTCGAGCGTTTGCTGGTGCCCGACATGGCGCTGGCCGTCGCCGAGCAGTTCGGCATCGCCGGCAAGCGCGTGCTCGTGCTGCTGACCGACATGACCGCCTTCGCCGACGCCCTCAAGGAGATCAGCGTCGCCATGGAGCAGGTCCCGTCGAACCTGGGCTACCCCGGCTCCCTGTACTCGGATCTGGCCTCCCGCTACGAGAAGGCCGTCGACTTCGAGGGCGCCGGATCCATCACGATCCTGGCCGTCACGACCATGCCCGGCGGCGACGTCACGCACCCGGTGCCGGACAACACGGGCTACATCACCGAGGGCCAGTACTATCTGGTCAACGGCGTCATCAACCCGTTCGGCTCCCTCTCCCGCCTGAAGCAGCTGGTCATCGGCAAGGTCACCCGCGAGGACCACGGCGCGGTGATGAACTCGATGATCCGCCTGTACGCCAAGGCGCTGGAGTCCAAGAAGAAGATCTCCATGGGCTTCGAGAAGACCGAGACCGACGAGAAGTATCTCCGGTATGCGGACCTCTTCGAGCAGCGCTTCATGGATCTGCGCGTCGACATTCCGCTCAATGACGCGCTGGATCTGGGTTGGAAGACCATGGCCGAGTGTTTCGATCGTTCCGAGATCGGGGTCAAGAAGGAAGTCGTCGACGCCCATTGGCCCAAGGGAGCGTAAAGCATGGCGGAAAAAATCAAACTCAACAAGAACAGTCTTCGGGATCAGAACCAGTCCTTGAAACTGTACCTTGAGTTTCTGCCGACGCTGGAGCTGCGCAAGCAGCAGCTGCAGTCCGAGGTGGCCACCGCACAGAAGGACCTGGATCGCGCCGCAGCGCGCAAGGAGGCGCTCCTCGACGATGCCCGCGAGTGGAAGGATCGCCTCAGCACGGTGCTCCCCATGGTGCGTGATCTGCTGAAGGTGGACATGGTCTCGGTGCACACGGCCAACGTCGCGGGCGTCCGCGTCCCCGTCTTCGACCGCGTGCTGTTCAACCGCGGCTCCTACAGTCTGGCCGCCACCCCGTGGATCCTCGACGCGGCCATGACCTTCTTCGAGAAGGCCATCGGCGCCCGCGAGCAGATGCGGGTCCTCCAGGAGAAGCACGCCCTGCTCGCCCGGGAGCTGGTCAAGACGACCCAGCGCATCAATTTGTACGAGAAGGTTTTGATCCCGCAGACCCGGGAGAACATCCGCAAAATCAAGGTATACCTCGGTGATCAGCAGACCGCCGCGGTGTGCCGCGCCAAGATCGCGAAGAACAAGATCGTGACCAAAGCGGCGGGAGGCGAGTCATGAGCCTCGTTAAAATGAAAAAACTGTCCTTCGCCGGCCCGCTGCCGCGCCGGGACGAGACCGTGGAGCGGATCGAGAAGCTGGGCGTGGTTCATGTGGCCGAGCTGGCCGAGCGTCTCACCGAACCGCCGGCCGAACTGACCGCCGAGGTCGCCCGTGCCTCCCGCATCGTGGAGACCCTGCAGAAAGTCTGGGATAGCCAGGCCGAGAAGACCGAGCCGTCTCACCAGGGGAAGCTCCAGGATCTGCTGGCGCACTATGATCACGTGACGCTGAAGAAGAACCAGTGGGAGCAGGAGCTGGCCACCCTGGAAAAGGAGCTGCGCACGGTCCAGCCGTGGGGCGCCTTCGACCTGCAGGACGTGAAGAAGCTTGAGGAACGCGGCATTCTCCTGCGTCTGTACCATGCCACCACCAAGGAAGTCACCAAGGCGGACATGTCCTTCCTCGATGACGCCTTCTGGCACAGCATCATCCCCCTGCCCGGCCCCAAGGACCGCGGCATCGTCGCCTTCTTCCGCAATGCGGCGCCCGAGGATGTGCCCTTCGAGAAGGTCAACCTCCCGGCGCGCTCGGTGCATGAGCTCGAGAAGTCCATCACCCACCACAACGTGGATCTGGAAAAGGCCAGGGCCAACCTGGTCGAACTGTCCACGTTCCTGCCGGTGTTCCGCCAGTACCTCGCCGACGTCCAGAGCAAGCTCGCCCGGGCCCGCGTGGTCGGCGGCCTCCTCGAGGACGGTCCGATCTTCGCCGTGGGCGGCTTCGCGCCGGCCACACGGGTGGACGCCATTCAGGAAGCCTTCACCGGCACGACCACCGTCGTGCTCGTCGAGGAGCCCGGCCCCGAGGACGACGTCCCCATCGAGTTCGACAACCATTGGCTGATCAAGCCCTTCGAGGTCCTGATCAAGATGTTCAACCTGCCCAACTACCGCGAGCCCGATCCCACGATCCTGGTCGCGCCGTTCATGGGCGTCTTCTTCGGCTTCTGCATGGGCGACGGCGCCTACGGCCTGATGCTGTTCCTGATCGCCACGTTCCTGGCGGTGAAGAACAAGGCCAACAAAGGCGCGCTGCCATTCTTCCACCTGCTCCAGCTTCTGGGCATCAGCACCCTCGTCGTAGGGTTGCTGCTGGGCAACTTTTTCGGCATCCCCCTTCCCACGCTCAAGGTGCTGCAGCCCGTCAAGGAGTTCTTCCCCCTGGCCGCCTATGCATCCGATCCCATGAAGTTCTTCGGCCTCGCGTTGAAGTTCGGCTGCGTGCAGTTGATGGTTGGCTACCTGATCAAACTGTTCCTCTCCATCAAGCGGGGCGAATTCCAGACGGTTATCTGCACCATCGGGTGGATGATGCTGCTGACCTTCGGCTACCTGTGGATTGGCATGGAAAAGCCGTTCATGTCCCTTCTCGGGCTGTTCATCCCGGCCCTTGTGATGCTGTTCTTCTTCTCCAACCCGAGCCCCAGCGTGGCCAAACGGCTGGGCGGCGGCGCATGGGCCCTGTACAACGTCTTCGGCCTGTTCGGCGACGTGATGAGCTATGCGCGTATCTTCGGCCTGGGCATGAGCTCGGGCATCATCGCGCTGGTCATCAACCAGATGGCCATGTCCATGATGGGCTCCAAGCCCGGCATCGGCTGGCTGTTCGCGCCGATCCTGCTCGTTTTCGGGCACACGTTCAATCTCGCGATGTCGATCATCGGCAGCCTGGTCCACTCCGCCCGTCTGAACTTCCTGGAATACTACGGCAAGTTCTTTGACGGAGGCGGCAAGACCTACGCGCCGTTTGGTGAACACAGACAATAACCGATGGGTCGCGGGGACGCGGCCCGGAAAAAGGAGTTTTCAACCATGACGCTTTCCTTCATCAGCCTGTTTTCCACCGTTCTGGCCCAGGCGGCCGACGTCGCCCCGTCCATCGGCATCACCGGCTTCAACTGGAGCCAGTTCCTGGGCTTTTTCGGCCTGGGTCTACTGGGCCTGGGCCTGGCCGGTTCGGCCATCGGCCTGTCCGTGGCCGGCTCCGCGGTCGCGGGCATGCGCCCTGAGCGCCGCAACCTGGGCCTGGTCGTCTCCGTGCTGCCCGGCACCCAGGGCCTGTACTCGTTCGCCGTCGGCTTCATGTGCCTCCAGGCGCTCAAGAAGGCCGACGTCCAGGAGATCATGTTCCTGAAGGTCTTCGCCGCCGGCACCATCACCGGCATCGCCTGCCTGGTCTCGGGTTGGTACCAGGGCGTCGTCTGCGCCGCGGGCATCAAGAGCATCAACCAGGACAAGATGGGCGTCGGCAACGCCCTGCTGCTGGCCGTCTTCCCCGAGTTCTACGCGATCCTCTCCTTTGCCTTCGCCATGCTCCTGATCCGCTGATTTCCCACTTCAGGTTGAAACCCGCACCCAGCGTTCACTGATACGACTTGTACGGCTCGCTCATCTGGCGCTCGAACTTTTTGGCGAGCGAAGCGAGGGATTGACGCGATGGGTGCTTAACGAACGGGGCGGGGGCGTAATAACGCTCGACGTGTGATGCGGTTCATTTGGAAAGCGATCAAATTGATTTTAGGTCATTCACGCAAATAATCTTACAGCCTTTACTTTCATAATATCTTAACATTTCGTCAATTTTCCTTTTGTCATAACTGGTAATGCAATCTGAAAGAACGCTGACGAAATAATTTTCTTTTCGTAAGTTGTAACAGGTTGATTTTACACAAGCTACAGCATCTGCGCCTGCTATGTAAAAATCACCTATTTCATTTTTACTAATAAAGTCTGAAAATTCATCACTGGTTAATGCGTTTCCTTTGGATTTTGTGAAAACATTTTTTGATACAATATTCAAGTCTGAAACGAATTCAGCCCCATGTGTACCGGGTTTAAAAGTCCTCGTACCGGCAGATAAATTTTCATGCCTTATATAAATGACATGTATATTATTTTTGACTGCCCAATCTATAGATTGATTGATATTGCCAATCACATCCTTGTAATTCTTTGTGATGTCATTTTGAATATCGATTATTACCAAGGCCTTTTTCTGCATAGTTTTTGCTCCTGACATATTTTTCGGTGATATATTTTGAACCCGTAATATTGTTTGCCCGCAGGTTCATTCGATTCAATTCGTACATCGTCACCGACGCAGATACAGCTACGTTCAAGCACTCGACCTGCCCGAATTGAGGAATTTTTACGACAGCATTACAACGCGCGAGAAACTCGCCAGTCAAACCACTCGCTTCGTTTCCGACGATCAGGGCAGTCCGTTGTGGAAAAGAAAACCCTCTCAGATCACTAGCATTTTGGCTGATCTCAATAGCAACGGACGCAAGATTATTTTGCTGGCACCAATCAAATAGTTCGTTGTCCTCTCGGAGGTAAACAAGCTCACAAATCTTTTCGAGCTTACGGGAAAAGGCTTGGGTACCTTTTTTAAATCTCCACGGCAATTCATGGCCGACAAAAACAACTTTGTCACCACCGAAGGCAACGTGAGAGCGAATGATCATCCCGACGTTTTCGGGGCTCTTTAACTTGTGGAGGACGGTGCAAAACATGTTTGATGCGCTCTAACATTTGAGGTAAGCGGGCGGCGCTTCGCGCCGTGTAACATGAAATTACTTTGGGTTCTTTCACCCCGGCGTTGATGGCGGTTCCGCATCAACACCGTGGGTCCTCTACAGGTCGTCCTGAATGTATGGCAGGTCGCAGGTTGGGTCAAGCCTGAGGAAGCCCGGCGGCGGCGGGGATCCCGTGCACGAACTCGCAGGCGGCGGTGCGCCAGTCGAAGGGTTCGGGCCATTGCGACTGCAACGAGCCCCCACACAAATGAATCGCACTAATCACTGGGGAGCCCGAAGGTTGCGCAAAGAGATTCCGTGGTCCACCGGCATGAGCGATCGCCTGGATATACGAGGTTTTCTCCGGATTCCAGCAGATGCCAAAGTCGAGTTGAGATCAAGCGAACAGCCAGGCACAGGGCTTGAAGCGACGTCTCACCGCGTATGTCGGGATATCGGCTATCGACCCCTTGGAGCCATGCGGGGCAAGCCCACTCGTCTTCACCCACTTGACAGGGAGCGCCCAAGACCACCTTGATAAGGACCTCCGAACCGTCGCGCCTCAACCAGAGGATCTCATCCGTGGCGATTACGTTGGAGATGGATTCGTTCATATGGGTGCTCCCCCATGCTCGGCGTGAGCGGCGGCGCGAAGCGGCGTCGGTTTGAATGGATGGTCAGTCAACATGGCCCGGATACCTCAGCGCAAGACGCAGCATGTCAAAGAGCTGGATTCCGTCCTCAAAGATGGGCTCGGGGTAGTTCTTGACAAAGAAGTCACGATCAATGCTCGTGACCCGAAAACCATGCCGCTGGTAGAAAGCGAGTTGATATCCGAACGTGCCGGTGCCCACCTCCAGTTGCCGTACGCCGGCGTTGCGATAGAAATCAATCACCCATTTCAACAGCGCGGTGCCGTATCCGGACTTCTGGTGAGCCGGGTGAACAGCGATGCTCATGAGCTCAACCGTGTCTTTGCCACGCGGCTGTACGACGCAAGCACCCACCACCACCGCACCGCTTGAGGCAACGAAGCACCTGGATCCTGAAAGATAGGAGCGAATCTTGTCTTCCGAGGGATCGGCCAGGAGCAGCAGCTCCATGGGAGCATTGGTTGCGGTAACTTCCTGGATCAGTAGCGACATGCTCATCTTTTGTCTAACGACAAAGCTCACCTGCCCGCGGAACGCCGGTCCAGCTTGAATGAATTGTTAGGGGGAAATGGTAACGGTTGACACACGGACGCCATCCTCTGGAGGGCCATACCGTCTAGTCACCGTAGCGCCCCGCATGAAAGAGGACGACTCAAGCTCGGGCTTAACAATCTCAAAGAGTTGGTCTGCGTCCGGGCCATACATGTACAAGTAGCCGTCACTCCCATCAGTGGCTATCTCGTTGCCGTCGTACTCGCCCGCTTTTGCCAAGAAAATCACCTGTTCTAGTTTTCTCTCAAGCGCAAATAGCGGCCCCAGGTCGGTGGAACCATAGTTGAAGTGAACGATTACAGCGTGTTCTGGTGCTTTGTCCACGGACTGAGCCCTGCAAGAGATTGTGAAGAGTGCGCAGAGAGCGAGCAAAGCGGCCATAAAACGATGATGCATGGTTTGCCCCCTAACCAAGGTTTGGACGGATCCGTATAAGAACGGAAAACGTCGCTGGGGTCTGTATCAGACGGCTTCGTGGATCATCTGAGGAAATCCGGAAACCATCACCGTGTAACATGAAATAACCAGGAATCCTTTCACTTCGGCGCGAGCCGCAGGTGCGTGGCCAGCGAACGCCTGAATGTATGGCAGGTCGCAGGTTGGGTCAAGCCCCGGGACGACTTCGAGGGCAAGCACATGATGGACGGAATTGGACGTGGGGCTTGGCACACGATTTCCTGCAACCGCCGCGGCGAGGACACGACAATGGAGAGAGGACGAAACCACCCCGTCAAACCGGAGCTGCCCCATGTCTGACCTGACCCCCATGTCCCCTCAATACGCCCAGTGGTTGAGCGAACTCAAGGCACGGATTCATTCCGCTCAGCAGCGTGCCGCGCTGGCGGTCAATCGCGAACTGGTGCTGCTCTACTGGCAGATCGGGCGGGACATCCTGGAGCGCCAGGAGCGTGAGGGCTGGGGGGCCAGGGTCATCGACCGGCTGTCGCGGGATCTGCGCGGCGCGTTCCCGGAGATGAAGGGGTTCTCACCGAGGAACCTCAAGTACATGAAGGCATTCGCCGAGGCCTGGCCCGACGTCTCAATTGTGCAGCAGGCTGCTGCACAATTACCGTGGTTTCATTTGTGTACGCTCATCGACAAACTGAAAAATGCCTCAGAACGTGACTGGTATCTTGCACGGGCCATTGAGCACGGCTGGTCCCGCAACATGCTGGTCATCCAGATCGAGACCCGCTTGCGGGAGCGGTCGGGACAGGCGCGGACCAACTTCGAGACCCGTCTGCCCGGTCCGCTGTCGGAGCTGGCGCGTGAGTCGTTGAAGGACCCGTACAGGCTCGATTTCCTGGGGATCGGTTCGGAGGCGATGGAGCGTGCCATCGAAGAGGCCATCGTCCACCACATCACCCGGTTCCTGCTCGAACTGGGGGCAGGCTTCGCCTTCGTGGGCCGTCAGGTGCATCTGGAGGTCGGCGGGGAGGATTTCTTCATCGACCTGCTGTTCTACCACCTGAAGTTGCACTGCTACCTCGTGGTCGAGCTCAAGGCCTGCCCGTTCAAGCCGGAGCACACCGGGCAGTTGGGCTTCTATCTGAGCGCCTGGGATGCCCTGAAAAAGGCTCCGGAGGACGGACCCACCATCGGGTTGTTGCTGTGCAAGAGCAAAAACCAGGTGGTCGTGGAATATGCGCTGCGCGATTCCAGCTGTCCCATCGGCGTCGCGGAGTATCAGTTGACGGGTGTGCTCCCGGAGGATCTTCAGACGAGCCTCCCGAGCATCGAAGCGATCGAGCAGGCCATGCAGAGTTCGGAGGATTAGGCGCGCATTCCCGGGCGACGATCAGCGTCCTTCAGCGTTGAGGTGAATGCCCAAGCCGGCGCAGGAGTGCACGCGGACAAAGTGGTCATTGTCGCGCGCGGCCGGCAGGGTCACCTCGACATCGGCCTCCTGTTTCACTAAGCAGGTTCAACGAACCTGACGACCGTCAGTTCTTTCAGATCTTGGGGACGACTCAATGTCCCCGTCCGGCAACGCTGGAGCTAAGCGGCCACATCAATCGCGAAGCGATTGATTGGTCCGCTTGAGCGAAATGTTAGGCGGCCGTGCCAAAACGCTCGACCGCCACCTTTGCAGCATCACGTACAGCGAGCCAGCCGCTGTCTTTGCTCCACCCCGGCGAATTCAACGGGAGCCCGTCCAAGTGATGCTTAAACACTTGATGAAACTCAGCAAGGGCCTGCAGCTCAGTGTCTGTGAAGCACGCCAGCCAATCGCGCCGCCCTCTCTCCCAGGTCTCTCTGGGATAGCCGTCAGGACATTCTCGCTCTGACGGAAAGTAAAGGTCGTCAAACCACCCACAGATCAACTCAGCCGGCCCAACCTGCTCGTCCAGCTCCGTCAGATAGCGGAGATGCTCTTGAATTGACCGGTGGTAAGCGAGATCAACCATGGCCGCCTAACCAATGTTTGGACGGATCCGTATAAGAACGGAAAACGTCGCAGGGGTCCGTATGGGATGGCTTCGTGGATCATCTGAGGAAATCCGGAAACCATCGTCGTGTAACATGAAATTACTCTGCATCCTTTCACTTCGGCGCGAGCCGCAGGTGCGGGACCAGCGATTGCCTGAATGTATGGCAGGTCGCAGGTTGGGTCAAGCCTGAGGAGGCCCGGCTGCGCAGGAGTCCCACGAAGCGAAGCCCTGCGGAGCTTCCACCGCGAACGTCTTCGGTCGCCCGACACGGCCACGGACACACGGACCGCGGCCACGGACCACGGACACACGGAAATGCACGGACTGACACGGACTGACACGGACTGACACGGACCGCCGCGCACGGACGGGGAGACACGGACGCACGGACGGGGAGACACGGACGCACGGACGGGGAGACACGGACGCACGGACGCCTCTTCTGCTTCTCTTTGCTTTTTCTTATCCCAGGCGGCCCGGTCCGTGTAAGTCCGTGATTCGGCGACCGTGGGACCGGTCGCTGTCCGTGTAAGTCTGTGACCGTCCGTGACCGGGCCGCCTCTTCGTCCGTGTCCGTGGGACCGCTTCTGAGTTCCTCTAGCCCGGTGGGCGCGCGCTACTCGTACAATCGGAACGGTTCACTCGTCTCGAGCCAAGTGGCGGCGGGGAAGGTCTGCTCGGCGATGAGTTCGTCGGGGTCGACGCCGTTTTCGAGGGCCTCGCGCACCGAGGAGGAGCCCGCGAGCAGGTCGAAGGCGGGGATCTCGCGCACGAACTCGTAGGCGTCGGTACGCCAGCCGAAGCGGTCTGGCCACAGGTTGAGGATCGCCGAAAAGGCGTGGATCATGAGGTTCCAGGAGCGGAAGTGGGCGCGGTCGGTGACGTGGATCTGGACTCCGCCGCAGATGACCCCGGCGTGCTTCTGGAACGTGGGCTTGAACTGCAGCGGCCGCAGGATCGCGCCGGGGACCGGGCCGATGGCCTCGGCGAGCTTCGCGCCGTCGAGGCCGGGGGCGCCGAAGAGCTCGAACGGACGCGTGGTGCCGCGGCCCTCCGAGAGGGTGGTGCCCTCGATCAAACAGCCGCCGGGATACACCGTGGCCGTGTCCAGCGTGGGCATGTTGGGCGACGGCAGCACCCACGGCAGACCCGTCTGATCCCACCACAGGGCGCGCTTCCAGCCCTCGCAGGGCACGATCCCGGGCAGGTTGACCGGATTGCCCCCGCGGTGCACGAACGCGAAGCAGACCAGCTCCGCTAGCGTCAGGCCGTGGCGCACCGGGACCGGCACCAGCCCGACGAAGCTCTCGAAGCCGGGTTCCAGCAGCGGTCCCTCGATGTGGACGCCCCCCAGGGGATTGGGACGGTCCAGGATCAGGCTCTCCACGCCGGCGCGCGCGGCGGCCTCGACGGCGAACACGACGCTGTTGACGAACGTGTAGTAGCGCGAACCCACGTCGAGCAGGTCGCACACCAGCAGGTCCACGCCCTCGAAGTGCTCCGGACCGGGCGTCAGGCTCTGCTCGGTGGTGCCGTACAGGCTCACGAACTCGATGCCCGCGTAGGCCGGGTGCGCCCCCACCGGCTCCATGTCCTGGGCCACGGCCCAGAATCCGTGCTCGGGGCCGAACACGCGGACCACGCGCAGGCCGTTTTCCAGAAAAATGTCAAGGATATTGCGAAGATCGCGGGACACCGAGGCCGCGTGGGCCAAAAGCGCGATGGAGCGTCCCCGCAGCGGCGCGAGGTCGTCGCGGACGAGCACGTCGAGCCCCGAAAGTACCTGGGATTTTCTGGTTTTCATGGAAGCCTCACGGGAGATGTCGGTTTTCCCGGGGCCCTTCGTGCCCGGGGCAGCCAATGCAATACCGGGCGTCGGAAGAGGACCGCCTATCGCGGCGGTCCGGGCCGGGCGTCAGCCCGACAAGGAGGGCACGACGTGCCCGGATAGATTACTCGTTGACGGGCAGCGGGATCAGGACCAGGCTGCCGTCCTGCAGCTCCAGTTCGAAGTACACGCGGTCGCAGGAGGTGCGGTTGCTCACCAGGCGCTCGTAGAGGTTGACACGCAGCATGAACACCTCGCGGGACGGAGCGGCGTCCTCCTGGCCGAGCTTGCCCCAGTTCATCGTGAACTTCTGGTACAGCGTGTTGTAGTACGCCTCCTCGGAGGCGGAGACCAGCGGGGCGACGGCGGGATCCTTCTCGTCCAGCGGCATCTCGGGGAGCCGGCCCAGGACCAGGAACTGGATACCCGCGCGCGTCGGGGCCTCGCCCTTCTCCTCGTCGTAGGGCTCGCGGCCCAGCACGATGTTGAGCACGTCGTTCAGCGAGTTCGACAGGCCCTCGGTCTCCTTGGAGACGCGGCCGAAGATGAAGTCGAGGTTGCCCGAGGCGACCTCCTGGATGCCCTCGTTGATCGAGTCCACGGAGTTGTAGAAATAGAAGAACACCAGGTTCTCCATGGCGATGACCATGATCAGCATCAGCAGGCCGAACAGCAGGATGATGAAGCCCATGCCCGCATACGGCTTCCGGATGTTGTCCATCGAGACGAACAGGGCATAGCCGTAGGGCTTCCCGGTGAGCGTCATCCTGGAGAAGCGGTAGAACGAACCCAGGTAGTCATCGCCGCCGAACTCGAAGGATGCGGTCTTGATGCAGGCGGTCGGATCGGCAACCAGCGGGCTGTCCTGCACGTCGGTCAGGCGTCCGCGCAGGGTCTCCTCAGCCTGGGAGACCTTCTTGACAGTGTTCTCGCCGCGGAAGGTCGGGAAGAACACGTGGCGCCCGTAGAAGAAGGCGACGTCGAGCTCGGACTGGGACTGGATCTGTCCCACACGCACGTCGAAGGGCCACAGGATGGTCAGGAAGGCGCCGCGGGGGCCGTCGATCACGGGCACGGAGGCTGCGTGATAGAGCTTGGCGGGCTTTTCCTGGATGGGGAAGCGGTTGATGGCCTCGTGCTCGACGATGTCATAGGCGGCCTGGCCGGTGCGGGCCGTTTGATCCATGAACGGCAGCATCTCCTTGGAGTACTTGAGGTGATTGTAGCCGATGGTCTTGGAGTCGTCCTTGTCGCGGGTGATGACCGCGCCGTTGGCGAAGTTCAGCAGCACGAAGTACGGGGTCAGGTTGCCCAGTTCGTAGCCGGTGCCGTGGGCCGGTTTCGCGTTGACGGCCTTGGCGTCGGCGGGCTTGGCGTCGGCGGGCTTGGCGTCGGCTTTTTCCTCGCCCACGACGCTCATCGCTGACAGCATCTCATGAAGGCGGGTCCGCTCCATCTCATAGGAGGGGATGAAGGCGCGCACCTGCGGATTGCGGGCGATGCGCATGATGATCTGCTCCACGGCTTCGGGCTTCACGTCGGCGCTGTCGAAGGCCACCACCAGCTCACCCATGGTCAGGGGGGCCGCGGCGCCTTCGGACATGAAGGCGATGTCGACGGTGAAGGCCACCTTGGCCGAGCCCGAAACGTACTTCGGGGCCGCCGCCGGCTTGATCACGAATTTGCCGGCCTCCTCGCCGGGGAACAGCACGGGGACCTCCACCGGAGGAGCGTCGGTCGCTGCTTCCGGCTGGCCCTTGGCGGCGTCCTTGGCGGGGGCGGGCGCGGCGGTGACCACCGGAGCCGGCGCCGTGGCCGGGTTCACGGGGGTGGGCTTGGTCTCCTTGATCAGTTTTTCCCATTCGGCGGGGGTGATCCACTCGGTGTTGATCGAGGTGGACAGGTCGGTGCCGTTGATGGCCGTCCAGTAGACGATGTCATTCTTGGCGTCCTCGGCCTGCTTGCGCACGACGGCGATCATGACCGGAGCCTTGGCGTAAAGGGCGAACAGCGGCAATTCAGCCGTGATGGCCTCGGCCAGCTTCGCGCGCAGATCCCAGATCCGCGCCACGTGCGGCCGCACGACCGTGGCCGCCTTGTAGGCGAGGGCGATGGACTGGGCCTGGTTGAAGGACTCGTTCTGACGGACAATCTGGTCTCCGCGCTTCAACTGCTGGATGGCGGCCCGGCGCACGCCGGTCTTGACCCTGGAGGTGACCACAAAATAGGCGGTGGCCGTGGCGACGATCACCAACAGTGCGGAGATGAGACCATACTTGCTCTTGAACATGACTAACCTCGTGATGTGAAAGTACAAAAAACGAACGGGTGCATCATACCCGTATCATTTATTTGAGTCAATGGCCTGTGTCGAGGGGACGACGACGAGCTCGACGCCCTTGTCGGCGAGGCTCTTGCGGACCGCCGCATCCAGCACACCATCCGTGAACACCAGCTTTTTGAGGGCGGCCATCCCCTGCAGGATTTCCGGTCTGGCCGGCGTCACGCCCGTGATGTCCAGCATCTCCAGCGCCGGCAGGCCCGCCAGGGGCGACAGGTCCTTCACCGCGGTGTAGGCCAGGGAGACCGACTTCAGGTTCATTGATGTGGCCAGGGGCCCCAGCCTGGACACCTTGGTATACGACAGATCCAGATACTGCAGGGGCAGCCCGGAAAGCGGCGCCAGATCCGAGACGGCGGTCCGGCCCAGGAACAGCCTCTCCAGCTGGCGGCAGCTCGAGAGCGCGCCCAGATTGCGAACCCGCGTTCCGCCCAGATCCAGGGTGGTCAGCCCGAGCCCGGCCAGCGCCGACAGGTTGGCCACCGGCGTTCGCGACGCGTACAACCACCGGAGGGCCTGGTGGCCTTTGAGCGGTGAGAGATCGGAGATCTTCGTGTCCTGCATGAACAGGCTGTGCAGATGTTCACTTCCGGCCAGGGGCGAGAGGCTCACCACTGGGGTGGCGTTGATCTTCAGGCTCCGCAGTTGCACCAGCCTGGCGAGCACCGACAGGTCGCGCACGGCCGTGGACGAGAGCCCCAGGTGCTGCAGCCTGGTCATCCCGGCCAGCGCCGACAGACCCGACAATCTGGACAGCCCGTCGAGGTGCAGGCCCTCCAGATGCGTCAGGCCGGCCAGCGCGTCCAGGTTCTCGGCCGGGACCTGCGTCTGCCCGAGGCTCAACTCGCGCAGCCCGGTCATCGAGGCCAGCGCCGACAGGTCCGCGAATGCGGTGCCCGACAGGAGCAGGCTCTCCAGCCGGACCAGGGATCCGAGGAACGTGAAGTCCCGCACCTTCGGACACCGGGACAGGTCCAGCATTCGCAGTTCGGTCAGGGCGGCCAGGGGGGCACCGTCGACGAACGGGACCTCGAACAGCACCAGGTGCGTCAGGCGCTTCAGGAACCGCAGGGGGGCCAGATCCTTGAGCCCGGTGCGACCCAGACCCAGCTCGACGAGCTCCCGGGCCTGGCCGAGGAACGCCAGATCGGTGATCGCGAGATGGGACAACTCGAGGCGGCGAATCTGGGGGAAGAGTCGCAGGGTGGCCAGATCCGCGGGCGTGGCGCCGGGCTCGAACACGAGCAGGCGGTCCGGATTCTCGAGCAACCGGGAGACGATCTCCGCCGACAGGGATTTCACCCTGCAGCGACGGGCGTCACAGCCGATGAGCTCGGGGGGATGGGAGGGACCGCCGAGGACGAGCTGGCCGTGGACGTCGGACCCGGGAGGATCCTCCGTCACGCCGGACGGTGTGGCAACCGGAGGTATAAACGGCGCCAACGGCGCCGGACGGTCACCGCCCGAGCAAGCGGCCATTGACCACAAGAGGAGAAGGAAGAGGCTATTTTTCATGGTAGTTTTCATCGAGTTCCTCCATCCCTGCTGGGCATTACCAGGGTTTCTAGCACGCATCCGGGGCATTGAAAATACGCGAGGTCAAAAGGTTTTTCCAAGTTCTTTTCCGGAAAAGCGTTGACAATGCGATTCTTTTCATTAAATGAGAGAAGTGGCTGCGCCCGGAACCCCGGGAGTCACAGACTGCGGTTTTCAAACCGCGTCCCCGCGGCCAAGATGAGGATCCTCAGTGAAACAGTCTCATAAAACTATTTTGGTATGGGTCATCCTGATTACTTTGTTCGTGATGCTGTTCAAGATGTACAACACGAGCGAAGAGACCGTTCAGGAGATCAAGTTTTCCACCTTCGTCCGTGACGTCGAAAACGGCGTGCGCTTCGAGGACGTCAAGATCGTGGGCAACCGCGTGAAGGGGAAGTACCAGGACGGCGCCCGGAAGTTCAAGACGTATGGGCTCGTGAGCCCCGAGCTGCTCGAGAAGATGGACCAGGAGCAGGTTGAATACGCCATTGACAAGGAAGAGGAGAGCATGTGGCCCTCCCTGCTGATCTCGTGGCTGCCGATGCTGCTGTTGTTCGTCCTGTTTTTTGTGTTCCTGCGGCAACTGCAGGGCGGCGCAGGCAAGGCCATGTCCTTCGGCAAGGCGAAGGCGCGGCTCAACGGCGAGGGCGACAAGAAGGTCACCTTCGACGACGTCGCCGGCGTCGAGGAGGCCAAGGAGGAGGTCTCCGAGATCGTCGATTTCCTCAAGGATCCCCGCAAGTTCACGCGGCTGGGCGGCGAGATTCCCCGCGGCGTGCTCCTGGTGGGCTCGCCGGGAACGGGCAAGACCCTGCTGGCGCGCGCCATCGCAGGCGAGGCCGGCGTGCCGTTCTACTCGATCTCCGGCTCGGACTTCGTCGAGATGTTCGTCGGCGTGGGCGCCTCCCGTGTGCGTGACCTGTTCGAGCAGGGCCGCAAGAGCGCGCCCTGCATCATCTTCATCGACGAGATCGACGCCGTCGGCCGCCATCGCGGCGCCGGCCTCGGTGGTGGACACGACGAGCGCGAGCAGACCCTCAACCAGCTGCTCGTGGAGATGGACGGCTTCGACGGCAAGGAGGGCATCATCCTCATCGCCGCGACGAACCGCCCCGACGTGCTCGATCCGGCGCTGCTGCGTCCGGGCCGCTTCGATCGCCGCGTGGTGGTGAACCTGCCTGACGTGCGGGGCCGCGAGGCCATCCTCCAGGTGCACGTGACCAACCGCGGTGTGCCCCTGAACGACGACGTCAAGCTCCAGATCCTCGCCAAGGGCACCCCCGGCTTCTCCGGCGCGGATCTGGCGAACCTGGTCAACGAGGCAGCCCTGATCGCGGCGCGCACGAGCCAGGACAACGTCACCCACGACAACTTCGAGATGGCCAAGGACAAGATCCTGATGGGCGCCGAGCGCCGCTCCATGGTCATCAACGACAAGGAAAAGAAGATCACAGCCTACCACGAGGCCGGCCACGCCGTGGTCGCCATGCTGGTGCCCGGTGAGAAGGATCCCATCCACAAGGCCACGATCATCCCGCGCGGCCAGGCCCTGGGCCTGGTCATGCGCCTGCCCGAGGAGGACCGGCACAACATGAGCCGCGAGTTCCTGTTCAACCTCATGGCGGTGTCCCTGGGCGGGCGCATCTCCGAGGAACTGACGTTCAACATGCAGACCTCGGGTGCCTCGTCGGATCTGGAGACCTGCACCAAGATCGCCCGCAAGATGGTGTGCGAGTGGGGCATGAGCGACAAGCTCGGCCCGCTGACCTACGGTGCCCGCGAGGAGGAGATCTTCCTGGGCCGCGAGTTGACCGTCCACCGCGACATCTCCGAGGAGACCGCCAAGACCATCGACTCCGAGGTCTATGTCCTTGTCTCGAAGGCCTTCGATCTGGCCAAGGAGATCCTCACCACCCACATCGACGTGCTCGAGCGCGTCGCCCAGATGCTCATCGAGAAGGAGACGCTCAACCGTGAGGATCTCGAGAAACTGATCCCTGCGCCGACCGTCCCGGCGCCCTCGCCCACCGAGCCCGGCTTCTCCCTCTCCTTCTCCTGATCGGGGGTGAACCCCATGCTCTTCCCGCCTGAAAGAACCTTCCCTGCGCTGACCCTCCAGGGACGCGCGGTCTCCTTTGACGCACCAGTGCTGATGGCCATCGTCAACGTCACGCCCGACTCGTTCTACGACGGCGGCGTGCACCTCGACGTGGACCGTGCCCTCGCGTTCGCCCACACGGCCGTTCGCAGCGGCGCCGCCATCGTGGACGTCGGCGGCGAGAGCACGCGCCCCGGGGCCCCTCCCGTGCCCGCAGACGAGGAGATCCGCCGCATCCTGCCGATCATCCACGAACTGGCCTCCGCGGGCCTCATCGTCTCGGTGGACACGACCAAGGCCGCCGTCGCCGACGCGGCCCTCTCCGCGGGTGCGTGCATGGTCAACGACATCTCGGGGGGCC
>JAHITJ010000260.1 GCA_018817795.1 Myxococcota bacterium | reverse complement strand
CCACCGATCTCTGCGACGGACTCGACAACGACTGCAATCCCGCCACCACCGACGGCTCCGCCGAGCCCAACCTCGGCCTAGCCTGCGACGGCACCGACGCGGACCTCTGCGAAGAGGGAACCTTCGTCTGCAACGGCGGCGCCGGCCTGGCCTGCAACGACCCCAACGACGCCAATCCGGAGATCTGCGACGGCCTCGACAACGACTGCGACGCCTCCACCGACGAAGGCTTCGCGTTGGGTGTGCAGTGCGGCACCACCGACGTCGGCGTATGCACCTATGGCACGACCGTGTGCAGGGCCGACCACACCGGCACCGAGTGTTCGGGCAACATCGAACCCCAGGCCCTGGATGTGTGTGACGGGCTCGACGAGGACTGCGACGGTACCGTGGACGCGGGCACCTGCGGTCCCAACTCCGCCTGCGAGGACGACGGTGACACGGTGGACGCCTACTGCGCCTGCGTCAGCGGTTACTACGAGGTCCCGGCCGGCAGCGGCACCTGCGTGGCCGCCACGGAGCCCGGCGAAGGCGATCTGATCGTCAATGAAATCATGATCGAACCAATGGACACCCTGCCGGCCTTCGGCCAGTACTTCGAGATTCACAACACCACCGACGCCACCCTGCTGCTCTCCGGCGTGGGCTTCTGGGTGTGGAACGCCACCACGGATGACTTCACGGTCATCCCTGCCCTGCCAGCAGTCATCCTCGCACCGCGCGGATACTTCGTGGTGGGCGCCCTCGCTGACAGCGGCCTCAACGGTGGTGTGGACGTGGACCTCGAGTTCCCGACCATGCCCCTGCTCGCCAAGGCGGTCGGCACCATCGAGATCTACCGGAATCGTGACGCGCTGGTCATCGACGACGTCACCTGGGACGCGACCTGGAACCACCTCGCCAGCCGCAGCCTGGTGCTCTCCCGGGCAGCCCTGGACGGCGTCGCGCACACCCTCAACGACCTTGCCACTACCTGGTGCTTCTCCGATCAGACCGAACTCGATCCCCCAGGCGACGACTTCGGCACGCCCGGCGCGATCAACGACCCGTGCGAGGTCAACTGGTGCAACATCCAGTCCCCCTTTTCCACCACCGTGGAGCAGTACCTGTACACGGAATACATCTACTCCAATGTGTGGGAGGACGGCCTGACCGACCTGTATGACCAGGCCCCGTTCATTCTGTCCCAGTTCGGCTACGGGGACGTGGGAACCACGCCCGACACTGCCTGGACCTGGGTCGACGCCGCCTACAACCTGTCGATTATGAACGACGACGAGTACAAGGCCCGTGTCCGTCCTTTCGATGTGGGCGTCTACGACTACGCGTTCCGGTACAGCCTCGACGGCGGACTGTCGTGGAAGCTCTGCGACATCGACGGCAGCGACAACGGCTACCAGAGCGCGCAGGCGGGGGAACTCACGGTCCTGCCCGCGATCCCGGCGCCCTACTTCAGCGAATACATCGAGGGAACCGGCTACAACAAGGCCATCGAGATTTACAACCCGACCGCCACCACGTTCACGCTGACAGGCTGCCAGATTCTTGTGTATTACAACGGCAGCATGACCCCGACTTCCGTCAACCTCACCGGAACGGTGGCGCCAGGTGACGTTTTCGTCATCTGTGACACTGGAATCGTCGGAAACCGTCCAGACCCCGCCATTCAGGCTGTCTGTGATCAATCCAACTCATCTTTCAACTGGAATGGCAACGATGTCATCGAACTCAAGTGCGGTACTACCGTTTATGACATTCTTGGAATACTCGGTTCTTCCGCGGATTGGGGCATCCTCGCCACCTATGTGCGGGACTGCTACGAAGTGCACGGAGATGACGACGGGTCGGACCCCTTCGAACCATGGCTGTACTGGGACACGTTCCCGGCAAACACCTTCACCCAACTCGGCTGGCATACGCCCTGCGTACCGTGACGGTCACTGAATCAAGGAGAACCTCATGCATCGCACTGCTGTCATCCTTCTCTCCCTGGTCCTGACCGTCGCAACGACCGCGCCTGCTGCCGCCGTCGACCGCGAGGACTTCCGCTTCCGCGCCGGCGGCCTGCTGGGCTTCCGGCTGTTCGACGGCCACCAGGATCTCTACAACGGGTCGCAGGACGTCCTCCGGAATCCGGCCGACACGCCCGCCCACGCACCGCTGGGCGGCCTCTTCTTCGGTGTGGACTACCTCCAGCTCACGCTGGAGGCCCTCGTGGAGGTCCTGCCCACGAGCCTGGATGAATCCGACGAGTCGGCGCTGGCCTTCGCAGGAACCCTCGGCGTGCTCTGGCGCCTGCCCGTGAAACTGTGGAAGTTCACGCCCTACGGCAAGTTCGAGGCGGGTGTGCTGGGGTTGTCCGCCGACACTGCCGGGACGGATCTGGATCTCCATGCCGGGCTCGGCGCCGGCGTCCTGTTTCCCATCCACAAGGCCTGGTTCGGGCGCCTCGAGGGCGTCGTGCAGATGACCGACGGCTACGAGGCCAACTTCGCCACGAACTTCTCGTTGCGGGTGGGGGTCGGCTATGCCTGGGGATTCAACCCGGATCGCGACGGCGACGGAATCCTGAACAAGGTCGACCGATGTCCCGACAACCCCGAGGACAAGGACGGTTTTGAGGACCTCGACGGCTGCCCCGACGCCGACAACGATGCCGACGGCGTCACCGACACGACCGACAAGTGCCCCGGCGTCGACGCCGATGCCAGAGACCTCTTCGTGAAGACCAAGGAGGACAAGGACGGTTTCCAGGACGACGACGGCTGCCCTGACGCCGACAACGACGCCGACGGCGTCCTAGACGAAACCGACAAGTGTCGCGGTGTCGACGCCGACGCCGCCGACCAGTTCGCCAAGACCAGGGAGGACAAGGACGGCTTCCAGGACCTCGACGGCTGCCCTGACGCCGACAACGACGCCGACGGCGTCCTAGACGAAACCGACAAATGTCGCGGCGTCGACACCGACGCGGCTGACCAGTTCGCCGCGACCCGGGAGGACAAGGACGGCTTCCAGGACACCGACGGCTGCCCCGACGCCGACAACGACACCGACGGCATCCCTGACGACACCGACAAGTGCCGCGGCACCGACGCCGATCTCGCCGACAACTTCGCGAAGACCCGCGAGACCATCAACGGCTTCGAGGACGACGACGGCTGTCCCGACTCCGGCAAGTCCAAGGTCCAGATGGAACAGGCGCAGATCAAGATCCTCGAGAAGGTCTTCTTCGAGAACAACGAGGCCGTGATCATGCCCGTCTCCTTCAACCTGCTCAACCAGGTCGCGCTGACGCTCAAGGCCAACCCCCAGCTCCTGCTCGTCGAGGTCCAGGGCCACGCCGGCACCGACGGCGAGGAGGACTACAACGACAAACTGTCGGCCAAGCGCGCCAACGCCGTGCGCCAGTACCTGATCAACCGCGGCGTCGCCCCGGCACGGCTGGTGGCCAAGTGGTACGGCTTCTCCCGGCCGGTCAAGACCTGCTCCTCCTCGCTGGCCCGCCGCGCCCGCCACGTCTGCGAGGAGCTCAACCGCCGCGTGGAGTTCATCATCCTCCAGCGCCGCGAACCACTGCCCTGATTTTCCCTTGCGTCCCCCGCGGGCCGGTACTATTAATCTCCTGATTGGCCTCGCACTTTCCGGGCCTCCGAGGCATTCCATTTCATCATGCTGTCCGCCAAACACTTCTTCATCTCCGCCCTCACCATCACCCTGGCAATGGTCGCCTCCGTCGTGGGCGCCAACATCCTGATCGACAACTACAGTTTGTTCGGAAACGCCCGTGGCAAGCGGATCTCGCTTTACTACAACGAGCGGTTGGAGAAGAACATTCTCTCGCGCAGATATGTCCCCGAGAACTTCAATGCACTGCTGATTGGTCCCTCCACTTCGTTCAACGTCAACACGGGGATGTTCCGGCCGCTGGAGATCTACAATCTGTCGATCCTGGGCGGCACCATCACGGAGATCAAGGCCCTGGTCGACAACTACCTCGAACTGCGGTCCCCACGACTGGTCATCATCTGCATGTATCCCTACATGCTGCGCCAGCACGGCATGAAGACCGACTACCTCTCCAGCCGAGCCGTCTATGGTGCGCTGGGCTCCATCGACATCCTCAAGCGCTACGTCATCCAGGCGTACCACAGCCTGTCCGAGAAGGAGCTCTACAACGAGTTCGGCTATCACGTGTATGAGGAGGTCCCCCTGGAGAAGACCCTGGAACTGATCCGCGAAAAGGCCGAGGATCCGGACTATGCCCGCCGGGAACTCTCGATTGACCCGCTGGCCTGGCAGGACTACCTGGACCTGATAGAAGAGCTCCGGGAGCGGGACGTGAAGATCATCCAGTATTACCACCCGGTCCCCAGGCCCATTTACGAGCGCCACCGCGAGTTCTTCGACAACTACCTCGACCTGGTGACGGCGGTCCTGCCCGAGGACGCCATCACGGTGGACTTCAACATGCCGAAGTACAAGCATTTCACGACCCAACTGGGCAACTTCCAGGACGACTGCCACCTGAGCGGAAAGGGCGCAGCCGGGATGGAGAAGTTGCTGCACGAGATGCTCATCGAACATGTCTCGGCCGCCGACGTCGTCGAGCCAGAAGACGAGTAGTCATGAAACGGCCGGCCCGCTCGATGTCCCTGATCCTGATTGTTTTCTCGTTCTTCCTTCCCGTGATTCCGTTCGCTGGCGCCGCCGAAGACCCGGCGCCGGACCCAGTCCAAAACGCCCGGCCCGTCAAGAAAAATGCGACAGGAAAGATCTCCGAAAGCGACGAGATTCTGGTCATCGCCCGCAAGCGCCGCGAGAGCTCGTTCTCCAGCTCGCGCAGCGTCGAGAAGATCAGCCGCCGGCGCCTGCTGCAGACCGCACCGCGCTCGGTCTCCGAGGCCCTGACCGAGACCCCGGGCGTGTTCGTGCAGAAGACCAACCACGGCGGCGGATCGCCGATCCTGCGCGGGCTCATCGGCCCGCAGGTGCTGATCACCATCGACGGCGTCCGCCTCAACCATGCAGCCTACCGGACCGGTCCGCTGCAGTACCTGAATCTGTTCGATCCGTTCATGCTCGGCAGCATCGAGGTCCTGCGGGGCGCCGGCAGCGTGCTCTACGGCTCCGACGCCATGGGCGGCGTGCTGCGCCTCAACCCGGTGTCCTTCACCCCCCTGGCCTACAGGGACGCATGGACCACCACCGGGCAGATCGTCTCGGGCTTCCGCAGCGCCGACCGCGGCTTCTCCGGCGGCGCGATGTTCGGCGGCGGCGGACGCGGCTTTGCCCTGGGCGGCGCCCTGTCGGGCTTCGTTGCACAGGACCTCGACGGCGGCGGGAGCATCGGCGCACAGCCGCACTCGTCCTACAACACGGGCACGGGGCTGTTCCGCGCCCTGTGGACCCGCGCCAGCCTGGGGGCCCTGCGCGATGTCTCCCTCACGGGGAACTATCTGTTCGGACGCATCCTTGATGCCGGGCGAGCCGACAACCTCTACACCAAGCTCAACTACCTCGTCTACGACAACACCGATCACCTCGCCTGGCTCCGGCTTGAGTTCGCCGTGCCGGTATGGACGATGCAGGCCCAGCTCGTTTTCTCCTTTCAGCGGTTCTACGAACAGAAGGACACCTCCCTGGTCGACGCCGACTACGTCACGCTCCTGTCGACCACGCGCGATCACACCTGGGTGTCCTCCCCCGGCCTGGACGCGACCTTCCAGTTCCGGCCCCACCGCAACCTGCGCGTGCAGGCCGGCGGCATGTTCCAGTACGACACCGTCACCTCCGACCAGGTCGCCCGCGACGCGGGACAGCCCTGGATCCCCACCGGCTTCAATGGCCTGCCCGACGGCAGCACCAGCCGCACCTGGGGCCTCTTCGCCTTCGTCGACGTGCCGTTCTGGGCCATGGAGGGCCTCAGGGTGAACGTCTCGGCGGGCTCCCGCGTGCACGGCGCGGCCGCCTACGCGCCGGCCTACGCCACTCTTCCGTCGGTGGACTACGACCACACCAGCGTCGTGTTCTTCTCCTCGATCTCGGCCAACTGGGCGCGGCGCTGGTCCACCTCGCTGGTGTTCTCCCAGGGCTTCCGCGCGCCGAGCCTCCACGAGAGCGCCATGCTCGGCGACGAGGGCAAGGCGTTCCACGTCCCCAACCCCGATCTGCGACCAGAATCCCTCGACGGCCTGGAGTGGGTCTCCCGGCTGCACCTGCCCGGCCTCACCATGGGCGTGTCCCTGTATGCCTCGCGCCTGACCGACATCATCCTGCGCCGCGCCGCCACCTGGGAGGGCCAGACCGCCATCGACGGCAAGGACGTCGTCGAGAACTACAACGGCAACGAGGGCTGGATCTACGGCGCCGATGGCCACTTCGACTGGTCCCCCCTGCGGCGCCTGCACCTGCTGGGCGTGTTCGCATGGACCCGTGGCGAGGAGCACCGCGACGACGGCACGAAGGTCCCGCTCTCGCGCATCCCGCCGCTTTCGGGCCAGCTCACGGTGCGCGCGGTGCAGCCGACCTGGTGGACCGGCAGCGCCCGGATTCTGGCCGAGGCCTTCGCCCGCGGCGCGCTCAACCAGGACCGCCTCTCCCCCGAGGACCTCAAGGACGCCCGCATCCCCGACGGCGGCACCCCCGCCTGGTACACCCTCAACCTGCGCGCCGGCCTCACCTGGGACCGCCCCGTCTCCGGCGTGGAGCGCGTCTCGGTGTTCTTCACCGCCGAGAACCTGCTGGACTTCGAATACAAGTATCACGGCTCGGGCGTCTACGGCCCCGGCCGCGGCATCGGCGTGAACTTCTCCGCCGACTTCTGACGGACTCCGGGGAGCGTCTGATCTCCGAAGTAAACGGATAAAGAAAAAGACATAAGAGTTTTACCACGGAAAAGACGGAAAAGGAGGAAGCAGGACCGTCCCGGCGGGGCGATCGAGTTCTCATTTTGGACGTTCGGTGATTGTACGTACGCACGCACCAGAACGCGAACGAAGTGAGCGGGACTCCGGCGCCAGCCGGGATTCGATTTCGATTTCGATTTCGATTTCGATTTCGATTTCGAGGGGAGTGGACCAATCACCGAATAAGTTGAGTTAGAACTCGACCGCCCTGGTGGTTGTCGCAGGTGCAGATCAGGGGGGTGTCGGGGGGAATCCGCCGGCCCCGGCCTTCCGGTCGCCGTTCTTGCCGCACCTAGTCCACGCCGGTCCGGCGTCCCCCTGACCAGAGGGCTCCGGGAGATGCTCTCCCGGGAAAGAAACAAAAAGACAGCAAAGAATTCACGCCTCCTGACAGGCGATGAAGAAGAACCAAAAAGAATAGGAATGCCGTCGGAAAAGACCGGTTATGGCGATTCAAGCCATGACCGGTGAGCAGAACGCAAAGCAGAGGAGAACGCAAAGCAGAAGAGGCGGCCCGGGCTCGGACGAACACGGACGGTCACGGACCTGGAGAAAAATCACGGACGTACACGGACCGGGCCGCCCTGAAGAAGAGAAGAGAAGAGAAGAGAAGAAGCGGCGCCAGGTCGTCCTCGACCTGCAGGTCGCCGCAGTCCCAAAATGAAGAAGAGTAGAATCTCCGGCCCGGGGGCGGAATTTACCGGTACAGCAGCAGCAGCACGGCGGTGAGCCAGCCGCCGGCGGCCAGCAGAAACCAGGGATCACGCAGCATGCGGTCGGTGGGCGAGTGCCAGTTCCCGGGCACGGCGCAGAGGCCGTGGAAGCGGTAGAGGGCGGCGGCCATCAGCGGCACGGTGAAGATCAGCGTGTGATGGCGCAGGGAGACCGGATCCAGCGTGTAGGCCAGAAAGGCCAGCGGGATCAGCACCTGGAACACCAGCAGCAGACGGTCCAGCGTGCGTCGGCGGTAGCCCCCCAGGGCGGGCCGCAGGACGCTGTTGCCGTCGTCGACCCAGCTCAGTTCGTGGAGGCGCTTGCCGAAGCCCAGAAACGCCGCGAGCAGCAGCGTGTTGACCTGGATCCAGAACGACACCGGGACGTCCACAGCCGCCGCGCCGGCGAACACGCGCAGCAAAAAGCCCGCGGAGATGCACAGGACGTCGAGATAGGCCACGGCCTTGAGGCGCAGGGAATACGCAGCATTG
>JAHITJ010000259.1 GCA_018817795.1 Myxococcota bacterium | reverse complement strand
CCTGTTTCCCACGTGGCGCAAGACCGTGTCCGACAGCCTCGAGGCGGCCCGCGAGATTCCGTATTTCTTCATGGGCGAGCCCCGCGATCTGTTCCTGTTCCCGGTCGACGACGCCGTGCGCCGGCTGCTGTGCGGCCTGGAGCCCCTGCCGATCACCGGCGACGAGGCCTCCCTGTTCCTGGTCCGCGAGACCCACGTGGGCAACGAGCGCCTTTCCTTCTATGACGTGATGGCGAGGGATCCGTACGCGAAGGGAAGCCTGCCCGATCGCCCGGCGCTGGCGGAACGTCTTTCGGAGCTGCGTACGCGGCCCTTCTCCGACGCGGTGGTGACGCACCTGCGCGAGTTCTTCGACGCGCCGATCACCGTCGGCGTGCGGGACACCCTGCGCTGGCTCAACGGGGCGCGCCATCCGGACATGAACTGGGACGAGGCCCGCGGGATCATCGAGTCCTGCTTTGCGCAGCACAGCGGCGAGAACTACCTGCTGCCCGAGCAGAACTTCTACATCCCGGCGCCGTCGGCCAGCCCGCAGGAGATCGCCGATCTGGCGCGCGCCAACCGGGTCGTGGTCCGGACCGCCGCGGTGCGGTTCCGCCGGGCGTGCTCGGCGCGCCTCAAACGAGTGATGACCCTTGCGGACATCGAGGGCGTGATCGGCGAGGTCCTGGGCTGGCACCACGGTTATCCGCAGTACCGGCTCGAGGAGACCGTGGGCGTGATCAACCCCTCCACCCTGAAGGTCGGCCTGAAGTTCATCGAGCAGTTGAGCCTGTTCCTGGCCAAGGTCGACATGCCCGTGCGGCGCAACGCCCAGTTGGTGCAGCACCTGGAGGCCTGCGGGATCAAGGAGAAGTTGAGCGCCAACCTCCTCGACAGCGACTATCGGGAGCTGGTGCTCCGGCTCGCGCAGTTCCTGCTCTTTTACGATCTGCGTCATGGAATCCGGACCAGCCGCGGCCTGATCGAATACCGCAACATCCTCACCACGTTCTGCACCTTCCAGGAGCGCGCCGACTGGCTGCCCGGGGACTGCGAGAAGCTCGCCCAGTTCAGCCTCGAGAGCCTGGCCAAGGCCGAGTACTCGGGCTACCTGCGCAAGTATCCGGAGCTGGCCGAGAAGCTCGTGGTGTTCTTTGTGCAGGTGCTGCGCTTCTTCCTGGACACGGATTTCATCCCGGATCTGCGGCCCGACGAGGCCGGGATCAACATCTTCATCCTGGGAATCTGGGGCTACATCACCGAGAACATGATCATCACGCTCTACCGCGATCCGGAGGGCGTCGAGCGCTTCCGGCTGAAGTTCGTCGACAACAAGGATCACTTCAAGCAGTACAAGCGCGAAGTCGACAAGGACCGCCCCATGGGCCTGGCCAAGCACGGCCTGCGCATCGTGCAGCCGGTGGTGCTGCCCGCGATGCTGCGGTCGGTGGGCAATTTCGTGCAGATCGTTCATGAGAATCGCAACGGTTACGGGCGCAAGGAGATCAACCTGCCGGGCCTGGTCGAGCTCGGCATGGCCGTGGCGCAGGAGGTCATCCTCAAGGGCATCGATTATTCGTCGGATTCCCTGCAGGCGCTCATCGCCGACGGCCTCGACGACGCCGGCAAGTTCGCCGCGTCGGCGGCTCGGGTGTTTACCGCCGGGGAGAACCCGGATCGTGTGATCTGACGGGGTCCTTGCTTTTTCGCAACGACATCTTATAGTAGCCCCGCCTCCCTCCGGACCGCCGGTCGGGGGGGTGTGGTCCTGACCGCACGGGAATGGGTAAAATGGGCTTTTTTTCAAGCATCTTCAACAAACAGGAACGGGCCGAGCGCTCGTTCGACAGAAACCTTCGCGCCGCGCTGAACAAGCGCGTTCAGCCCGAGGAGCGCTGGGCCGGCCTGCACACCCTGCGCGATCTGGGGACTCCTGAAGCGATCTACGGGCTGCTGCGGCGGTTCACGTTTTTGGCCGAAGGCAAGGGCGGTCTGGTCACCGACGAGGAGGAGAAGAACTGGGTCTTTCAGGTCATCCTCGAGTTCGGTCCCAAGGCGCTGCCCGAGCTCGAGGAGTTCGTGCTTTCCAAGGAGGGCCCCGCGGTCAATCCGACGCACTCGATCTCCCAGGCGCTGCAGTTGTTCCGCATGATCCATCGTGACGCGGCCGATCCCATGTTCGAGCTGCTCAAGAAGTTGATCGACGCCAACGAGCCCGGCTACGAGCGGGAGCCCCTGCGCAAGGAGGAAATCCTGGCCTTCTGCAAGGACTGGGTGGATCCCCGCCTGGCCCCGCTGCTGGCCGGCTACCTCGAGGACGCCAACGAGACGATCCGCTACATGGCCGTCGAGTGCCTGTTCCGGTACGATGACGAATCGACCTGCCGCGAGCCGATGCTCAAGCTCTTCCTGCCCGAGCACGACGAGAGCCTGCGGATTCACAACCGACTGGTGCAGGGCTTCTGCGAGAAGGGCTGGAGCCTCAAGGGATACCGCTCCTTCGTGGAGCCCCACATGAACGCCGACGAGTACCAGATCCTGCGCGGCGACACGATCGTGAAGAAGAAGGGTGCGTAAATGACGCGAGTACCGATGACCCCCGAGGGTTTCGCCAGGCTCACCGAAGAGCTGGCGCGCATCAAGATGGTTGAAGTCCCCAAGAACATCAAGGACATCGAAGAGGCCCGCGAGCATGGGGATCTGCGTGAAAACGCAGAGTACCATGCCGCCAAGGACAAGCAGGGTCATCTGGCCGCCCGCCAGAACTATCTTCAGGATCACCTGGCCCGCGCAGAGGTCATCGATCCGAAGACCCTCAAGTCCGACCGCGTCGTGTTCGGCGCCACGGTCACCCTCGAAAACGATGACACCGGCGAGGTCACCAAGGTGAAGATCGTCGGCGAGGACGAAGCCGATCCGAACCGCGGGATGATCAATCTCGCCTCCCCGATGGCCAAGGCCATGATCGGGAAGAGCGTCGATGACGAAGTGAAACTAAAGACATCACATGTTCAGAAAACCTTTTACGTTTTGAAAATCGAGTTTGTATGATGCGTATCCGTTCATTGTTTGCCCTGTGTCTTTTCGTCGCCGTGACTTCCTTGGCCGCCTGTGAGCAGAGCGAAGGAGATCGCTGCGAAACCAACACCGATTGCGCCAGCGATCTGATGTGCTGCATTCCCGCGGGTACCCTGGAAGGGACGTGTCAATATGAAGAAAACTGCCAGAATGAGTAGGCGGTTTTTAGGGGCGGCAGCCGCCCTGGGGATCATCGCCCTGGCCGGCGTGTTCGCCTCCGGCTGCACCGGCGAGGAGGGTAGTTCCCTGGACACCTCCTGCCAGACCCACGCGGACTGCCCCAACCCCGCCCGCCAGCGGTGCGTCCCCGAGTGGGGCGTCTGCGTCGGCCAGACCAACGAGCTCGGCGAGCTCGACGAGTTCGACGCAGGCCAATAGGAGCCTGATCTCGTTTGCAAAATCCAAACTGACCTATTGACAACACCCACGCAATGGATCCAAGAATACGCCCACGGGTGAGTGGGCCTTCTTGCAGGTGTTCTTCCGCCACATCGCCGTCTCCAATCCGGGAAGCAACCAAACTACAAGGTAAAAAAAGCATGTGCAGCCAACAGTTGTCGGTTACCGGTGAACTGAAATGTCTCTGTGCCCGCTGTTCCGAGATGCAGGGCTCCTGTTGCAGGAAGAAGGAGATCCTCCTGACGCGGGGGGATCGGGCGCGGATCTCGGCGTATGTCGGGAACGACGATTTCCACGAGCTGCGGGTGCCCGTGGATCCCGCCTACCTGGAGCAGGACGACGATCCCAACTGGAATGCCTGGACGCTCAACGAGCGAGGCGAGCGCCGGCAGTTGAAGGTGCGTGAGGACCGCTCCTGCCTGTTCCTGGCGGAGACGGGCTGCGCGCTGCCCTATGAGATCCGACCGATCGTGTGCAGGTTGTTCCCCTTCACCTACAACGAGGGCGGGATCCTCGATGTGGAGCGGGAGTGCCCGACCGAATTGCTCGCCCCGGGGGAGACCCTGATGGAATGCCTGGGCATGGATCAGGAAAAGGCGCGGCGGTGGCATGAGCTCCTCTACAGCGAACTTCGGGAGCATGTCAGAGAGTGAAACCAGTACTTTGAGATCATTTGCACCTGTGTTAGGCTTGCAAGGTTCGATTGACTATAAGGAGGTCATCCACATGAGTCATGACGATCCGGGCAAGGAAAACAACGACAACGTCGCCGAAATCGCCGCCATCGAGGAGCGTCTGCAGGTGCTGCGCGTCGAGCACCGGGCGCTGGACCTGAGTCTGCAGGAGATCGAAAAACATCTCAGTCTGACGTCTCAGGAGCAGCAGGAAGTCGCTCGAATCAAGAAACAGAAGTTGCACAAGAAGGACGAGATTTCCCATATCGAGAGCCTTCTGGCGCAGTTGACGCAACAAAATCCAGCCAATTCCTAGACACAACCGTCAAACATCCGGAGGAGTCGAAAATGAAACGTTCAGGTCTCTTGACGATGCTTTTCGGCCTGCTTGCCCTTGCGTGCACGCCGCCGAACACGAAGAAGGCGCCTGTGCAGAACCAGGTGCAGTATCCATACGTTGTCTGGAAGCGCGCGCTTCCCGGCAAGACTTTCATCGTGGAAGACTCCCAGCGCCGGCTGTTCGGCGTGGAGCTCGACGAGAAGAACCGCCCGGCGGTGCTTCATGCGCTCGAGAAGGGCTCCGGCCGCAAGCGCTGGAGCCGCGAGGGTGAGCTGGGTCTGCGCGACGCGGAGCTGCCGTGGTCGGTGCAGGTGCATGTCCGCGGCAACACCATCGCGTTCTGGACCGCCGACAACCGCGTCCTAGGCCTGGATCGATACTCGGGTGTCGAGAAGTGGGAGAAGCCCCTGCAGGGCCTCGGCCTCTCCGTGCTTGGCGAGAACTTCCTGACCGCCTGGGGTGACCAGATCAGGCTTGTGGAGTCCGAGACCGGCAAGGTCACGTCGTTCTCCCTGGGTCGCAAGATCACCGCTCCGCTTCATGTCACGCCGAAGGGCTTCATCGTCGCCTTCACCGGCGACATCGCCCAACTGGTGGACTTGGAGAACATGAAACTGACGGTGAAGTGGGAATGGAAGATGAACCTCGACGGCGGCTTCTCTGCCGGGCAGGCGAGCTCCTCCGAAGACGCCATCGCCTTTTTCCAGAAGACCGTGGCCGAGGACAACTTTGTGAAGATCGTGGCCTATGATCTGGCCGCGCTCAAGGAGATGTACCAGATCAAGATTCGCGGACAGGAAGACAATCCGCGCACGTTCGCCCGCTTCTCCGGGGAGCCGAGCCTGGCCCGCCTCATGATCCGTCCGTACCATCCCGGCGACAGCGAGTGGCACACGGTGGACCTGCAGGAAGGCAAACTCAAGTATCTGAACTATGTCAGCGGAAAGCTGGCTACCCCCTGCTTCCTCGGGGAAAAACTGTCCTGGTGCGGCACCGAGACCGGCATCTCCGCCTTCACGACGCATCCGTGGACGGCCGCCTGGACCCAGGAGACCATTTATCCCGGCAGTGAGGGCCAGCACATGGCCGTGGGCGAGACCTTCGTCATCGCCGGCGGTTCCCGCGTGAAGGGCTTCTCGCCCACAGGCTCGACCGTGTTCACGTATGATCTCAAGTCGCCGTCGCTCAAGGAGCCTCGCGTGAACAGGATCCTGGGCGCCAAGGACGGCGTCCTGTGGTTCACGGTCGTCGACTACTCGACCGACAAGGTCAAGCGTCGCGCCGTCGGCGAGGTGTGGGCGTACACGCTTGCCTCGAACACCGTGACCTCACGCATTCCGGTGGGTGATGCGCAGAACACGCTGGGCACGGTCCGTTTCCTGCCCGAGCTCGGCCTGATCGTCGCAGCTGACGAGACTTCGTTTGTCCAGATCGCACTGCCCAACGCCGCCGTCTCGCGCAAGGCCCACAAGGTCCGGATCGAGGGCAAGGAGAGCCTGAGCCTGAAGGTGTTCCAGAACATCGCGGCGATCACCTGCGCCCACGGTGTGCAGGCTTTCGAGATCGGAAAGGCCCGCGATCTGGGCTTCCTCGAACTGGTGCGTGCACCCAAGGCCGCCCTCGCGGGAAAGCCCGTCGCACCCACCGCAGCCGGGTTCTCCTATTCGTTCCTGGCAGTCAGCGAGACCCACGCCTTCGTTCGCAACAAGGCCGACGACCGCGAGGTGCTGGCCCTGGAGCTGAAGACCGGCAAGACCACCTGGAAGGCGCCCATGACCGATCTGCTCGATCCGCAGGTCGAGGTGATCCCGGCGGGTCTCCTGGTCGTCTCCCCCGAGAAGACGAGACTGCTGGATCCTGCCACGGGCAAGGCCACGACCGAGCTGGCGGGGTCCACGCGCATGATCCGCCTGGCTGACCGCGTCGTGCTTTTCCATGCAGAGAAATCGGCGCCTGCGCCTGCCGCCCGCCTCCTGGTCGTCTCCTATGACGCCGACGACAAGAACCAGCCCAAGATGCTCTGGGACAAGACCTTCGTCGCCGGCAAGGAAGCGCCGCTGGCCGGTTTCCCCGTGGCCTGGCCCCTTTGGGTTCACGCCGAGAGCGAGTACGTCATGTTCGACTCCGAGGGTGGCCGCTGCCTGAACATCCTGTCCTCGGTCGACGGCAGCCCGGTTCGTGAGCTCTGCAAAGGCGTGTGGCCGTGGCCTCCGATGGCCTATGAGCGTTCCTTCCTGCACGCTACGGGCCCATTTGTGGCCGCGGTGCCCATCGAGCAGCAGGGCCTTTTCCAGTTCCGTCTCGCCGGACCGTGGAAGCAGATCCTCAAGCTGGGCAAGTCCGGCGACGGCGCCATGATTTGGCGGCAGTTCTCCGAGGTGCAGAAGGCCACGCTGTACCTGCTGATGCAGTCCAACGCGCTTTCGGCCGTGCAGATCGGCGACCCCGAGTCCAACGAATAATCCGTCGCCCACCGGTCGTTTTTTTCTTGACATATTTCACAATTTCCAACTAGGGCATAGACTGGAATACGACTAGATGCTACAGTCGCGCTCAAGGGAGGATTTCCCGCTTCGGAAATTCCAGGCCAAGGGTCATGTCGCTTCGATATATCATCTGTCCCAAGTGCAAGACGCCGTCGTACGAGCAGAGCCCGCTGTGCAAGAACTGCGGAACCAACCTCTCCGACATCGATGCGGTGTCGCCGGTCTCGCTTGTCGGAGCCCTCCTCGAGAACCGCTACCAGCTCGTCGAGTATCTCGACGAAGGCGCCATGGCCTACGTCTATCGCGGTGTCCACGTCGACGTGGGCTCGTCGGTCGCGGTCAAGATCCTGAAGTCGAACTTCCAGACCGACGAGCGCTTCGTCGAGCGTTTCCAGTTGGAGGCCCGCGCCGCCGGAGCCCTGAACCATCCGAACATCCTCTCGGTCATCACCGTCGGCAGCAGCCCCAGCGGTCTCACGTATTTGATCTCCGAGTTTGTGCAGGGTATCACGCTCAACAAGTTGATCGGGCGGGAAGGGCGGATCTCGCTTGACCGGACGGTGAACATCGTCAACCAGATCCTGACGGCCCTCGATGAGGCCCACTCGCACGGCATCATCCACCGCGACATCAAGCCCGAGAACATCATGATCACCCAGCTTCGCTCCCGCGAGGAGTTCGTCAAGTTGCTGGATTTCGGCATCGCGCGGCAGATCTACCAGCAGACGCCCCGCCTGACCATGCCCGGCGAGCTGTTTGGCACGCCCGAGTTCATGGCCCCCGAGGTCATCCGCGGACAGGAGGCCACCATCTCGGCCGATCTGTACGCCGTGGGCGTGGTCCTCTACGAGATGCTGACGGGACACACGCCCTTCGCGGGCGAGGGGCTCTTCAACATCCTCAAGAGCCACCTCGAGACCTCGCCGGAGCCCATTTCTAAATATAATCCGGAGATCCCCTCCGGCATGGAGCAATTGATCCTCTCGGCCCTCCACAAGGATCCCGGGCAGCGCCCGCCCTCGGCCATGGACTTCAAGTTCATGCTCGAGAACGTGCTCAACCTGACGCCGGTGCCGACCTTGCCGTGTCCCAAGTGTCGCGCCAGCGTGACCGCGGACCAGCACTTCTGCCCGAACTGCGGCCTCTCCATGCAGAAGATCGCCGAGGAGACCCCCGCCCCGGCCGGCGACGTCAGTTTGAAGTTGAGCACGGTGGACAGCATCCTGTACGACGAGGGCGACGTGGACATGCCCTTCACCGGCCGGGAGAGCGAGCTCGACTCGGTCTCTGCCTTTCTCTTCCAGGACCTCCCCATTCTCGAGGTCAACGGGCCGCTGGGCATCGGAAAGACCGCGTTCCTGCGGCAGATCGCCGCTTTGCAGCGCGCCGAGAACATCGCCTGCCACATCGTGAGTCCGGATCCGACCATGGCCTGCCGGCCGTGGTATCCGGTGCGCGACCTGTTCTGGCGCATGCTCAAGCTTCCGCCGATGCCGACCGAGCGCCAGGTGCTCGAACTCGTCGGCACCTACTCCATCGAGACCGACGATGAGGCGCACGTCGTGCAGTTCCTCACGGCGATGCCCGCAAAAAACGAGATCGAGCGCGCGGTGCGCCTGCGCGAGCGGGTCACGTCGATCCTGCGCCTGCTGCTGGCCGCCATCGGCAAGACGCCCCACCTTTTGTTGTTCGACGACGTCCACGAGTTCGACTACATGTCCCGCATGTTTATTGATCGCCTGGTTTCGGTGGCGCGCGGCTTCCCGTTGAAGATCATCGTCACCTCCGAGACGCCGCACATCCAGCCCGGCGAGCTGGGCCAGTCCATGATCCTGACGCGGCTCGACGACGATCTCATCGCTCCTCTGGTGTTGCGCAACCTCAAGGTCGCCAACGAGGAGAGCTACCACAACCACGCGTTCACGCTGTGCCAGTCCGCCATGGGCCTGCCGCTGCACGTCAGCGAGGGCATCCACCTGCTGCTCGAGGGCGGCGTCGAGTTGTCCTCGAACCTGTCCGACATCATCCAGACCCGCCTGCGCCGGCTGCCGCCCAAGGCCATGCGCCTGCTGCAGTTGTCCACCTGCTACGGCGACGAGATTCCGCTCTCCCTGCTGCACGCTGCCGAGGGGCTCAACGACGCCTTCGCGGAGGCCCTGCGCGAGTTGATCAAGCGCGGGTTCCTCCAGCAGCCAGACGCCGAGCACGTGCGGTTGCGGCATCCGGTCTACGCGCGCCTGATCCCGGCCCAGATCACGGCTTCGGTGCGCCTGGACTTCCACGCGATCATCCTCGACTACCTCGAAGGCGAGAACGGTCCGTGCCACCTGATGGCGCGGCACGCGCTGGCCGCGGGCATGCTCGAACAGGCCGTTCCCCACCTCGAGTGCTCCGGAAACGTCTGCGAGGAGGATCTCGACGACTTCAGCGCCGTCGAGAACTACAAGCAGGCGTACGACATCATCAAGATCGCCACCCTGCACGGGCAGGAGCTCGCCCACTTCGCCCAGTTGAGCGCCCGGCTCGGGGACCTGTATCGCTTCACCGGCCAGATCGCGTTCGCCGAGGAGGTGCTCAAGGAAGGCCTGCTCGTCTGCGAGGACAGCCCGTCAGAGGAGGCGGTGATCCTCAGTTCCCTGGCGCGCCTGACCATGAACAGCCTCAAGGACGAGGAGCGGGCCGGCACCCTGATCAACCGCGCCACGCGCAAGGCCCGCGAGAGCTCCGATCCCGCGCTGCTGTATCGTGTCTACTTTGACCTGAGCACCATCGAGATGGCGCGCAAACGCTTCTCCCAGGGGGCCCTGATGCTGCGCGAGGGTCTGAAGGTGGTCAGTTCGCTGTCCAACTCGCCGATGTCCTTCTGGCGGCTGTTTTTGCGCCTGGCCGAATTCGAATTCCAGGCCGGACAGCAGGAGGAGGCCGTGCGCATCCTCATGAACGCGCTCTCCGTGGGCGAGACCACCCTCGCGGAGCTCCCCAAGGGCCGCATTCATTACATGCTGGGGCAGTTCTTCCTGCGCATGGGGCGTCCCCATGACGCCGAGCCCCACATGCAGAAGGCCGTCGAGTACCTGCAGAACATCGGTGACCGTCAAGGGGCGGCCGAGGCGTCCCTGACCATCGCGGAGTCCCCCACGCCGGATCGCGAGCGGTATTTGGATCGGGCGATGTATCTCTCGATGCAGATCGGCTGGAAGCAGGGCCTCGAGAAGGTCGAGAGCCTGCGCCATCCCACCGGAAAAAAGCCCAACTGAGAAGCCGCCACGGAAAAAAAGCTTTTTTTGGATAAGATATTTCACCACGGAACACGCGGAAGGGGAAGATGTTTTATACAGACCAGTAATCCGTGTGTTCAGTGTGTTCCGTGGTAGAAACTCTTCATCTTCGTCATCTTCTTTTCTTTTTTTTTCGCGGTTGGGGGCTTGCAAACGCAGAGAATCGGCAGTAGGTTGTTAGCCGGGTCTTACAGTCATGTCCGATCACTTTGTTTTTCACATTCTTCAAGCGACCTGGAACCTCGGTGCCGAGATGGCGCCGTATCTGTGGCTGGGTTTTGCCGTGGCCGGTTTTCTGCATGTGTTCTGGCCCATGGAGATGATCACCCGGCACCTGGGCGGCAACTCCAGGCTGGCCGTGCTCAAGGCCTCGATCATCGGCATCCCGCTGCCCCTGTGCTCGTGCGGTGTGCTGCCTGTGGCCACCCAGCTGCGCAAGGCCGGGGCCGGCGCCGCGCCCACGCTGTCCTTCCTGATCACGACCCCGGTGACCGGCGTGGACTCCCTGATGGCCACGTGGGCCTTCCTG
>JAHITJ010000258.1 GCA_018817795.1 Myxococcota bacterium | reverse complement strand
TGGCAGCGGGCCCGCAAGATCGCGATCCAGATGTGCAACGCCCTGCAGGCGGCCCATGACAAGAGCATCATCCATCGCGACCTGAAGCCGGGCAACGTCTTCCTGACCACCTTCGCCAACCAACACGACTTCGTGAAGGTCATCGACTTCGGCATTGCCAAGATCATCGATGAGAACGAGGGGGCCAGGATGACCAAGACCGGCATGATCCTGGGAACTCCCGACTACATGTCGCCAGAACAGGCCACCGGCCGGGCCCTCACCTGCTCCACTGACATCTACAGCCTTGGCGTCATCCTGTATGAGATGCTCACCGGCACCGCGCCGTTTGACTCCGATTCGTTCATGGGTGTGCTCTCCCAGCACATGTTCGATCCACCCCAGCCGTTGCGCGAGCGCTGCCCGGAGGCCGACATTCCGGAGGTCCTTGAAAACATCACCATGAAGACCCTCGCCAAGAAGCCTGAGGAAAGGTTCGCCAGCATGCAGGAGTTCGCCGACGTGCTCCGTGCCGTCGACGACCAAGGCGATGGACCGCCGGTGACCGTTCCCGCGTTCCGGATGATCAGGCATGACCAGGGCAGCAACCACTCCAGACGCACCATGCTGCTGATCGTGTCCTCGCTGGTCTTCTCCGCCCTGATCATCGGGGGCTTCTTCGTGTGGCAGGCACGTCAGAATCCGTCCGCCACCGGCCCCTCTGCAGGACCCAACAATTCTGACATGCAGGCCGGATTGCCCGGCGACGGACAGGCCGGAGTCATGGGAACGGACCCTGCACCCATGGAGCCAACCCCGCCGATGGAACCGCCCCCGATGGAACCTCCTCCGCCGGCTTCGGTGCTCTTCTCCTTCTCCGTGAACACGCCCGGGGCCGTCTGCACCCTCGAGAGCGGTTCCCTCACCGTGCTGCGTGACGGCCAAAAGACCACCCTCGGCAAGGACTCCGAAATCGGGAAACTTCCATTGAACCAGCTTGAGGTGGTCCCACAGAAGGAACCCGTCATCCTCAAGATCTCCCATCCGGACTTCGAGGAACTCTCGGTGCCGATCCTGTTCGACAAGAACCTGTCCATCGAGCGGGTGCTGAACGCCAAACCCAAGCGTCCCCCTTCCGGACATTCGATGAAGCCGCCGATGGGCATGAACACCGATCCCACCGGAGAACTGCTCACTCCTGTGATCGAATAGGAACGACCCCCACAGGTGGTTTGTTATGGGAATACGATCAAAAAACGCCGAACGCTGCGGGCGGTGCCGGATGCATCTTCCCCTGTGCATCTGCGCATCGATTCCCCGCCTCGTGATCGGCACACGCCTGATCCTGGTCATGCACCATCGCGAAGAGAAAAAACCCACGGCCACAGGCCCGCTGGCCCTGGAGATGCTGCCCAACAGCGAGCTCCGCATCCACGGTCGAAGGGAGACCCCGCTGGACTTTGGCGACTTTGATGGTTCCGACCGCCGCACCCTCCTGCTCTATCCCGGGGAAGACGCCGAAATCCTGAGCGCAGCCTTTCTGGATCGGGACCGCCGCCCCGTGAACCTCATCGTGCCCGACGGCAGCTGGCGTCAGGCCGCCAGGATGGGAAAACGCCTGCCCGGACTGCAGATGGCCGAACGGGTCCGCCTTCCCGACGGACCTCCCACCCGTTGGGGCGTTCGCAGGGAGATCCATGCCCACTGCCTATCGACCTTCGAGGCCATCGCGCGGGCGATGGGCATCCTCGAGTCCCCAACGGTCCAGCGCTCAATGGAGGAACTCTTCGACCTCATGGTGGAGCGCACCTTCCAGGCCAACGGAAGAACGTCCCTGTAGGTCCCCGGAACTCGGACCACGCGATCCGGGCTCATTTTCAGGACCACATGTCGGCAGGCGCCTGCAACTGACAGCGCCGGTCAGGTCCACGGATCCGATTCCAATTTACCCGCGACGCGGGTTGACCGAAGCTAGCTCCGCTACCCGGGGATCCCATCAAAAGAAAGAAATGACCCAAACCTGTTTCCTGCACGCTGCAATGATTTCAGACGGTATCGGTGGACTTGACCACGGCTGTCAGAACACCACGGCCGTGGGAGTGTTGATGCTGGGCCGGTTGTTGTCGACGCCGAGTTGGCCGTCGGCGTTGGAGCCCCAGCAATAGACAGTCTGGTCCAGGAGGAAGGCGCACGTGTGGGCGTGGCCGGTGGACAGGCCGGCCACACTGGAGAGGCCCGACACCATCACGGGGGCGTCCCGGTCGGTCGTGGTGCCGTCTCCCAACTGGCCTGAACGGTTGCGTCCCCAGCAGGCGATCTCTCCGGTGACCAGGAGTGCGCATGCATGATCCAGGCCGGTGGCGACGCTCACCACGTCCTCTGGCAGGTTCACCTCGACGGGAACCGGCTGGTCCGTCGTGTTTCCGATGCCCAGTTGTCCGAAGTTGTTGCGACCCCAGCACTGCACCTTGGCATCCGTGGTGACCGCACAGGTGAAACTGCCCCCACAGGACACGGACCCTAAGAAGCCCTCGACCTCCACCGGAGAGGGCTGATCCACCCCGCTGTCGTCCCCGAGTTGACCGACGGCATTGGAGCCCCAGCAACTGAGGCTGGAGGTGGCCGACGCCGTCTCCAGCACGGCGCAGGAATGATCAACGCCCCCCGAGATGGCAGTGATGGCCCCGATTCCGGACAGGATCACGGGCGCCACCGCATCGGTGCCGGCCTGACTGTCACCGATCTGACCCGAATCGTTGCGCCCCCAGCAAGCCGCGGCGCCGTCGGAGAGGAGGACGCATTGATGCTGCCCGATACCTGCAAGTTGACCTGGCTCCGGTCCGGTGAGGGCCTCGGACCAGGGAAGGACCTCCGGCGTGGTCGATCGCTGGACCCCGGCATCGCCGATCCCCAGCGCCCCCGCGTCGTTGGAGCCCCAGCAATAGACGAGATAATCGCCGGCCGAGCCCAGGAGGCAGCAGTGGTTGCCCCCACAGGTCAGCGCGGTGAAGTCATTGCGGCACCCGGAATAGTCCAGCCGGCACTGTGCGTCACAGAGCAGCGTCCCCCCGTCATAGCCGGCGGCCTCGCAGGTGGCGGTGCCCAGGTTGGTCCCATCACATTCCTCGTCACCCAGGATCAACCCATCCGAGCAGATGGGGGTGCACACGGAGGGCGTCCCATCGCAGGACCATCCGTCGATGACCTGGCAGTCGGGACCGCAGCCTGCGACGGTGGCACCGGGACCTGGCTCGCAGGTCTCCCCCGCATCGAGGACCCCGTTGCCACAGGCGCCGCTGGTGCAGGAAAGGGTGTTCAGCGAACAGTCCCCGTTGCAGGACAGGATCCCGCCTGAAAAGCCCAGAGAAACACAGGTCTGATCTCCCAGATCCGTGCCGTCGCAAGCTTCGGCGGAGTCCATTCTCCCGTCTCCGCAGACCACCTCCTCCACATCGGAGATGGGCATGAGGATCCGGCACCCGGAACCCAGAAAGACAACCATTGAAATCAGCCAGACCTGATTGAATATTCTTCCGGTCACAACACACCTCATTTTAAAATTCCCACGACAGCGTCAGCATGCAGCTCTGGAGGCCGCAGCCTGGCAGCAGCGATACGTTGGATGTGGTCCCCTCGATACGGGTGGATGCCTTCCTTCTGAACAGGTACGATGTGACCGCGACCCCGACCCCGGCGGTGACGGCTCCAATCAGGAAGAGATCCGTTATATTCTGGTACTTGACGGCATTGTCATGGTCTCTCACGATTCGGTCTGCCTCCCAGTCATCGTTGTAACTCTTGGCCTTCAGGCCCGCCCAGACGGTACCCAGCACCAACGCCGCGGTCACACCGGTGCCAGTCCAGAACCACCAGCGGGAGGACAGGCTCGCCGGAGCAGGCGGTGTGGACGTGACTGCAGGATCCGTCACCGGAGCCGCGAGCGGATCCTCGGCAGGAGCTGGGACTGCAGGTTCCACCGCCGGCTGCAGGTTCTCCTCGAGGGCCCGGATCTTTTTCCGGACCTCGGCGGTCATGTTCTGCTTCTTTTCCTCGTCGAACTCGGAAATCGAGGGGATGGCCGCCAGAAATTTCCGGTAGTTCTCCAGCGCCTCGCGATCGTGCCCGAGAAGCCGGTGGGATTGGGCTATGTTAAAGTACAATTTCGGGTCCGGATAGGCCTTGTAGGCCTTTTCAAACCGCTCGATGGCCTTGTCATACTCCTTCTCGGAATAGTGTTTCCGGGCGGCTTTCAGATGGGAATCATAGGCGGCCGGAGGTTTCTTTCCCTTGGCCTGGGCTGTCCCGAAAGACACCCCGAAGGGAAGCAGAAGGATCGCCAGAAAAGCCAGCAGAGGGAGGCCTCCGGCTCGACTACAGGATGTCATCTCCAAGCTCTTTATTGGCATTTTTCATCCCTTTTTTCGGAGTCGTTTTCATGGGGGTTGTCTTGGGTGTTGGTTTCTTGACGGGTGGTTTCCTGGCCGTCGGTTTTTTGGGGGCATCCATGGGTGTCACCGGTTCGACAGCCGGAGAAGCCATCTCCGGCGTCTCGGGGTCCTCAGGCTTCTCGGCCGTCTCTGGCGACGCATCCGTGGATGGCAGCGGCTGGAGCTCCTGAAGGATCTCCTTGATCTTCTCCGGGGCGCCTTCCTGACGAAGGGACCGTGTGACCTCCTGGTGGCCTTCCAGCGTGAACACCAAGTCGCAGGATTCCCCCGTATCGAGGATCAACTCCACCGGGGTTCTCAACGTTGAGACGACTCCTGAAGCGCGTGTGACCTTGAGGGCGGCTCCCGCGGGAATGGATTTGATGAGGTATCTGTTCGTCCGGTCCGGAACAGCGGCTTCCTTTGGCGGAGGCGTCACCTGGGCAGCTGGTTCCGGTGGGACTGGCCTGTCGGCCGCCGGACCTGCCTGTGAACCATTGCCGGACGAATCGGTGGACAACAGGCTGCGGAGAAGGACCGCGCCAGAAACCACCACAATCAGGGCGAAAACGCCAAGGACCGCCTGAACCCTGGGCGGAAGCGCCCGTAACTTCTGCAGCGCACCACCCGGGACCACCGGAGCAGCCTCGAGTCCGGTGGCCAGGGGAGCCTGCACGACCGGAAGGACCGAAGAAGCCTTTGCGATGGGTTCGGCGGGGACAGCCGGTGCTGGTGCGTCGAAGTCAACTTCCAGCTCCATGTCGACTGGCGGCGGTGGCGGCGGCGGGGATGAAACCACGGGCACCACCTTGACAGGTGGCGGCGGTGGCGGCGGCGGGGATGAAACCGCAGGGATCTCTTCAACCGATGACGTGGGGGAGGCCGGACGTTTTGTCGCTGCGGCCGGGACAGGGTGCTTGTGAGATGCCCGGGCCAACTTGGAGGAGTGTTGCTCAGGTCGCGCCGACTCTGCCTTGGCAGGGGTCGGTTTCTCTTTCGCGCCCCCCCCGGGGGAATGCTCCGCTTGGGCTGCCGAATACTCAGCTTGCACCACAGACTTCTCCGCAGGCGCATGAGACTTCTCCGCAACCGCATGGGACTTCTCCGCAGCCGCATGGGACTTCTCCGCAGGCGCATGAGACTTCTCCGCAGGCGCATGAGACTTCACCGCAGCCGCCGCCTTGTGGGCCGTCCCGGTTGGCGTCCCCATGGTCTTCTGCCCCTCGGTGACCGGCGTCGCACCGGGGAGATCCTCCCTGCGGATCCGGGGGTTGGAACGGGTGTTGGAGATGGAAATCGCCTGGCTTCCGACAAACGTGCCGTCGAAGGACAAATCCGGGGGCAGTCCGGCGCAGGCGCCCTGGAACTCGAAGAACATTTCCATGGGCGAGGAAAAGCGTTCTTCGATATCCTTGTCGAGGCACTTCATGACCACCTCGGCCAGGCTCTCGGGAACGCCGGGATTGTAGTCCCTCAGGGGCATGGCCTCGCGGACGGCATGATAGGCCGCCACTTCCTCGACTGTGGTGCCATAGACCGGAAACTGATCCGTCAGGATTTTGTAGAGAATCACACCCAGGCTGTAGATGTCGGAGTGGGGACCGACCCGGGCCTCTTCTCCGCGGGCCAGCTCCGGGCTCAGGTAGACGGCGGTGCCGAAGAACGGATCCGGCATGTCAGAAGATCCGGACCGGGAATTCCCGTCCTTGCCGGGCCTGGGAGCCTTGATGACACCATAGTCCATTTCCGATCGGACATGGTGTTATCCGTTTGACAGTCATCCACTACAGGAACGGATTTCAGGGATGCTTGTCGAACAAGTAACTATAATCGAATTCACGCACGATCGCAAAGGGCAGTTCAATGTTCTGATTTGGACACCCATATATGAGGGATTTCAATGTTCAAAGCGCGGCGATCACACAGAGGGCAAAACGGCCGCTGTAGGTATTTCCGTCGGCACACCATTCGCCGCTCTCCGCACCACAGGCGCTCCCGGAAAGCCACGTATAGCCCATGTATTGATATATTCCGTTGAGAGGTGCACATGAAGACGGATTGGTCCCGCACAGCAGCCCCGCGAGGTCCAGCATCGGGTTCCCGCAGGAGGTCTCGTTCTGTGTCTGGAGACAAAGGCCGTCGTTGTACTGGCAGCCGGACGGACCGCTGCACGGCGCCGACATGCCGCATCCCGTGCAGGCTGCCGCCACGTTGGCATCGGACATCGCGCCGGCGACGGGGACCTTCCAGTAGTCGTAGCCGTTCCAGTTCGCACGCAGGATCGTTCCGGCGCAATTGGAGCAACCGGAGGTGTCCAGGGCGCCGCAGTTGCCGGCACAGGCCAGCGTGCCGCCGGAAAAACCCTGGCTGGTGCAGGTCTGCCCGCCCAGATCGGCGCCGTCACAGATCTCGGAGCCCTCCCTGGCGTTGTTGCCGCAGGTGGTGCAGCCGGCGGTGTCGTAGGATCCGCAGGAGATCGCGCAGGCCAGAGTCCCGCCGGAAAAGCCCAGGCTGGTGCAGGTCTGCCCCCCCACCTCGGCTCCGTCGCACAACTCGGTGCCGTTGATCGCCCCGTCTCCGCAGGCGTGACAACCCGAGGTGTCGAAGGCGTCGCAGGCCAAGGCGCAGGCCAGCGTGCCGCCGTCGAAGCCCTGGCTGGCGCAGGTCTGTCCATCCAGTTCGGACCCGTCGCACACCTCGGGTGCCTCCACGATCCCGTTGCCACAGCCCGAGGAGGAGCAGCCAGCGGTGTCGTAGGTGCACCCGGCGCTGCAGGCCAGCGTTCCGGCGGAAAAGCCGAGCAGGCGGCAGGTCTGTCCCCCCAGGGCCGCGCCGTCGCAGAGCTCGGTACCCCCGATGACACCGTCCCCGCAGCTTCCCTGCAGGCAGGCCGTGGTGTCGAAGGTGCAATCTGCGGTGCAGGCCAGGGTTCCACCGGAAAAACCGCGCGACGCGCAGGTCTGCCCAGCCAGGTCGACCGTGTCACATTCCTCCCCGTCGTCAAGCCAACTGTTGCCGCACACCGGGCTGCCCGATTTCGAGCCCGCGCAGCCTGTCATGACAGCAAGCAACAGGCTCACGATCATGGCGCTGCAAAGGTGGAGGGATGTGTCTTTGGCGTTCATGGCGGCTTCCTCAGTCCGATGCAAGTATCCCAGTGGATGGACCGAAAGTCAAATGCCCCGCCGGGCCCGGAGATAGCGAAGAAGCCCTGCGGCCAGAAAGGGGAGAAAAACCAGATAGAAACCCGGGCCCGACACGAGGGCCCAGATCCGTCTCGAGGCGGTCAGCGCGCAGATGATCACCGCGACGGCGTGCAGGGAGACGAGCAGGCACATCGCCACGAACATCGTCCTGAGCCGCCCGAGGGCCTCGGAGTTGAGGGTTCCTGAGGGCAGCAGCCGACCGAAGTACGAAAGCAAAAACCGGTCGGGGGCCAGGATCAGGGCGACCAGCAGGAGCACGGCGAGCCCTTCTAGAATGGCCGGCTTCAACTTGAAGAGAAGTTCGTCCTCGAAGAGGATCGACACCGCGCCGAGGGCGACGATGAGGCCGACGTCGAGGAGGACGAACCAGTCGATCTTCCGGGTGCGGCGCCAACTGAGCCCCAGCTGCCCTGCGGCGAAGACGATGGCAGCAAGAATGGAGATCCTCACATCGGTCACGAACGCGTCGACGATCAGGAACACGAGCAAAGGCAGGAGCTGGGTCAGGAGGATCGCTGGGGACATCACGGCCTCGGTTGGCTTC
>JAHITJ010000257.1 GCA_018817795.1 Myxococcota bacterium | reverse complement strand
GTCCACGCGGTCGTCCCAGTCGGGGATGAAGTAGCGCGTGCCCTTGAACTTGAGAAAGTCGGCGACCTTCATCGGCGGGCTCCGGCGGAAAGCCCGGCGCTGCCCTTCTCGCACAGCTCCAGAAACGCCTGCGCGTCGCGCCAGGCCAAAAGCTCGCGCACGTCGGGGCGGCGCCACAGGGCGGCGTCAGAGAGCAGCCGGCGCACCAGCTCCCCCTTGAGCGCGATGAGCGTGGCGTGGAAACGCCTGGCGTGGGCCTGTCCCAGGGGCACGTGCAGCGCGCCGGCGGGCACCAGATCGGCCACCGATGGCGCCGCGAGCACGATCGTGGGGGTGCCGTCGGTGATGGGCGGCAGCGCGGAGACCTCTAGGTACTCGCGCCCCAGCAGCACCAGGCGCAGATCGGCGGGCTGCGCGAACACGGCGGCGATCTTCTCCGGGATCCCGAGGGTCTGCGCCCACGCCAGGCGCGCGCGCCCCCCCAGGGTGGTGAACGTGGCCTCATACGGCGGAATCAACTCCCGCTCGGCCACGACGCCCATGCCGGCGGACACGATGTGCAGGGTCAATTCCGCGGCGCCGGAAGATCCGGGGGCGCCGGACGAACCGGGGGCGCCGGAAGATCCGGGGGCGCCGGAAGATCCGGGGGCGCCGGAAGAACCGGGGGCGCCGGAAGATCCGGGGGCGCCGGAAGATCCGGGGGCGCCGGAAGATCCGGGGCCTGCGCGGAACGCGTCGATGCCCCGACGCAGCAGGACGTGCCCCAGGCCGGTGTAGAGTTCGGTCGCCGGGAAGCGCGGCAGTTCTCCGGAGCCGCCGGAGCCGCCGGTGCCTCTCCCCCGGCCCGCGTGGAATTGTTCCAGTTGTGCACGGTCCAAGGATGGACCGGACCAGGCCTTGCGGCCGGTGCAGGGAGCGATGATGGAGAGGTTCAGGGGCGATCCCATGTGGTGACCGCGAACGCCTTGTGGTTGTGGATGCTCTCGTCGTTGACCGCGGCGACCTCGTACCAGACCACACGCTCGTCGGCGCGCAGGGCGACCGCGGCGTTGCGGACCATGTCCTCGACGAACACGGGGTTGTCGTAGGCCTGCATGGTCACGAACCGCTCGTCCTGGCGCTTCAGCAGCGGGTAGATCGGCGCCGAACCCGCGCTCTCGGCGAGCTCCACGAGCTCCTCGAGCCAGACGTGGGTGAAGGACATGTCGTCGAGCTTGCGCGGGCGCACCTTGAGGGTGATGTAGCCGCGCTGGTTGTGGGCGCCGTAGTCGCTGACGGCCTTCGAGCACGGACACAGGCTGGTGACGGGGACGGTCACCTCCAGCACGAAGTCGATCTCGTCGCCGTCGGCGACGATGAGGAAGGCGCAGTCGTAGTCCATCAGGGACACGGCCCCGGTGCTGGGGGCATGTTTCTCCATGAAGTAGGGGAACCGCACCTCCATGTGGGCCTTCTCGGCCTCCAGGCGCTGCTGGATCTCGCGGATGATCGCGGGCATGCGCTCTGCGGTGATCTCGTGGGAGTAGTCCGACAGGATCGTCACGAAGCGGCTCATGTGGGTGCCCTTGAATTCCTTGGGCAGGTCCACGGACATCTGGAAGGTGGCCACGGTCCGCTGCTCGCCGCGATCCCGATCCAGCACCACGATGGGCCAGCGGATGTCGGTGATGCCGACGTGGTCGATGGGAATCTCACGGTGGTCCTGGTGTTTTTGAACGTCTTCTATGGTCATGGCGACAACTCACTCTTCCCCAAAATAGTGGCAGGCCGACGAGGCCGTCTCGAACACGCTCACGCGGGTCAGCCCGGGCAGCCGGGGCTGGGCTTCCTTCCAGATCCAGACCGCCAGCACCTCCGAGGTGCCAGCCTCCAGCCCGGGAATCTCGTTGAGCATCCTGTGATCCAGGCGCCCGGTCAGTTCCTTCCCCAGCGCGCTGATCTCATGATAGTCCAGGAACCAGCCGCGCTCGGGATCCACGGGACCGGCGAACTCCATCTCGAAGCGGAAGCCGTGCCCGTGCACGCAGCGGCACTTGTGTCCGTCGGGGGCCAGCGGCAGGCTGTGGGCCGCGTCGAACGAAAACGATTTCACCAGATGAACTCTCGGCATGTGTCACCTTTGTTCTTTCGGCGTCGATGGGGACCGGCGCGGAAAAGTACCCTACCTCTACAGGATTTCGGGGCTTTTGGAAACGAAAACAGAACCGCGGCGGTCCGAAAGGATCATTTCTCCAGGACCGTGGAAGGATAGCCAGCGGCCTCGAGTTTGGCCAGCAGCTCGGGTCCGGCCAGCGCGCCCTCGTGGACGATCTCGACGGTGCGGTGGGTGAGATCCACGCTCACCTCCGTCACGCCGGCCTCGGCGCCGATCAACTTGGAGACGGTGCTCTTGCAGTGATTGCAGCTCATGTCCGGAACGGACAGACAGGTGGTGTTGCCTTTCATGGTCTTTTCCTCCGTTTTGTGAATCCACTTGTAAATGCGCTGCAGGCGTGGCCAGGCCAGCTGGCCAGCGACCACCGAGAACAGCACCACACCCGAGAGCGTCTGGATCAGTCCAGGGCCATGATCTCCGTGGGCCGCGGTGGCGAAGCCGATCACGGAGATGCCCGACAGCGCCAGCAGCCGGTCAAAGAACCAGCCGAAGCCCAGGGAGCCGAAGAAGATCACCGCCAGGTAGAGCAGCAGGTGCCGCAGGCCCAGCAGCTTGTGGATGGTGGTGATGCCCACTGCGTTGGTGGCCGGTCCCGCGATCAAAAACGCCAGGGCCGCGCCCGGCGAGAAGCCCTTGAGCATCATGGCCGCGGCGATGGGAATCGAGCCCGTGGCGCAGACGTAGAGCGGGATGGCCACGGCCACCGAGACGACCACGCCCAAAAAGCCCGATCCGACCCACTCGGCCACGACGTGGGCCGGCAGCAGCGCGGTGATCACGCCACCGATGAGCAGGCCGGTGGCCACCGAACCGGCGATGGAGCCGGGCAGCTCCCAGAACCCGTATTGCAGCATGCGCAGGACGCGGGAGAAGAAGCTCTCATGGGGCGGCGCAGGCGCCACGCACGCAGCGCAGTCATCACCGTCGACGCAGGTTTCGGCAGAACCGGCCGGCGCAGGCTTCGTGCTCATCGCGGGTGCCGTCTTCGAAGGCGCCGGTTCCGGAAGGAAAATCGCGGCCAGCAGGCCCACGACCAGCCCC
>JAHITJ010000256.1 GCA_018817795.1 Myxococcota bacterium | reverse complement strand
GCTGCTGCTGCGCAACCACGGTGCGGTCGTCTGGGGTCCGGATCCCGTGGACGTGATGAAGTTGTTCGACGACGTGGACGTGGCGTGTCGCGACCTCCTGGGCCTGCCTCCCGGCCCCGGTGCGTTACCCGACAGGCTGCAGGCGGCGGCATTCGATCCCGAGGGCGCCGAACTGACCGGGGAACTGTGGTCCGGAGATGTCGACGCCGCGGCGCTGCAGGCGCCGTGGACGCCAGATGCCGCGCTGCACTTCGGACACGGGCTCGTGCCCGTTGACGGGGCGCCGCCGGCGCTGGGACGACTCTTCCTGCGGGATCAGCGTATCTTCTATTCGTGCGCCCATCCGGACATTCTGGCCAACGCGGTGGAGATCGTGTCGGCCCAACTGACCGCCCATCTATGGACCGACGGGGGCCTCTCGTTTCTGAACGCGGATCAGACCGACGCGCTGCTGCGCTGGGGCGCGGGCAAGTACGGGACGGCTGCGAAATGAGCCAGGAAGCGCCGGCCTGGACGCTGCACCGCTGGGTATGGGGCTTCATCGCCGCCCTCGTGCTGGCCGTGGCGGTGTATGCCGGGCTCGTGTGGTGGTCCGGCGCAGGCGAGTTCGCAAAGGTCTTCGGGAGCATCCCGATCACGACCCTGCTGGCTGCCGCGGGTCTGGCCACGGGCAACTTCGCGGTGCGGTTCCTTCGCTGGCACTGGCTGCTCGGGCGCCTGTCCGCGAAGCTGCCACCGGGGCGTTCGCTGTGGATCTTCCTCTCGGGGCTGGCCTTCACCATCACGCCCGGGAAGGCCGGTGAGGCAGTCAAGAGCGTGTTCTGCGCGCGTCTTGGCGTGCCCGTGCGCACCACGCTGGCGGTCGTCTGGATGGAGCGCTTCTACGATCTGGTGTCGGTGATCGTGCTGTTCTCGCTGGGCATGGTCTTTCTCACCGACAGCCTGCTGTGGGCTGCGGTGCCCATGTGGTTCACCACCACGCTGCTTCTGTGGCTGGTGTACGCCGCCTCCGGACGTGCGCTGCTGCTGCGCCTGCTCCCGCGCTGGCGGGATGGCATCGCCGCCTGGTTCGCAGAGCTCGACCGCGTGCGGTCCTGGCACGTGGCGGCGCTGACGCTGCTGATATCGGCGCTGGGCTGGCTCCTCGAGGGCGTCGCCTTCTGGTTGATCCTCGATGCCCTCTCGATCCCGGCCGGCGTCGCGTTCGCTCAGGCGGTCTACTTCGCCGGGACCCTCGCCGGGGTGTTCTTCCCCGGCGGGCTGGGGGGCACCGAAGGCATGATGACCCTGCTGCTGGCCGGCACGGCCGGGGCGGCTCGCGTGGGCGTCGCGGTGCTGGCGATCCGGCTCGTCACGCTGTGGTGGGCGACGCTGCTGGGTCTCGGCTGCGTCGTCACGCTGATCGCGGACACCGGTCGGCAGGCCCGGCAAAAAAAGGAGATTGAATGAAGAACCTTGGGCTGATTTTCGATCTGGACGGCACGCTGATTGACTCGGGGCCGGATCTGGTCACGGCAGTGAACCTCACCCTCACCGAGCTCGGACTCCCGCCGCTGGCCTCCGGGGATGTTTCGCGATATCTGGGACACGGCCCCGGGCGCCTGATCCGGGACGTCATGGGGCCCGGATACGAGGCGCTGGCAGAACGCGCGTTTCCGATCTTCAACCGGCACTACACCGAGCACCTCGTCGAGGGGACCCTGGTCTACGATGGCGTCCGCGCGGCCCTCGATCACTGGCGGATGTCCGCGTTCATGGGCGTGGTCACCAACAAGGAGCAGAGCTGGACCGACGAGCTGCTGCGGCAGCTGGAGCTGGCGAAGTACTTCGCGCCGGTGCTCGGATACGGCGCGCTGCCCGAGCACAAGCCGGCCCCCGGACCGCTTCATGCCTGCGCCAGAAAATGGGGTCTCCCCCCACGATCCTGCGTGATGATCGGGGACTCCGAGGTGGACATCCACGCCGGCCGGGCCGCGGGCATGTGGACCTGCGGCGTCACCTGGGGCAACCGATCGGCGGCCCAGATCGAGGCGCTGGATCCTGACTTCGTCATCCACGATCCCCTGGACCTGATCGGCCTGTTCGACACGGTGATCGCCACCATCGAGCAGGCCTGAAAACGATGGGCCGGACCTTCGGCCCCGACGGCAGCACAGCTGGAAAGAGATGTCCCCCATGTCCAAAGTCATCATCATCGACGCCACCGCCTTCGTGTTCCGCGCCTACCATGCGATGCGGCCGCTGACGGCGTCCGACGGCACGCCCACGGGCGCCCTGTTCGGCTATTCTCAGATGCTCATGAACCTGATCAAGGACAACCGGCCAGACCACGTCGCCGCGGTGTTCGACGCGCCGGGGCCCTCGTTCCGCAAGGAGTTGTACGACCTGTACAAGGCCCACCGGCCCGAGACCCCCGAGGAGATCCGCGTCCAGATCCCGCTGTGCATGGAGTTCTCCCGCCTGATCGGGGTGCCGGTGTTCTCGACGGTCGGTTTCGAGGCCGACGACATCATCGCCACGATCGCAAGGCGCTGGCCCGCCGGTGACGACCGCGTCGTGATCTACTCCTCGGACAAGGACCTGATGCAGCTCGTCGACGGGCGCGTCACGCTGTTCGATCCGATGCGCGAGAAGACCTACGATCCCGCCGGCGTGTTCGAGAAGTTCCGCGTGCAGCCCGCACAGGTCGGCGACTACCTGGCTCTCGTGGGCGACACCTCCGACAACGTGCCCGGGGTGCCGGGGATCGGCGCCAAGGGGGCGGCCAAACTGCTCGCGGAGTATGGATCCCTAGAGGATGTGCTCGCCGCGGCCGAACGCATTCCGGGAAGAAGCGGTGAGGCGCTGAAGACCCACGTCGACCAGGCGCGGCTCTCGCGCCGGCTCGTCGAGCTGCGGTCCGACGTGGAGCTGCCCGGAGACCTGCCCGTGGCGCTGACACCGGGAAAACCCCTGCGCGACGAATTGATCATTTTCCTGAAGAAGCATGGCTTTTCCCGGATGCTGCGCGACGTCGACTCCCTGGCGCCGCCGCCGCCCCGGGACACCGCCTTCAACGGTTCCGCGGCGGACGCTGGTGCTGTCGAGGTCCCCTCCGAACCGGCGTCTGCCCCACCTCCGTCCATCCTCATTTCGCTTGACTTTTCAAGACGGCACCCCATCTCGTTCGAGCTCTCCGGCGTGCTCGTGGGCTTCCCTGACGGCCGCGTCGAGAACACCCGCTTCTCCGACAGCATGTTCGACGTGGGGCCGGAGTGGCAGGTGGTGATCGAGGCCCTGCGTCCCCACCTGGAGAATCCGGACCTCGTCAAGATCGCGCCGGACTGCAAGGGGCTTTCCTGGGTCTGCGACGCGTGCGGCATCGCGCTGGCGGGTCGCATCGAGGATCCGCTGTGCGCGGCCTACCTGCTGGACTCGTCCGTGAACACCGTCGACGTGGGGACCTTCCTGGCCGGCGTGGAGCCTGCCCTCGCCGTGGGCGGGAATTCCTCCGTCACCGCCGGAATAGATCCAGACGCCACGGTTGCCCTGCTGCGCCGGCTCCAGGGGGAATACTGCGCGCGGCTCGCCCGCGAACCCGTGACCAATGCCCTGTATCGTGACGTCGAGATTCCCCTCCATGCCGTGCTCTCGCAACTGGAGCGCACGGGCGTGCTCGTGGACCTGCAGACGCTGTCGGATCTGCGCTCCGAGCTGGGCGCGGAGGCTTTGCGCCTCGAGCAGGAGATCCGGGAGATGGCCGGATCGCCGATCAACCTCGCGTCGCCCAAGCAGCTGCAGAAGTTCCTGTTCGAGGACCTGAAGCTGGTGCCGTCGCGCAAGACCAAGACCGGCTTCTCCACCGACGCCGACGTGCTCGAGGAGCTCGCCGAGCGGCACGAGGCGCCCGCCAAGATCGTGCGGCACCGCTTCCTGTCCAAGCTGCAGAACACCTACCTCGATGTGCTGCCCAAGCTGGTCGTCCCCTCCACGGGACGCATCCACGGGCAGTTCCAGACGCGCGTCGCGGCCACGGGACGGCTGTCCTCCATCGAGCCCAACCTGCAGAACATCCCCGTGCGCACTCCCGAGGGACGCCGCATCCGCGAGGCCTTCGTCGCGCCGCCGGGCATGGTGCTGCTGTCATGCGACTACAGCCAGATCGAGCTGCGCGTGCTGGCCCATTACTGCAGGGAGCCGGCCTTGCTCTCGGCGTTCGCCGCCAAGACAGACATCCACCGGCGCACCGCCTCGGAGGTGTTCGGCGTCACCCCCGAAGAGGTGACACCGCTGCAGCGCTCCATCGCCAAGGAGGTCAACTTCGGCGTGCTCTACGGGCAGACCGGCTTCGGGCTGGCCAAGTCGCTGGGCATCCCGCTGGCAGAGGCCAGGGGCATCATCGACCGGTACTTCGAGCGGGCACCCGCGATCCGCGCCACCCTCGACGGCTTCCTGCAGGAGGGCACCAGGACCGGCTTCGTCCACACGCTCCTGGGACGGCACCGCAGGGCCGTCGTAGAGTCGAACCCGCGCAACCGTGCGGTCCAGGAGCGCGCCCTGATCAACCTGCCGATCCAGGGCACCGCCGCCGACATCCTGAAGGTCGCGATGGTGAAGTGCGCGGGCTTCATCGCCGCCGAGGCCCCCGGGATCCGCATGATCCTGACCGTGCACGACGAGCTGGTCTTTGAGGTGCCCGAGGCGAACGTCGCAGAGGCCGCCGACCGGCTCAGGACGATCATGGAGACCGCCGTGGAGCTGGCTGTCCCGCTGGATGTCTCCGCGAGCTGGGGCAGCAACTGGTCCCTGGCGCACTGAGCGACAGAAGATCCTTGCCGGCAGGGCCAGACGGCCGCATAATCCCTTTGGAACACACAACCCGAGGAGTGTCGCCATGAAGGAAGTCCTGCTGCCCTACCTGAACCAGATCATCGGAATCAACTTCGAGCGGGCCTTCAAGATCGAGGCCGCCGAGTTGATCAATGTCACCGACACCTACTTCTCCATCCGGGACGCCAACAACGGCAACGTCCACTTCTTCTCCTGGCACGCCGTGGTCCAGATCATCGAGAACCCCGCCGGGATCGAGGTCGGCGGGCTCTTCACCCACAAGGAGACGTTCACCATCACGGTGAAGGTCGGCCACCTCACCGAATACGTCCCGGTCTAGAAATTCCTGCTCCATGGGCGGTCGCTACGCGGTCGGAGAATCTTCATCAATCCAGCCGAACCGGGCCAGAAGGCTCTGGAAACCAGCATCCAGCGGGGCCCGGATCTCCAGGGCCTGGCCGGTGTGCGGGTGCACGAACCCGAACCTCACCGCGGCCAGCAGAAGCCTTGCGGAGTCGAATTCGCGCCGGAACAGTGCGTTGTGCCGGCCGTCACCGTGGGTGGTGTCCCCGATGATGGGGTGAAAGATGTGCTTCATGTGCCGGCGCAGTTGATGCCGGCGTCCGGTCCGCGGCTGAAGTTCAACGAGCGAGTAGCGGCTGGTTGGATGGGGTCCGGAGGGAAACGGCAGCTCCACGGTGGCCAGGCGCCGGTATGAAGTGATCGCCGACTGTGGCGGCCGATCCGGGTCGGCGTGCCCGCCCCGGTCGTCGTCTTCCTCGCGCAGGGGGTGGTCGATCACGTCTGCCGCAGGACACAGCCCCCGCACCACGGCCAGGTAGGTCTTGGCGATGCCGCCGGCGGTGAACAGGTCGCTCATCATCCGGGCGGTTCCGGGGTCCAGCGCGAACAGCAGGACGCCTGCGGTGGGCTTGTCCAGGCGGTGCACCGGGAAGACACGCCGACCCAGCAGATCCCGCACCATCTGTAAAGCGAAATGCGTCTCGTGTCGGTCGATTTCCGAGCGGTGCACCAGCAGGCCCGCCGGCTTGTTCACGGCCACCAGGAAGTCGTCGAGGTGCAGGACGTCCAGGCCGCCCGGAGGCGAAGCAGGTGGGGATGGCATCATGGTCGTTCTCGCCTCATAAAGGGAAGCCCGAGGCGAGCAGTTCCGTCATGCGTCCGGGGTCGGTGACGCCCTGAGAACGCATGAAGTCGAGGGCAGCCTGCACCATGGCCGAACCGTCGGCGCCGCCGACGAGCCCGCCGAAGCGGATGCGTGCGGCGGCCGCATAGAGTTGCATGCCGCAGGTGTCGAGAAGTGTGATCGCCTGGGCCAGGATGACCAGGGCGGCGTTGCGGTCTCCGGACTGGAGGCGCACCGCGGCGTCCAGGAGCAGTCCCAGCGAGCGGACCCAGGCCAGTTTCACCCCGAGCAGGGTGGTCGTGTCCTTCCTCGCCTGCCGCAGCAACTTGACGCGGACGCGTCCGCTTTCCATGGCCGCACGTGCCAGCGTGGCCCGCGCCCGCAGGTGCAGTCCCTCGTGCCGCACGGCCGGAATCTGCGTCAGCAGCGACCGATTGAGTCGCGGCCACTCCCGCCAGATTCGCTCGTGGGCTTCCCGGGCGTCCCCGGAGTAGATGGCCAGATTGACGCGCGAGAGCATGGCCCAGTAGTGCTGCAGGTGGTATCCGTTGACCGACCAGCGGGACATCAGGGCGTCGATCTCACGGGCGGCCTGTCCGGGGCCGTCACGGTTCAGGATCACGACGTTGCCCAGGCCCAGCACCATGCCCGCGGAGCCGAACAGGTCGCCGCGATCCAGCGCGTCCTGCAGCACCGCCGTGCTGCGCCGGGACATCTCCTCGAACTCGCCGAGGTAGAACAGGCACCAGACGACCTGGTTGTTCATTAGGTCGCGCTCCCAGGCGGTGCCGTTGTACTGCATCGAGTTGCGGATGAAGTCCTCGGAGTGGCGCCTCGCGTCGGCCCATTTGCCCCGCATGAAGCTCGCAAACGCGTGGGCCCCGTCGATGTACATGTCCGACTGCGGATCGTGGAGCCGCTGCTGGATCCGCTCGCAGGAGGCCAGGATGGCCCGGGCGTGGCCGGAGTCGGGCGCGTTGGCGGCCGCGTAGTTGGCCTCGGCGCACAGTGCGTTGAGCACCCTGCTGGGTTCGCCGAGCTTCAGCGCGGCGGAGAGGAAGCGCGTGTTGAAGTAGGCGCCGCGGATGTGGTCGGCGCCGCCAAGACCCAGGGCGATGGACTTGAGGATGTCCACGTACACGATGTCGGCCGGGGGAATCCGGGTCTCATCGCGCTCCCGGAACCGGCTGCCGGCCAGGCGCACGCGGAAGCGTCCCCACAGCAGGGCGCTGAGGATGCCGATGGTGGATTTCGGCATGCGCTTGCCGACAGCGTCGAGGATCTGGTCGGTGAGGACCAGACCCTCGTCGATGAAGCCCGAGAGGAGCAGCTGGTTGGCGGCCTTCCGCTTGAGCTCCACGGCCTCGACCGGTCGCGATCCGGGCAATGCCTCGAGGAAGGCACTGGCGGCGTCGTGACCGCGGCCCGCGTTGGCCAGGGCGGTGCCCATGCGTATGAAGAGCTCGCGCAGGGACTCCGGATCGGCGTCCTGCCCGTCCTCGCGGCGAAGGCCGATGGCATCCTTGTAGAGATCGGCGGCGCGATTGAAGGCCAGCGCCGTGGCAGCCTGATCGGCCGCCTCGGAGATCAGTTCGGAGGCCTGCGCCTTCTCTCCGATGATCTCGAGGTGCGCGGCGAGGCGCTCGGGCTCGACGTTGCGCATGGACCGCAGCACCTTGACCAGGGAGCGGTGCGCCGCGAGCCTGGCGCCGTCCTCCATGCGTGCCTGCACGGCCTCGCGAACCCGGTCATGGTAGGGCTCCACGAGGTCCTCGGGGCCCGGGCCGCTGGTGCGAAGCAGGTGGAGCACGCGTAGCCGGGCGGCCATCCGGAAGATCTCCGCGGGATGCAGCCCCAGGGCCATGGCCACGATCTCCTGGCGCAGGGGGCCGAAGGAGATCGAGACGATCTCGACGAGCCTGCGCAGCGGCTCCTCGAGGCCGACGATGCGCTCCCAGAGCACGTCGTCGAGCCGCAGGACCTGGTGGAGGCCTCCGGTGGGGTGGTCCTGGATGTGGTGGACCAGCTCATGGATGAACAGCGGATGGCCGGCGGCCTCCTGGGCGATGATCGCGGCCTGCGTGGCGTCGGGGACCGCCGTGTCGGAGTTCGAGGCCAGCAGCTCCTCGGCCAGCGCGGCGGCCGCATCCATGGAGAGCGGCGCCAGCGGCAGCTCCATCACCGGACAGGGCAGCAGGGCCTGGAAATGGGCGACGGCCTCGGCCGCCTCGTCGGGGTCGGTGGAGGTGCGCATGGAGATCACCAGCAGCAGCGGCGGCGGTTCGGGTGGCTGCAGGATCGCGCGCAGCAGCTTGAGGCTGTCCTCGTCGGCCCACTGGATGTCGTCGAGCACGATGACCACCGGCCGCCGGTCCGCCAGCCGGGTCAGCAGCTCCCGCAGGGCCTGGAACGCGAGGGAGCGCACCTCCTGCAGGTCCAGCAGCTGGAGTCCCCTGGCGGCTCCGGTGGCGTCGATCTCGCGCAGGTAGGCGAGCACCGGGAACACCCGGGCGAGCAGATCCATGTTGCGCGGGATCAACTGCCCCAGCTCCGCGTCGGAGAGCCGCAGCAGGTTGCGGCTGAGGGCGTCCACCACGCCGTCGAAGGCCTTGTAGGAGAGGGATTCGCGCTCGTTGCAGCGTCCCCAGAGCACGCTCGCGCGCTGCTCGCGGGCCAGGATCTCCCGTCCGCAGGCGCGCAACAGTTCGCTCTTGCCAAGCCCGGAGGCACCGTGCAGCAGCATCAGGCCGAAACCACTGGACGAGGCATCTTCATAGGCAGCCAGCAGACGCCGGAGCTCTCCCTTTCGACCGACGAACACCGGTGCACGGGTGCCCAGGGTCTGCGTGGGCGACACCGTGGGCGCCTGACGAGCCTTGATGGCCCGGATGACCTCCTCGGCGCGGGGCCGGCGGGCGGGATCATGCTGGAGCAGGGCCATGCACAGTTCGTCGAGGTCGGGAGCGATGCCCGGGTTCAGTTCGCGCGGACGTCCGGGGGTCTGGTACTGCTTGGCAAGCAGGAGTTGGTTGAAGGAACCCGTGAATGGATGCCTGTCTGTCAGGGCCTCGTAGAGCAGCACGCCCACGGCGTACCAGTCGGCCTCGGGCCCCACCGGCATCGATGAGGCCTGCTCGGGGGACATGTAG
>JAHITJ010000255.1 GCA_018817795.1 Myxococcota bacterium | reverse complement strand
CGCCCCGGACGTGAACACCAGCCGGTAGCGCTCGGCCCCCAGCATCTCCAGCACCTCGGCGCGCGCCTTCTCCAGCATCAGGTGCGCGGCCTTGCCCAGCCCGTGACCGGAGGCGGGGTTGGCATACACGACGGACCCGACAGAGACATACTGCTGCACGACCTCCGCAAACGGAGGCGTCGAGGCGGCGGCATCGAGATAGATGACCTCAGACATTCTTCGATCCCTTCCGGAAAAGGCGCTCCCGCAGGGTGAAAAACCTTCGGCGTCCTGGCATGAAACCGACGCCGAAGGCGGTCAGCAGCAGGCACAACCAGGCGAACACGTCGCCGAAGCGCACGTAGAACGTCTCCGATGCGGGCATCACCGGCACCAGGGAATAGACGACGTAGCCGTCGGGCCACACGTCGAGCCTGAACAGGCCCGGGGTCCCTTCGACCGGCCTCACCTGCGCCTTCTCCAAGGATTCCATGAAACGCACCGGATGCAAGCCGGCATCGGGGTTCACGGGCGGTTCCTGCGCCGGCGCGGTCGTTCCAAGCTCGCCGGTGGGCATGATGAACGTGGAGACGCCGACGTTGACGTTGCGCACCATGGGCAGCCTCGTCTCCACCGAACGGAACACCGCAAGGGCCAGGTGCTGCCAGGGTTCCTGGGTCGCGCCGAACCAGGCGTCGTTGGTCACGTTGACGAGGATGTTGGGACCCACCTTCGCCGCGCGGCGACCGAATTCGGGAAGGATGTCCTCGTAGCAGATCAGCGGACCGAACCTGACAGGGAGCGGGCCGGCCGTCGTGTCCGCCGCGGGCAAATCCAGCGTGAACATCTGCGTTCCGCGCTTCATGTTGGACATGTTGGCCGAGCGGAAGAAGTCGTGCAGAAACGGCATGTAGTCGTAAAACGGGATGTACTCCCCGAACACCAGCAGCCAGTTCTTGTCGTAGCGGCCCAGGACTTTTCCCTCACGGTCGATCAACTGCGCGGAGTTGTAGGCGTCGGCATCCTCGGCTTCGCGGCTGATGGTCGTGGCCCCCATCAGCAGGGGCGTCGTGAAGCCACGTTTGATGCGCCGGAAATCCATGCGCTGCGGGGGATCCTCGTAATCGCTGGTGCGCGTGCGCTCCATCGGGTAGGGATAACTGCTCTCGCTCCAGACCAGCAGGTCCAGCCGCGGGATGGCTCCGGTGAGGGCGAGGCGCTCGGCCTCCTGGGACAGGCGCTGATGGACCACGATCTGGTGCTCCCCGAAATAGCGCGTCTTTCCGGAGTTGATGCCGATGTTGGGCTGGATCATGGCCACGCCCATCTTCGGCCGGGTCTCCATGGAGCGACGTACCTGGCCGATTCGCCAGGAGGACCAGCCCAGCACCGCCACGAGGATCGCCAGCGGAAGGGCCAGCCACGCCGAAGGACGCCTTCGCGCACGCACCGCCTGCACCAGCTCGAACACGAGCGCGGCGAACATCACGAGCATCGCGGTCACCCCAGTGGGGCCGGTGAACTCGGCGATCTGGATCGAGGTCGGCACGAACCCCTGCGTGATCGCCATGTACCAGGGAAAGACCAGGGGGAACACGAACTCCACGGCCACACTGACCCCGGGGACGGCCACCCAGAGAGGCACCTTTGGCCAGTCGGCGGCCAGGCGACGGATTCCCCAGGCGATCAGCGCAAAAATCAGCCCCTGGTACAGCGTGTACAGACTGTAGATGAACCACGCGGCGATGGCAGGAAGGTGGCCATGGCGGATGATCAAATCCGTGATCCAGGGGAACCCGCCGCCGGCCGCGACGAAGCCGGTGACCCAGCCGAGGTGGAACGCCCTGCGCGGCGTGGCGTCACGGATGGCCAGCAGCAGCGGAAGCATGGCCACCCATGCCATGGGCCAGAACCGAAAAGGCGGGCAGGACGTGAACCACATCACACCCGAAAGCACCGCCATGAACCAGGGAAACCATTTGACTAAACGATGCATGTCCGCTCACTCCGGGGTCAGAATCGCGGGTGCACCCTATGGCCTCCGGGTGAGGCTTGTCAAGTCAAACGAGGGGAGAAAAACAGCCGGGGAGGCTATTTGGACTGGCAGTATTCGTTGATCTTTCCGACGATCGGGCCTTCCTTGCCCTGCAGCGCGGTCATGTCCTTGAGGACCTTCTCCAGCGCGGCCTGGTCCTTGCTCTCCATGGCCTTGGCGAGCTCGCGCATGGTCTTGCTGACTTCGCCGAGCATGTCCTGGTATTCCTTGGCAAAACCCTTCAACTTGTCGTCCTTGAGTTTCACGCCGTCGATCTTGCCCTTCAACTTGTCCATGTCATCGGCCATCGCGATGAAGTCCTTCGGGCCGGCCTTGGTCGCATCCAGAGAGCCGTACTTGGTCTTGATCTCCTGATTCTGGTTGATCACGGCGATCAGGTCGTTGCACTGCTTCACCTTGCCCTGACAACCGAACATTCCCATCACGAAAACGGCCAGCATCAAATACTTTACCTGTTTCATCTGTAAACTCCTTTCCTGAATCATCAAATGGGTTGAAAACGCCTGCCCGGAAGTAAGACGTATTTCCCTGCGATGGTCAAGCTGAAATTCAATTTGTAAGAGCGCCCCTGCCCCACCCTTTTGCAGGCCGCCCTTTTTTCCGGGTTTCCCATTTTCGGTTTTCAATCTCAGCCGAAGACGACTATAATCCCCCCCACTTTAGGTGATCGATCGTGTGGATGGTGCCTGTCTTCATCTTGCTGTTCGGCGCCGGAATCGGCGTCGGGATCCTCTTGGGCCGCTCACGGTCGACTGCGCGCCGCGCTTCTGCGAAATCCGGGACCGGGCAGTCCATCCTGCAACCACATCCCCCCAAAGAGCCGGTGCCGCAACCCACCACCGTGCTGCTGCAGTTGTCGCGCCACGCGTTCGTGCATGTCGACACAAAGGAGCGGATCGACTGGGCCAACGAGGCGGCCTCCGAGCTCTTCAAGCTCCCTTCGACCCTGCCCGTGGCAGCCGAGGGCTTCATTCCCGATTACCGCAACGTCGCCTCCTCCGCCCACAGCGAGGTCCTGAAGTCCCCTGACTGCTTCGACACGGTTCTGCGCGTGGTCCGGGTGCGCGATCAGTGCGACAACCTCGACAACATCGACGACATCGACGACACCGGCGCCGCCGGCCCCGGCCGGTTCTGGCTCATCATAGACGAGATCCGCAACGTCTCGGCCTGGGTCGAAAACTCCCGGGAAATCCCCGCGCTGCCACCCGAGGTCGAGGAACGCCCGTCGGAGAACCATCTTTATGATCGCCTCCGGGTCGAGATGTGGCGGATGTTCTCCCAGGACGCACCCGAGAACCGCAGCGCCATCCTGAAGATCCTGAACCTGCTGGGCCCGGGCATCGGCCTGAGCCGCATCAATTTCTACGAGATTCAGCCCGACCAGAGCATGATCTGCCAGTCCGAGTGGTGCGCCCCCAATCAGAAGTCCAGCGTCGGGCTGGTGCTGCCGTCCTTCATCGTCAAGCCATTCCTGTCCGAGGAGTTTTTCGTCTGCACGCCGCCCTCCGTAATGCAATCGCTTCCTGCGATCGTGCGTCCCCTGGCCAAACCCATCCTGTGGGGCATCTTCCACACCTACAGCATCGAGACGGTCATCGCGTGCCCGATCAGGATCGACAACACCTTCGAGGGGGCCCTGATGCTCTGCATCGGCCGGGACCTGCCTGATTCCACGCAGTTCTCACGGATCGACGGAGCCCTGCGAAGCCTGCTCGAGGACGCGCGCCAGCTCATCGGGCACACCATGTACCGCCTGCGCATCGAGGAGAGCCGTCGCCGCACACAGGACGCCCTGCGAGAGAGCGAGACCAAGTACCGCAACATCTTCGAGAGCCTGCACGACGTGTACTACCGCACCGACATCGGCGGCCGCATCACGCTGATCTCGCCGTCCTGCCAGCAGGTCTTCGGCTACCGGCCCGAGGAGATGACCGGACGGAACCTGCTTCAGGACCTCTACATCAAGCGTGAGAAGCGTGTCGAGTTCCTTGAGCGCATCGACACCGATGGACGCGTCCTGGAGTTCGAGTCCCTGATGAAGAACAAGTCCGGAGCCGAGATCTGGGTGTCCACCAACGCCAATTACTACGTCGACGAGAACAACAACGTCCTGGGTGTCGAGGGCATGATGCGCGACATCACGGAGCGCAAGAACCTCGAGGACCAGTTGATCCGCGCCGAGCGCATGGCGGCGGTGGGCACCCTCGCCGGCGGCGTGGCCCATGAATTCAACAACATCAACCTGGCGATCCTCGGATTTGCCGAGCTTGGCCTGATGCGCAACGGCCTTGAAGAGGAGGCCCTGCACTACTTCCGCGTCATCCGCAAGAGCGCGCTGCGGGCCAAGAACATCACCAGCAACCTGCTCACCTTCGCGGGCAGCACCATGGGCAGGGTGAGCTCCGGCAACGTCACCACCGTGCTCGACGACACCCTCCAGATGATAAAGCATGAGCTCTCCACCTCGGGCATCACGCTGGAGAAGAACTATCAGGAGGTCCCCGACACCTTCATGGACTCCTCCCAGATCGGCCAGGTCTTCCTCAACATCCTGATCAACGCACAGCACGCGCTGATCGACCGGCCCGAGAAGAAGATCACCCTGCAGACGTCCCACGAGGGCGGATTCGTGTCCGTCTCGTTCACCGACACAGGCTGCGGCATCCCGCCCGAGCACATCAAGCGCATCTTCAGCCCGTTCTTCACGACCAAGGGCGAGCACGCCAAGGGCGACGCCCCGATGGCCACCGTCCGGGGCACGGGCCTGGGCCTGAGCGTCAGCCACTCGATCGTGCAGAACCACCGGGGCTCCATCGAGCTGCAGAGCCGTGTCAACGAGGGCACGACTTTCACAGTGAAGCTGCCGGCCTCCAAGACCGTCCGCAAGACCGAATCCACCCCCGCCACCCGCGTCCTCGAGCCGTTCGTGCAACTGAAGATCCTGATCCTGGACGACGAGGAGGACCTGCGGGCCCTGCTGTCGAGCTACCTGCAGAAGCAGGGACACGTCGCCCGGGACACCGACGACGGCACGGACGCTCTGGCCATGCTGCGCAAGGAGCGCTTCGACCTTGCGCTGGTGGATCTCCAGATGCCGGCCATGAGCGGCAGGGAGTTCATCGACCGTCTGGCCGCCCTGCCCCGGGATCATCGCCCAAAACTGATCGTCGTGAGCGGTCAGGATGTCCCGTCCAGCCTCGAATCCGACCTGGTGTCCGCGGTGCTCACCAAGCCGTTCCGCCTGGCCGAGGTCGCCTCGGCGATCTCGTCTGCCTTTTTGCATCCGCATCGGGAGTGAACCATGTCCGGCCCCATCGTTCGCCTGTCTGACTATGCCCCCAGCGCCTTTTGCATCGACCGCATCGAAATGACCCTTGAACTGGACCTCGAGTGCACCGCGGTGCGCACCCGCATGTCGATGCGACGCACAGGTCCGGCCGAGGCGATCCTGGAGCTCGACGGCCAGGAGCTCCAGCTCGAGGGAGTCACCCTGCAGGGTCGCGAACTGGAAGCCGGACAATACGAGGCGACGCCGGAGAAGCTCCGGATCTTCAACTGTCCAGAGATCTTCGAACTGGGGATCCGCAACCGGATCTTCCCCGCCGCCAACACCGCCCTCGAGGGGCTCTATGCCTCCGGAGGCCTGCTTTGCACGCAGTGCGAGCCCGAGGGCTTCCGCCGCATCACCTATTTCCTCGACCGGCCCGACAACCCGTGCCTTTTCACCGTGTGCCTGATCGCCAGCGCCGCCACCTTTCCCCGGCTGCTCTCCAACGGACACCTCGTGGATTCGGGGACCCTCGCCGATGGCCGTCACTTCGCCTGCTGGGAGGATCCATTTCCCAAGCCTTCGTACCTGTTCGCCGTCGTCGCCGGAGATCTCGTCTGCGTGGAGGACACGTTCACGACCGTCTCTGGCCGACCGGTCACCTGCCGGGTCTGGGTCGAGCACCACAACCGCGACCGCGCCGCCCATGCGCTGGCCTCGCTGCTGCTGGCCATGCGCTGGGACGAGTCGACCTTCCACCGGGAGTGCGACCTGGACCTCTACCAGGTCGTCGCCGTGGACGCCTTCAACGCCGGCGCCATGGAGAACAAGGGCCTGAACATCTTCAACTCCCGGTACGTGCTGGCCTCGCCCGAGACCGCCACCGACGCCGACTATGACGGCATCCTGCGGGTCATCGGCCACGAGTACTTCCACAACTGGAGCGGCAACCGCGTGACGCTGCGCGACTGGTTCCAGCTCTCGCTCAAGGAGGGCCTGACGGTCTTCCGCGACCAGGAGTTCACCTGCGACACCCTCTCCAGGGGCGTCAAGCGCGTCGCCGACGCCAAGTTGATCCGCACCGACCAGTTCCTGGAGGACGCCGGCCCGCTGTCGCATCCCGTGCGGCCCGCCTCGTACGTCGACATCAACAACTTCTACACGCGGACCGTGTACGAGAAGGGCGCCGAGGTCATCCGCATGATGCACACCTGGATCGGCGCCGACGCCTTCGTCGCCGGGCTGGACCTGTACTTCGCGCGGCACGACCACGGAGCAGCCACGGTGGAGGATTTGATCGCCTGCCTGGGCGAGGCCTCCGGCCAGGATCTGTCCCTCTTCCTGCGCTGGTACGACCAGCCCGGCACCCCGATCCTGCGCGCGAAGTGCGTGCTCGAAAACGGCGAAGCCCGCCTGAGCCTCACTCAACAAAACCCCCGGGCGCCCTCAGACGCCGGCCCGCTGCCCATGCCGGTGGTCGTCTCCTTTGTCGACACCGACGGGGAGGTCTCGCTCATTCATGACCCGCACATCGAATGCACCGACGCCTCCCGCACGTTCGCGCTGCTGAAACTGACCCGGTCCGAGCAGGATTTCGTGATCTCCGCGATCCCGGCCGACGCCACCGTCTGCTGGCTGGGCGGCTTCTCGGCCCCCGTGATCCTGGAGGCCGACGACGACGTGGCATCCATGCTGCGCCGCGCCGCCCGCGCCCCAGACCCCTACAACCGATGGGACGCCGGCAGCGACCTGATGCTCACGCTGGTGCGCCAGGACCTGGAGGGGACCACCCCCGTCTTCACCGAGTACCTCGAGGCCGTGCGGGCCCAGCTCGACGCCGTCGAGGACCCCGCCTTCACCGCGATGGCCCTGGCGTGGCCCCGCGAACTGACGCTGTGCCAGAGCCTGTGCCCGGCGTTCCCCCTCGAGGGCGTGCTGGCCTCCCGCGCGAGCTTCCTCCGCGAGACCGGCCGCGCCCTCGACGCGCCCCTGCAGGAGCACTTCGTCCCCCTGCATGCGTCGCTGCCCGCACACTGGGATCTGGAGACGTCGGGCCGCCGCGCGCTCAAGAACACCCTGTTTGCGCTGTGGGCCCGGCAGTGCAACGGGCAGACCCGTGCCCTGGCACGATCCTGGTACGAGCACGCCACCAACATGACCGACCGCATCGCCGCCCTGTCGGTCCTGTGCCTGGAGGCCTCCGCCGATCGCGACATGGCGCTGGCCGACTTCTTCGACCGCTTCGGCCACGACTTCACCATGCTCACCACCTGGTTCTCCGTGCAGGCGGCCGCAGCCGCCCCTGACACCTTCGACAACGTCAAGCGCCTGGTCGCACACCCGGCCTTCGACTGGACCAACCCCAACAAGATCCGCGCGGTGATCCGCTCGTTTGCGGCCAACCTCGGCCACTTCCACCGCGCCGACGGCGCCGGCTACGACTTCGTCGGAGACGCCGTGCTGCGCCTCAACGAGATCAATCCGCAGATCGCCGCGGGCATGGTCGGCTCGTTCTCCCAGACGGGCCTGCTCGATCCCGCCCGCCTGCTGCGGCTCCGCGGCGTGCTCGAGCGGCTCGCCGCGGCTCCCGGCATGAAGGACAAGGTCCTCGAGCAGCTCCACCGCATCCTGGGTGCCTGAAGCACCATCCTGGGTGCCTGAAGCACCATCCTGGGTGCCTGAAGCACCATCCTGGGTGCGACTGACGCAACTTTCCCCGTTTTCTACTGAATTCTAGAAGTGTTTCTTTGCACAGACCTTGCAGATGCCGTGACTGAATTGGGCGGAGGTATGCGAGGACATGTACGCCTCCAGGGAGTGCCAGGCGTCCTTGTCATCCCGGATGCTCTTGCAGTACATGCAGATCGGAATGATCCCCTCGAGCTTCTTGACGTTCTCCAGGGCGATCTCCCGCTCCCTTTCAGCATTCTTGCGCTCGGTGATGTCATAAAACACCGTCGCGAATTTTCCCGGCTCGGGGGAATAGGCGCTGACCTGAAAATAGCGGTTCAGTTCCTTGCTGAAATTCTCGAAACTGATGGGCTCTCCGGTCAGGGCGACCTTTCCGTAGTTCTCCGCCCAATAGGGTTCGCTGTTGGGCAGGACCTCCAGTTGCGTCCTACCGATCAGGTCGGACGCCTTCAGTCCGGTGAGTCTCTCAAAGGCGGGGTTGATCTCCAGGAACCGGTAGTCAAACGGTTTTCCCTCGTCGTCCAGAATGATCTCATGAAAGGCAAACCCGCTGGGCTGGTTCTGGAACAGCAGCCGATATTTCTTCTCGCTCTCCTGCAGCGCCTCCTCGACCTGCAGCCGCTCGATTTCCCCCGCGGCGCGCACCGCCACGATCTGCATGATCGACTCCGCCAGGGGGCGGTTCGCCAGTGGGTTGCGGCTGATGACCGCGATCAGGCCGATGGGCTCCCCGGAGTGACTCCAGAGGGTCACGCCGACATAACTCTCCGCCCGCAGATCCTGAAGGACCTGATCGTTTGGAAACATCTGGCACACCATCGCCGGGAAGCAGCAGACCGTCTTGCCAACGACGTCGCCGCACGGCGTGTCCTTCAGGGAATAGGAGACATTGTCCTCGAAACGTCCGTCGCACCAGACCGCCACGGTGGTGGCCGTCAAGCCGTCCCCGTCCAGACGGTCGATGCACACGAAATCCATCTCCAGGCACTGGGCCAGATAGCGGGCCAGCTTGTTGAAGAAGGGCTCGTCAGAGGCCATGGATGAGGTCTGGGCAAGATAGGTCAGCAAATCATCCCGCAGGACGACCTCGTTGACCTGACTGGAAGAAGGGTTTTCAGGATTCATGTGGCATCTTTCCGTGTAAAACGACCAGGTTATGTACCAATAAAAAACTTTGGCCATGTTGCCACTTCAACATCAGTAATGCAACCAGTTTTTCGGATTTCACCTGCCCTGATTCACCAATGGATGGGGTTGTTCAATCCCCGGACTCAGGCTACAATCCAGCGTTCCCGATCGGAGAGGTGACGGTATGAAGAAACTGATGACGATTCTCCTGTTCTCGGCGGGCCTGTGCGCCTGCGCCAGCGGCTCGGGCAAGAAGACCACCGACTGCGAAGAGGGCCTGGGACTGGGCACCGACGGACGCTGCCACGTCGTCTGCCAAGACGTCGATGACTGCGGCGAATGCCAGGCGTGCACCGGCGACCTCTGCTACGACCTGTCGCCCTGCCCCGATCTGTGCGGCAACGGCGACGTCGACGAGGGCGAGGGCTGTGACGACGGCAACGCCGTCACCGAGGGCTGCGCCCAGGGTGAGACCACCTGCACCGTGTGCGACGCGACCTGCCAGTGGCGCGAGATCGACCTGACCGACTGCGGTGACGGCCAGACCTCCGGCTCGGAGGAGTGCGACGACGGCGGCACCGCGCCCGCCGACGGCTGCTCGGCCTCATGCCTGGTGGAGGCGGGCTGGAGCTGCGACGCCACGCAGACGCCGTCGGTGTGCCTGCCGATCCCGGACGCACCGGTGATCGAGGGCGAGGCCTCCGCGGGCCACGCCGACCTGTTCTGGCGCTGGAGCACCCCCGACGGCGCGGTCTCCTTCCTGGCCCGCGTCAACTCCGGCGCTGAGTCCGGGACCACAGAAATCTCCACCACCCACACGGCGGCCAACGAGGGGCTCTACACCCTTGAGGTCCGCGCCTGCAACGCGCAGGGCGGCTGCTCGGCACCTGCGTCCTTCGGCACCCAGGTCGTCTACCACGGCGCCGCCTGGCGCCCGGTGTGGCGCGGCGTGGCCAAGTCCGACCTCACCACCAATGCCCTGGGCGAGGCCGTGCCGGTCTCCTGCCACAACTGCTACAACGGACCCGCCGACGAGGTCTACACGACCGCCGAGGCCCTGACCAAGATCCGACTGGCCATCTCCCGCCGCGCGGATCTGATCGAGCTCGACCTGGCCGACGCCCAGGGCACCCTCTGCGTCAACCACGGCGACCTCAACGACTGCACCGGCCATCCGACGCTGGCATCCCTGCTCGACGACCCGACCTTTGCCGACGCCGAGGCCATGCTGTTCATGGAGATCAAGGAGGGCACCGCCGATCCCGACGCCTTCGCGGTGGCCCTCCTCGACACCCTCGACGCCCGCCGCAGGTTCGTGCGCAACGGCCGCCCCGTGTTCATCCGCTCCTTCGCCGCGCTCTCGCGCTACCTCGAGGCCATCCGTGCCCGCCTGCCCGAATATCCGTTCATCAAGGATTACGTCCGGTTCTCGGTCCTCTACAGCCGCAACGCCATCGCCGCCGTGGCGGCCTTCCAGACCGAGCTGGCCCGCGTGAAAAACACCCTCGGCTTTGACATGGTCGAGTTCGAGTACCGCCAGAAGAACCTGCCCGGCCTGACGATGTACGCCCGGTCCCTGGGGCTGGGCACCGGCGTGTGGACGATCCCCGGGTCCTTCGGCGAGGCCTTCATCGCCGCCCTGCGCCACGAGGTCGACCAGATCACCGCCGAGTTCCGCGCCGACTACGCCCGCGCCGTCATCTCCGAGACCAACCTGCTGGCCTACGTCAACGCCGCGGGCTGCACCTCGGCCGCGGACGCCACGGTCTCCGTGTTCCGCAACAACACAGGCACCGCCCAGAGCACGCCCGTGACCGTCGGCGTCGCGCCCACGGCCTCGGCCTTCGGCACCCCGCCGCTGTGGTATGACGGCCCCGGTGAGGACCGCTTCGGCTGCTCCATGGACTTCCGCAGCTCCCAGGGCATCACCGGCCGCGCGCTGCCCCTGGGCGCGACCTCCTCGCAGAACACCCAGGGCTTCTTCGTGACGGCCTACGTCAATCTCGACACCCTGTCGCTGACCGGCACCCAGGCCATCGTCAACAACGCCGAGGCCGGCGGCTTCGCCCTCGAGCTCTACGGCGACGGCGCCACCACCGTGATCCGCTTCGGCGTGAACATCGGCGGGACCTACCGGTACCAGTCCTACAACGTCGCGGCCACGGGCCTCCCCGGAAACGCCGCCCTCAACGGCACCGACGGCTACTACCTCTTCGGCGCCTACGACGGCGACGGCGGCGTCTACCTCTGGATCGATCAGGAGGCCAACGGCTCCGGCGGCACCTTCACCGGCAACGTCACCCCGTCGGCCCAGCCCGCCCTGGCCGGCGCCGATCCCCAGCCCTCCGAGCCCACCGACGCCCGCTTCTTCTTCGACGGCCTGATCCAGCAGGTCTCGGTCCTCGACTGGATCAACCACAGCTTCCCCGCCCCGATCGTGAACTGATCCCGCAAAACCCAATCCCGATGATCCACCGCCGGATCCTGCAACTCGACTACCGGATCCGCCAGATCAACCGCCGGATGCTGCAACGCCACCGCCGGATCCGCCAACTCGACTACCGGATTCGCCAGCTCAACCCACTGAACCGCCAACCAAATCGCCGGAACCACAAACTCGACCACCGGTATCCGCAACTCGACCATCGGATGCTCCCGAATTTTTCCCGAATGCAAAAACTCAACCACCGGTTTCCGCAACGCAACCCACGAATCCCGCGGCCCGGAAAACGAATCCTCCAGGTTTTCCCACGAACGCTCCGGCATTTCCCACGAATGCCTCCGAGTTTCCCACAAACGCCTAAACACACGTAACGAGAGTTGATTCTCCCCAGCGTGCAGTGCCCCCGGTGATTCGTTCTGGGCAGACTTGACTATTTTTTCAACTGCCGTACATTCAATTATTCGTTCGCCACGCACCTGTCGGAGGATGGACACAGCATCAGCCCGGCTCAGGTATGCTGCGGACATCAAGAGGCGAGGTTGATGTCGATCTACAACATGTCCTCCCCAGGGTCCTCAAACGATCCTCTAAGCCATCTTCTATGGACCCCAGCGACGATTTCCGCTCTTATGCGGATCCGACCAAGCATTGGTTAGAGCCAATCATGAAAAAACCGCCCCATCTTATTCCTGTGATGAACAATACGAAGTGGGACGAATTGCGCTTGGGCATGTATGAACTTGAACCAGAACCAGAGTGGCGCACTAAGTGCTGGGAAAATGGATACATCACCCCATGGGATTTTGGGTGGTACTACCACTTTCGAGAGGGTGGGTACCGGACCGCCCCAAAACTGCGCTTTGGGGTTCCCTCCGGCCTCCGGCGGCTGGTCACCTTCGCCGCCGCCATCGTCGCACGTCCGCGGAAACTGACCGAGCGCACCCTCTCGGTCGCCGAGCGCAACGCCACCGTCAACGAGGCCTGGATCTGGAACAAGAAGGTCATCGGCGCCCTGGCGACCCTGG
>JAHITJ010000028.1 GCA_018817795.1 Myxococcota bacterium | reverse complement strand
TTTCGATTTCGATACTGGAAGTGCTGCAATCCAAGATTTTCCTTGATGAGATATCAAGGCAGAGGATGGCCCAGGGAATCCCGTGTTCCGGTCGAAATCGAAATCGAAATCGAAATCGAAATCGACCAGCCAGCCTCCTCAGGAAAAAATTCTTGCGATTGCCCTGCGGGCGGGAATCGGGCGTGCTGGGTGGCTGCACCGCTGGTATCTTTTTCCATTTGTCTGCCGCGAAGATGTCCGATAGGATGACCAACTCCAACAACCCGTCCGATGTGAATGGAATCGGCAAGGAGTCTGCCATGCGAACCGGAATGAACCATAGGATGATGTCGTGGGTCGTCGGAGGTCTGCTCGCCGGGAGCGTCGCGATGGGCGGCGCCGGGTGCGGGCGCGAGAAGTCGGGGGCGTCGGAGCCGGGGACGCTGCCCCGTCCGCCGGAGGGCGGCGACGCGATGGGGCCGGGAGCGGACGTGGTGCGGGGTGCGTCGGGCATCCGGGGCACGGTCGCCGGGACCGGGCTGGTGGTGAAGGACGCGGTCTTCGTGTGGATGGACAAGGCCGACGACATGACGCTGATCCTGTCGGACCGTCCGGGCCTGTGCCCGCTGCTGGTCTCCGGCGCGATGCCCAAAGATTCGACGGTGCTGATGATCAAGTTCAAGCACAACACGCCGGAGAATCGCGACGCGCCGTTTGCTCCCGGCACGTATCCGCTGCGGATGCCCGGACAGGATAAGGCGGCGCAGGACCTCAAGCGCGTCCAGTTGTTGAAGCTCGACGGGACCTGCGAAAGCACGCTGGCGCGCGAGGAGTCGAGGGCCGTGGCCGGTGAGGTCGTCCTCGACTCGATCTCGGCGCAGAAGGACGGCACCGCGGCCGGGCGTCTGAAGCTGACCTTCGGGGAAAAGCAGGAGACCCTCGAGGGGGCGTTCTCGGCGGTCTTCTGCGCGATGCCCGAGGACGCCACGGAGCCCCGGGACTGCAGATAAATCAGGGATCAGGGATGAAGCGGTGGGCCCAGGAGCGGGCCTGGTGGTGTGCCAGGATGTGGAACGTCCGCAGTCGGCGGATGCGCTGGGGCGACAGGGAACCCAGGGGCATGTGCAGCACGCGCAGGCCCATGCGCAGCGCGATGCGCTTGAGGAACGGGTGCGGCGGGTGCGGGGAGATGTAGAGCACGACCGGCTCGCGGGTGAGCTGGAGCCCGGCGGCGAGCAGGACCTGGCTCTTGCGACGGAAATGACGCAGGTGCGGGTCCTCCCAGATCGGCCACATGCGCCCCGGCGGCGAGGTGAGCAGCAGGCCGCCGTATTCGCTGCGGCAGATGCCCGGCCCCACGACGTGATCGTCGGGATCGGTGGCGTAGAAGGCCATGTCGCTCTCCTGGGTGTGCTCGCCGTGCCAGTGCGCACAGTAGGGATAATGTTCAACGACGTGGGTGGCCTCGTCGGCGGCCGCGGAATGGGCGCCGGCGTCGGTGGCTTCGTCGTCCTCGTCGAAGATGATCACGACCGATCCGACCTTGTTGCGGCCTGAGAACTCCTCGCGCACGTAGAGCCGCTTCTCGTACCAGTGACGCACGGTCTCGCGCACGTCGAGGCCGTCGAGGAGGGTCGTCGAGAACGGATGGGAACGCATCTGTCGCTCGCCCAGCGTGTCGCGGCCCTTGTCCTTGAGCTGCAGCGCCGTGCCCTCGATGAGGATGTCCTCAGGCGGGAACGAGCACATCGAGGCTTCGTCGAAGGCGTTCTTCCATGCGCCGGGCGTGGGCTCCCTGGGACGCTCCATGTAGGCCGAGAGGAAGCGGGGGATGTGCTGTCGCAGCTTGAGGCCGAACTGGACGGTGCGCATGGAGATGCCCAGCTCCTCGGGGTCCAGGTCCAGGCGGGGGGCATCGGCGCCGGCGGGGGGGGAGGCCGCGCCCGTGAGCAGGCCGAAGAAGATCCAGCCGAAGTTGTGATCGTAGAAGGAGCGGGCGGCGATGACCAGATCGTAGCGCATCGGGAACAGGCGGTTCTGGGTGAGCCCCAGGTTCCGGGCGTACTTGAGCAGCGGCGCGATGAGGGCCGCGGGCAGGACGGTGGAGTACTCGGCTTCGTAGCGTCCGCGGGCCTCGTGGAGCAGGGC
>JAHITJ010000254.1 GCA_018817795.1 Myxococcota bacterium | reverse complement strand
GGTCGCCGTGGTGATCCAGCCGGTGGTCACGTCGCCGGCGCCCGAACTGGGCCTGACCTGGGTCGGCCCGCTGCTTGTGTCTTCGGGCTGGGTCTGGGCGCTGATCTCGGCGCTGCTGCTGCACCTGGCCGTCGTCGTGGCCGGGCTCTTCCTGTGGATACGGAGTCGCCGGAGAAGATCGCAGAACGCCCCTGATGCGGCCGGCCCCCGCAGTTCCTCGGGAGAAAACCCCGGAAATCCCCCAGCCGGTCGCCGATTCTCAGGATCACGTTGACTTCGCCGGCGGGTTCCCCTTAGATGATGGCGGCGACGGACCGCGATATATTTAGAGGTTGTCATGTCTTCTTCAGCTGTGCGTGATGGAATCGTTCTCATGATCGGCCTGATCATCTCGGTCGGGGTGCATGAGTTCGGCCACGCCGTCGTCGCCCATTGGCTGGGCGATCCCACCCCCGAGAAACAGGGCCGCGTCACCCTCAACCCCATGGCCCACGCGGATCCGCTGGGCACGCTGATCATACCGGCGTTGATGATCTTCGTGATGCCCGGTGGCTTCCTGTTCGGCTGGGGAAAGCCCGTCATGACGCAGCCCCTGCTGTACCGGCGCCGCATCCGAGGCAAACGGATCACCATGGCCGCGGGGGACATCCTGGTCTCGGTCGCCGGCCCGGTGATGAACGTGCTCATGGCCTTCCTGATGACAGGGATCATCGCCGCCATGGTGCGCGCCTTCGACGTCCCGGTGTCCGACCCGATGGTCGCCGCGCTGGCGATGTACCTGATCCTGAACCTCGGCCTGGCGGTGTTCAACCTGCTGCCGATCCCGCCGCTGGACGGCAGCCACATCCTGATCAGCGCCCTGCACCCGCACGGGCGTGCCTTCACGGACTTCATGCAGCAGTACGGAATATGGATCCTGATCGCCGTGATGGCCACCGGGGCGCTGCGTTTCGTGTTCCAGCCCATCCTGGCCGTCGCCATGATGCTGATCCGGCTCGCCGTGGGGGTCTGACCGTGATGGATAGTTGGATCCAGCTCTCCTACGATCTCGACTGCCGCCTGTCGGACTGGTTCGCCGGTCCGCTGGACCTGCTGCTGCACCTGGTGCGCCGGCATGAACTGGACCTGCGCGAGCTGCCCCTGTCGACGCTGACCGAGAAATACCTCGAGGAGATCGAGAAGTACAAGCAGTACAACATCGACGTCGCCTCGGAGTTCCTGGTGCTGGCGGCGACGCTGGTCGAGTGGAAGTGCCGCTTCGTGCTGCCCGGGCCGGAGACGACCCAGTTGACCAACGAACAGACCGAGGTCCGCGACTTCTTCGCCCGCCTGATGGAGATTGAGCGGATGCGCGGCGCGGCCTCCTGGCTGTCCGAAAACCTGCTCATGGACCGCGTGATCTACCGGCGCGGTTATGTGGCGGAGGTCATCGACCCCGAGCCTGCGGTCCTGCGCAGGCAGGACCCGGACCAGTTGGCCGCCACCTGGGGCCTCCTCGAACTGAAGGCCCAGCGTTCGGCCTCCTTCCGCGGCGTGGACGAACGTTCGCTGCGGGCGCACACCGCGCAGGTCCTGCAGGTGCTCTATGACGAGCGCAGCATCGGCCTGAAACGCCTGCTGGCCCAGTACTTCGACCTCCGTCCGGCGCTGATTGTCGTGACGTTCCTGGCGCTTCTGGAACTGTGCCGTTCCTCCACCATCACCCTGGATCAGAACGCCTCCGACGGCGAGATCCTGATTACGCTGACTCCCGAATATGCTGACACCGGATCCTTCCCGCATCTCGAACCTGCTTCGTGAGCTCGGCTGCCCCGACGCGGACCCGCACTGGGTCCAGGTCGTGGGAGCCCTGATCTTCACCTCCCCGGCGCCGCTGCCCTTCGCGCGGCTGTGCGAGCTTCTGCCCGAGGTCGAGCCTCCGGTGCTCGAGGCGGCGATCTCCGCGCTGTTTGCCATGCACGAGCTGCTGGGCATCCGTCTGCAGCGTCTCGGCGGCGGCTACGTGTTCACCTCGGCCCCGGAGCTGGTGGACTGGGTGCGCCGTCCCCTGGGCAGCCGCGGCGGCCGTCTGACGCAGGCCTCCCTCGAGACCCTCGCCGTGGTGGCCTACCGCCAGCCCGTGACGCTGCCCGAGATCAACGAGATCCGCGGCGTCGATGCCGAGACGAGCCTGAAGTACCTGCTGGACAAGAACCTGGTGACCATCGCGGGTCGCCGCCAGGAGCCCGGCCGGCCGCACCTGTATGCCACGACGCGCGAGTTCCTCACGGTGTTCGGGCTCAACGCCCTCTCGGAGCTGCCCGCCTTCGAGACCGTGGTGCCCCAGACGGTGTCACCCGATCCCGCGCTTCAACTCGAGGACCTGAAGCCCGCCGCCGGCGGTGACTTCTCCCTGGATTTTTCCTCGGTCAAGGCCTTCGAGGAGCAGGTTCATGAACTGTCCCGCCGCATGGGCGAAGCCCTCGGCCTTGAGGGCGGGGGCCCCGACCCTCAGGACGAGCCGCCGCCTGCGGTCCCCGAAGTGCCTGCGTCGCAGGTGTCCGAAGACACGCCGGCGCCGAACCCTGTCGAGCTGCCGCCGGCAGAACTGGAGAACCCGAATGAGTCAGAATGAACGGCTTCACAAGTATCTCGCGCGCTGTGGCGTGGCCTCCCGTCGCAAGTGCGAGGTGCTCATCGCGCAGGGACACGTCACCGTCAACGGAAAGATCCCGGGGGAACCGGGCACGACCATCGACCCGAACTACGACGTCGTGCTCGTCGACGGCAAGAAGGTGCTGCCCGAGGAGCTGGTGGTGATCGCCTTCCACAAGCCTCCGCAGGTGCTCTCTGCGGTGGAGGACGCCTCCGACCGCGATACGGTGATCAGCCTGGGTCCGGATCTTGGCGTGCGCCTGTACCCGGTGGGCAGGCTGGACTTCGCCAGCGAGGGCCTGCTGCTGCTGTCCAACGACGGGGATCTCACCCAGAAGGTGCTGCATCCACGCTACCAGGTGGAGCGGGAGTACGAGGTCAAGATCAAGGGCGAGTTCACCAACGAGATCCTCGACCGCCTGCGCAAGGGAGTCCAGCTCTCCGACGGCCCCACCAAGCCCGCCCATGTGACGATCCAGCACCGGCCCGAGATGCAGTCCAACGTGTGGCTGCGCTTTGTGATCACCGAGGGCCGCAACCGCATCATCCGCCGCATGTGCGAGGCCGTGGGGCTGTCCGTGCTGCGGCTGCGTCGCGTGCGCGTCGGCCAGGTCTCGCTGGGGGATCTCAAGCCCGGCAAGTTCCGCTATCTCAACGCCATCGAGAAGGACAGCCTGCTCCATCCCGTTCCTCCCGCCAAGCCCGGCAAGAAGAAGCCCGTCCGGCGGCCGGCGAGGAAATAGTCCGGTCCGACCTGTTCATGCTTTTTTCCGTCTTTTTCAGCTTGACTTTTGCCGCCCGGAAGTTCATTACATTCCTGCCCTCGGGGGATTTGCGCCCGTAGCTCAGTTGGATAGAGCGTCGGACTTCGAATCCGCAGGCCGGGTGTTCGAGTCACCCCGGGCGCGCAAGACCAGGGCCCATAGCTCAATCGGTAGAGCAGCGGACTCTTAATCCGGAGGTTGAAGGTTCGATTCCTTCTGGGCTCACAAATTAAGTGTTTATTGTTCCAGCGTTTTTGAAATTTCTCACATCGAAAGTTTTTCAGGAAAGGATGACTGAAATGAAAATTGCTATGATTCCCATGTTGCTGGCTGGTCTCGGACTCGTGGTGGTGGCCGGTTGCGGCGAGGGCAAGCCCTCCTGCGAGCTGCTCTACAAACGTCTCGACAAGTGCGACAAGATGCCCCTGAAGAAGGACGTCTTCATGGAGATGTGCAACAAGAAGAAGGACGATCACGCCGAAGAGATCGCCTGCTCGGCCAAGACCGGCTGCGACGACTTCAAGAAGTGCATGGAAGACGCCCGCAAGGCCGCCTCCTCCAAGCGCGCCCAGAAGCGCTTCGACGAAGCCATGGGCAAGAACGACCTCAAGGATGCCATGATGATCTGCGACATCCACAAGGACAACCTGTCCGAGGATCTCAAGAAGAAGTGCGGCGAGCTGGGCCCCAAGGCCTACGACGACTTCATGAAGAAGGCCACCGAGCTGCGCAAGACCGCCGACAAGGCGGACTACAGCCTGTGCTTTGAGTTGAAGGACCTGGGCAAGAAGCTCGGCGCCGACAAGGAAAAGGCCGCCGAGCTCGTGTGCAAGGAGATCGACCTGCAGGTCACGATGAAGAAGGCCACGACCGAGATCGACAAGCGCATCACCGAGAAACAGGATTCCATGCCGTTCTACTGCATGGAGAGCACCCTGAAGAAGTTCGACGAGGTCGGCACCGACTTCGCCAAGGAAAAGAAGAAAGAGCTGATCAACGCGTGCTTCATCAAGATGGGCAAGACCATCCTCGAGAAGCAGGTCCCCGAGATGAAGGGCTTCTGCCGCTACTCCGTCAAGGAGATCTACAAGGCGGTCAAGCAGTACGAACTGAAGGACGAGTCCATCGACGCCCTGATCACCCAGGCCGCCCCCCTGTGTGACAAGTAGTTTTCCCCGCTCCGAACTGTTCTGCCCCCCTCGACCGGAAAAATAAATCCTATTTCAGTAGTAGGGATTGACGGGACGTCTCATCGTGCCTACCCTGTAGGACGGAGGTAGTCACCATGAAATCCCCGAAAATCCTGATTGTTTATTATTCCATGTATGGACATATATACGAAATGGCCAAACAAGTGAAGGATGGCATCGAAGCCGCCGGCGGCACCGTCGTGCTCAAGCGGGTCGCCGAACTGGTCCCCGAGCAGTTCCTTGACCCTTATGCAAAGCAGGCCGCTGAAGGCCAGAAGGACATCGAGGTCGCCGATCCCCGCGCGGATCTGCAGGGCATCGACGGCGTGATTGTGGGGACGCCGACCCGCTTCGGCAACATGGCTTCACAGATGAAGAACTTCTGGGACCAGACCGGCGGCGACTGGATGAAGGGCACGCTGGTGGGCAAGCCAGGCGGCGTGTTCACCTCCACGGCGACCCAGCACGGCGGTCAGGAGTCGACCATCCTCGCCACCCACACCGTGCTTTTGCACCATGGGTGCGTGATCGTGGGTCTGCCCGGCGCCGTGGCCCCTGCCCTGGGCACCCTCGACGCCCTGCAGGGCGGCTCCCCGTACGGACCGGGCACCATCGCCGGTGGCCGGGGTGAGCGCCTCCCCTCGGAGATTGAAAAGACCATGGCCCGGGACTTTGGGGCGCACTTCTCAAAAATTGCCTCCCGGCTGCAATCCTGAAACCGCCCGGTTACCCGAAAAAAAAGAGAAATCCTGCAACCCTTTCGAAAAAGCACCGATACTGATACGGTGAAAGATCGATTTTGACCTTTTCTTTCAGCCGGGAAAAGTTACAATTCCCGCGCTTTCCCGAATGGAGGTTTGTGATGGCAGATGGATTGAACAAAGTGATTCTGATCGGCAATCTCGGCAAGGATCCGGTGTACCGTGTGACGTCCAACAACCGCGCCGTGGCCGAGTTTTCCCTGGCGACGTCCGAGAGCTGGAAGGGCGATGACGGCAACCGCGCGTCCCACACCGAGTGGCACAAGATCGTGGTCTGGGGACCGGCGGCCAACGCGGTGCGCGACAGCCTGAAGAAGGGCTCCAAGGTGTACGTCGAAGGCAGCCTGCGCACCCGCAAGTGGACCGACAAGGAGGGCAAGGATCGCTATACCACCGAGATCCAGTCCTCCCGCGTGCTGTTCCTCAGCGGTCGCAGCTCCGAGGGTGGCGGCGGCTACGACGGCCCCGAGACCGACATCGGCGGCTCCGACAACTATGGCGGCGGCGGCGGTGCGGCCGCCGCCGATGACGACATCCCGTTCTAGAGCATCCTTGCAGGATTTCAACCGCGGAACCCGCGGAATCCTGGAGAGTTGATCAGTTTATTTGATGGTCATCCTGGTTTTCTCCCAGTCGATTTCGATTTCGATTTCGATTTGGAGATGGGGATGGGGAATTGTGAAAGGAAATTGACTGCTTACTTGTAATTGGTCAGAATCCTAGTGGTCCATGATTTTGTTGATGAAATCGGAAAGCAGCGTGCTGCCCAGGGGGATGCTCTCGCGGGCCACGGCCTGCTCGAGCATGGACAGCATCTCGGTGCTCGACGGACGGTCGTGGACCGCCGGCAGCAGGCCCTCCTGCACGATGAAGAGGAGGCTCTTGGGGATGTCCGGGCGGGCGCGGCTGAGGTTGAAGTCCGGGTTCTCGGTGTCCTGCAGCAGGGGGTTGAACAGGGCCATCAGTTCGTAGAAGCACACCAGCAGTGAGTACACGTCGGAGCGGCTCTCGCCGAGGCCTCCGTCCCGCAGCTCGGGTGGCATGTAACCCTTCTTGCCGAGGACGCGCTTGAACGGGATCAGGCGCTCGCCGGCGTGGGAGATGCCGAAGTCGGTCAACTTCACCTCGCCGGAGCGTGACAACAGGATGTTCGATGGGGAGAGGTCCCGGTGCACAATGCCGGTGACGTGCTTCTCCGGGATCAGGACGTGATGCGCATAGTGAAGGGCCTGCAGCAGCTCGTACAGGATGAACAGGCCCACGGGCAGGGGCATGGAGAAGCGCTTCTTGATCAGCGTCTTGATCAGCACGCGCAGGTCCATGCCCTCGACCCACTCGAGCACGATGTAGAAGCGTCCGCGGTCGGTGAACAGGTCGACCACGCGCACGATGTTGGAGTGGTGCAGTTTCGCGTGCAGGTGCGCCTCGGTGAAGAACAACTCCACCAGGGGCTTCTTCTCTGACAGGTGCGGCAGCAGCTCCTTGATGGCCACAGGCAGCTCCATCCGCAGGGCGCTTTGCTTGGTTCCCTTGTACACGGCCCCCATGCCGCCGACGGCGAGCAGTCGCGTCAGAACATACTGGCCGTCGGCCAGCACCGTCCCGGGAGGATAGGGTTCGTAGGAATTCGTCATCCCGCAGATATTAGCGGAATTGCTGGATCTGATACAAGGAAGTTGTGATGACCGGCGCATTGACCGAAGACGGGTATTCTTCGACCTGAACGAAGGCAGGAGCCTGCTCAAAAGCAAGGAAAAACACCATTTCCTGAACTTCGGACTTGGAATTGGCCGCAAAAATAATCCGGGTCTTTCCTTTAAGAAATCCGCCGGAGAGATCTCTCCACCCCAGTCCGTGGAAGTGCATCGGGCAATGCATCTGGTCGCCCTTGATGCGGCAGGTGCCGGGTTTGCCCAACTGGACCATGCCGATACGGGCGTTGTCAGAGGTGGTGCCGGTGGCGCTCTGTGAACGGCCGAGGATCAGTTTCGGCTGGGCAGGCAGCGTGAGCTCCAGCGCCTGGCGTGCGTTGGAGGCGGGCTTGAGGCTGATGCGCAGCATGTAGCGGTACGTCAAAAGACCGCTGTCCTGGGGTACGATGCCCACCGAGCGCAGGTAGTTCGATGCGGCCGGGTAGGTGACGGTCTTGGGTGTGAGCGTCAGGCGCATGGGGCCGTCCTGGGGCAGGCCATCGGCTGCGGGGGGGGCGGACTCGGAGAGCGGCTGCACGGGGACGCCGGCGCCGGCTGCGGCCGGGAAGGCCACTGCGGTGATCTTTCCCTGGGCGACCTGATTGTGGCCGATCTGACGGACAGGGACGGAGAAGCCCATCCACAGGATCAGTTGGCCGCTGCCGGGCTTGGTCGCCGACGATTGGGCCACAAAGCGCGTGGTCTGGATCATGCCGGTCAGGTCATACCAGCGGGTGCCGTCGACCCGGATCGGGCACCCCTTGGCACCGCGCTTCTGGCACTGGCCAAGGTCGCCGAGGAACGACCGGAACTCCTTGGGTGCGTCGGTCCAGGAGTACACGTAGGTCATCGCGGGGGCGACGGGCAGGGCCAGTTTCAGCGACTTGGCGGTGTTCAGGTCGACGCCCTTCACCTGGATGCGGACCCAGTGGTACGAGCGCAGCGACGCATCGTTGGTCAGTTTGGTCAGACGATCCTGAGTCCACACCTCGGGCAGCGTGCGGGACAGGCTGGTGGTGTTGAGCACGGTGTAGCCCTTCCACTGGGCCGGGGTCTCGGGGGCGGGCAACTGGGTGGCCGACACCGGCGGCTTCGATGTTGGGTTTGTCGGATGCGGCTCCACGACGGGCTCGGGCTCGGGGGTCCCCGACTTGGCCTCGGGCTCCACGGGCGCGGGACCGTCCATCGGATCCGGCGGCAGCACGGGCACGCTGGCGGTGGTGGGCACGTACGACGTCACAGTGATGTTGTCCAGGCCGAGCTTGGCAAAACCCATATTGGCGTAAGGTAAATAATATACGGAGGCGGCGGAGGAATAGGCCAGCCACAGGACGGTCCTGGCTTTCCCGGCGGACCGGGCGCGCGACACCAGCAGCACGTGCTTCTGGCTGACCACCGGCAGCACGTCGACCGCACCGGCATTGGCCAGGCCGGCACCCTTGCAGTCGTGCATCTCGGCCTCGGCGTTCCATACACAGGCCTTGAAGGAGGAGAAGGCCACCGCGTCGCGGGAGCCCTTCAGGTCGCTGTCGGCCTTGAGCATGGCCAGGTCGGGGATGTTCTTGAACAGGAAGACGGTCTCGGAGGTCTTCGTTGCTCCGGTGCCGCCGGTGATCTCGATGCGCAGGATCTGCGGATAGGCCAGCACGCGGGTGCCGTAGCCGGGGAGCTCCATCTCGATGATTTTAGAAAGATTGCCCTTCTCGACCTTCTTGGCCTCCGGGATCTCCAAAGGCTTCCAGGACTTGTCGTTTGCGTGCACGGGCGCAGCGAACCAGACGGACATCAGGAGTACGGTCAACAATATTTTCATGGTTTTCCTCGCTCAATCGTTTCGTTTCGAGGGCGGTCCGGGTTCCGAAATCCGCCCGGGTCCTGGAACCAGACCACTTACGGACGGTTCCGTCACGGAAAAATTCCACGGGCCGGCCACCCACAGGATAGTAGTTTTTCCGGGAAGTGCAACAGCTTGCCGGAAACTGCGGCCCTCATTCACCCAGCGCCGGGGGCTTCTCCTTGGGGGGCACGTACTCATGCTTGATAGCCCGAGCCGGGTTCGTGGCGACGGGCTTTCCCAGATCCCGGTGACGTTCGTCAGCCCAGGGGATTTCACGCTGGGGGGCGAAACGTGCGGCGTCATACATGAAACGGCCCCACAGCGGCGAGGTCGTGACGAAGGCCGCGTCGCGGTCGCCCAGGGGTCGTTCGTACTTCTCGTCGCCCAGCCAGGTCAGCGTGGCCCAGCGTGAGGTATAGCCCGAGAACCACGTGTCCATGGTGTTCGATGCGGTGCCGGTCTTGCCAGCAGCCGGGAAGCCGATGTCACGCACCGTCTCGTTGTGGCCGTCGGTGACGACCTTGCGCAGCAGGATCGATGTCTGATAGGCCGCTCGGGCGGGGATCACCTGCCGCTCCCGGCGGCCGAGGAGGCCGATCATGCGGTCGATGCGCTCCCCGGCGGTCAGCAACGGGTCCGAGGGAATGGTGGCGTCCTCAAGGATGTTTCCGGCGGCGTCGCGTATGCGGCGGATCATGACGGGCTTGATCTCCCGGCCGTTGCGCGCGAACACCGCGAAGGCTGCGTTGAGCTCGTCCATGCGTGTGCAGGATGATCCCAGCGCCAGACCCTTGTCGGGGATCACCGGCGTGGTGAAGCCGAAGCGGCGGACCCAGGCAGCCACCTTGCGGGCGCCCATGGCCTGGAAGATGGTGACCGACGGGGTGTTGCGCGACCACACCAGGGCGTGCTCGAGGGTCACCTTGTAGTTGGCGACCTTCGCCTGCAGCTCCGGGGACATCGTCTCGCCATAGTTGAAGTTGGTGATGCGCCACTTCTGGCCAGTGGCCGGATCGACGATGGCGTAGGGGATGTCGGTGAGCGGCCGGTCGAAGGTCCAGCCCTCGGCCAGCGCCAGGCTGTAGTAGAACGGCTTGTAGGTCGAGCCGGGCTGCCGGCAGGCCTGAACGGCGCGGTTGAACTTGGTGAGGTCGAAGTCGGTTCCTCCGATCATGGCGATGACGTAGCCGGAGCGATGGTCCATGACGTGGAGGGCGCTCTGCACCCGGGGGATCTGCTCGAGCCGGTACCGGCCGGGCGCACCGGTCATGGGACGGACCCAGACCACGTCCCCGGCTGCCAGCGCCTCGGTGACCGAACCGATGGTCTTGTCCGTGACGCCTTCGGTTGGATGGGCCGGATAGGCCCAGATCATGTCGTCCAGGAGGATGGTGCCGGCCGGGTGGCCCCCCACGACGACCGTGGCCTTTTCGCGCGTGACCTGCGTCACCAGCGCGAGGTAGTCGCGGTCCGGTACCAGCGGAATATCCTTGTAATAGGCGATGGCCTTCTCAAGGAACTCGTTGCGTTCGGGTTCGGTCTTCAGGCGGGCCTCAGCGCCGCGCCAGCCCTGGCGATGGTCCTGCCAGCGTGTCAGTTCCTCGACGTTCTTGCGTGCCATGATCTGCACGAAGGGCCGCACCGTGGTCTCCACCTGATAGCCTCCGCGGGCGAAGGCGTCGGCGCCCACGCGCTGCAGCAGGAGCTGGCGCACGGTCTCGGTGAAGTACGGGGTGCGGGCGTTGAAGTAGTCCTTGCGCTGGGCCAGCTCCACGGGAGCCGCCTGCGCGAGATCGAGTTCGGAGCCGGAGATGAAGCCGTTGCGGTGCATCGCCTGGAGCACCTGCTCGCGCCTGAACAGCGCCAGACCAGGGTTCACCGAAGGGCTGTATCGGGAGGGCGCCTGGGCCATGCCCGCCAGCAGCGCCGCCTCGGCCAGGGTTAACTGGTCGAGGTTCTTGTCGAAATAGTTTCGGGCGGCGGCCTTGACGCCATAGGCGTTTTTCCCGAGGAATATCAGGTTCAGGTACAGTTCAAGGATCTGCTCCTTGCCCATGGAACGCTCCAGGCGCAGGGCCCAGATGACCTCCCGGAACTTGCGGTCGAAGGTGCGCTCCTCGCCCAGGAAGTACTTGGCGACCTGCTGGGTGATGGTGCTTCCGCCCTGTCGGATCGAGCCCGAGCGAAGGTTCGTCCAGGTGGCGCGGGCAAGGCCGATCAGGTCCAGCGCCCCATGCGTGAAGAAGCGTGCGTCCTCGATGGAGATGAAGGCATTTCGCACCAGTGGCGGGATCTCGTCGAAGGGGGTCCATTCCCGGCGCTGGCCGGCGATCTCGGCGAGCAGCGTCCCGTCGGCCGCGGCGATCGACGTCGAGGTGGACACCGAGCTCTTCATGTTTCCGAAGTCGGGCTTCACCGGCACCTGGCGGGCATACGTGCCGAAGATCAGGATCCCTGCGAACGTGAAACAGACGCCAACGACCAGGAACATGAAGGCGTGCCACATCACCAGATGGGTGAAGAGGCTGCGGTTCTTCTGGTTGAGGATGACGACCCGCATGGTGTTTGACGATGTCCGGGGGCTAGGCGTCCGTCGGCGGATCGCCCGTGAGCAGCAGCGGCAGATCGCTGGACTGCCGGATGCGGCTCTCGATGGTGGCCATCAGTTCGGGGTTGTCGATGAGCATCTGCCGGGCGTTGTCACGTCCCTGTCCGAGACGCTCGCCGGCATATGAGTACCAGGAGCCGCTCTTCTCGACGATGCCGGCCTTGTCGGCCAGATCGAGCACATCGCCCTCGAGGGAGATGCCGTGTCCGTACAGGATGTCGAACTCCGCCTCGCGGAAGGGCGGCGCGATCTTGTTCTTGACGACCTTCACGCGGGTGCGGCTGCCGATGACGGTATCGCCCGACTTGAGGGTGCCGATCTTGCGGATGTCCAGGCGGATCGAGGAGTAGAACTTCAGCGCATTGCCGCCGGTGGTCGTCTCGGGATTGCCGAACATCACGCCGATCTTCATGCGCAGTTGGTTGATGAACACGACCACGCAGTTGGACTTGGAGATGCTGCTGGTGAGCTTGCGCAGCGCATGGCTCATCAGGCGGGCCTGGAGCCCGACGTGGCTGTCGCCCATCTCGCCCTCGATCTCGGCCCGCGGGGTGAGCGCGGCCACGGAATCGACGATGACCACGGCGACCTCGCCGGTCTTGACCAGCGTGTCGCATATCTCGAGGGCCTGTTCACCGCAGTCTGGCTGGGAGACGAGCAGGTTCTCGATGTCCACGCCCAGCTTCTTGGCGTAGGTGATGTCCAGCGCGTGCTCGGCGTCGATGAAGACCGCCACGCCGCCCTGCTTCTGGGTCGCCGCGACGATGTGCAGCGCCAGCGTGGTCTTTCCGGAGCTCTCGGGTCCGAAGATCTCGATCACGCGGCCCTTGGGAAGGCCGCCCACGCCCAGCGCGATGTCCAGCGACAGGGAGCCCGTGGACACCACGGAGAGCTCCCTCATGTGGGAGTCGTGATCGCCCAGGCGCATGATCGCGCCCTTGCCGAACTGGCGCTCGATGGTGCCCAGCGCTGTTTTCAATGCCTTCTGTTGTACTTCTTCCTCGGGACGTTTTGCTTTGGCCATCATTCTTCTCCACTTTCGGGGGTTGTTTTTCGTTCTTCAGGCTGCCGGGCGCGGTCCTGCGGGGGGCGCTGGCCGTCGCCGGGGCGTGGTTCAGACTTGTTCTGCCCGTCACGTGGCTGCTCGCGCTGGGGATCCCTGGGGGGCCTGGGCTCGCGCGGCGGACGATTGTCACGGGGCT
>JAHITJ010000253.1 GCA_018817795.1 Myxococcota bacterium | reverse complement strand
GACACCCCCGTCGTTTGCTATCGCAAGCCGCCGGGGGGCCCCCACCACTGCCACCCCTGCGCTCGTGCTGCTTCGCGTTCACGTCCTGCGCCCGTTCCCTGCGCCCGTCGGCGTTCACGTCCTGCGCCCGTTCCCGGCGCCCGCCCGGCGGATGTCTGAACGCTCCCGGCGGATGTCTGAACGCATCCGCCGAAGGTCTGAGCCTGCCCTTCAACTTCTGAGCGCCCCCGCCGAAGGTCTGAGCCTCTTCACGAATCCTTGAATGTACAAGCGCAAGTGCTGAACGGGTCCGCCGAACTTCTGAGCCCGCGCGACATTGCTTGAATGTACAAGCGCAAGTACTGAACGGGTCCGCCGAACTTCTGAGCCCGCGCGACATTGCTTGAATGTACAAGCGCAAGTGCTGAGCGGGTCCGCCGAACTTCTGAGCCCGCGCGACATTGCTTGAATGTACAAGCGCAAGTGCTGAGCGGGTCCGCCGAACTTCTGAGCCCGCCCGGCGGAGGTCTGAGTCCGCGCGAAAATCCCTGAGCGCGCGCTACGCGGGCGTGTCCGGCGTCGGGGCCGGGCGGGGCGCGCGACGGAGGTGGTTGAAGCGGTAATACGGCGCCTGGCGGGTGAGCAGGCCCGCGCGGATGGCGCGGCGGCCCGCGGAGTTGAGATCGCGCAGGAGCACATAGATGCGGCCGTCGAGTTCGTCGAGCTCGCGGGTGTCCTGCATGGGCTCGGCTTTGGCTGCCTCGATCCTGCCGAACAGCCCGTTGAGGCGGTCGCGCAGGGCCGGCGCCCCGTCGATGAGGGCCTGCACGGGAACGGACTCGGCGAAGGCGGACTTGTATTCGACCAGCAGGGCGTTGATCGGCTCGATGGCGCGCCACAGTTGGTCGTCCTCTTCGGGGCAGACCTCGTTGAAGCGACGGGCCAGGTCAGCGTCCTGGACGGCCAGGCGGCCCAGCATGGCGCCGGCCTGCTCGACCCAGATCCAGGCATGATGAAGGAGCTGGTCGCGCTCGACCAGGGAGCCCTTCTTGCGGGCGACGGTCTCGCTGCGCTTGTTGATCAACTCGCCATGCTTCTTCAGGAGCTCCTCGAAGAGCGCACAGTCCTCGTCGGTGAAGGCGTACTTCTTCAGGACCTCGCGGTCGCGCTTCCAGGAGGCCAGACCGTCCTCGCCCTCACGGTGAATCAGGTCACTTCCCACGGTGATTCCGATGCGGACAAACCCGTCCTGGTTGTAGCTCTGCAGTTTGAACATCGATCGTGCTCCTTCGTGATACGGCGGTCGATTCCCGCCGGTGATGGCGGTCGATTTCCGCCGGTTTCGGCGACAGCCTGTCGCCTTGGTTGATGGTAGGCCAAAGATGCATCCATGCATCTATTTGTGGAAGATCTAAAAAAGAAGCCGACAGTTGTCAAGAGGATATTTACGGAAATTTCGGAGAAAAGAGAGCAGGTGTCTTTATTCCGGAACACACCAGTTGCAGCCTTCACTCAGACCGCAGGTGAAACCGTCGGGGCACCATGATTCATCATCACAGGGACGAGAACAGAAATTTTCGATGCAACTGGGGTTGGTTTCCGCGGTCGGGACCGGACACCCCTCCAGAAGGGCGGAGGAAGACCAGGGCGCCGTGAACACGCCAGGTCCGCTCTTCTTCTCCATGATCAGTTGACAATCCCCGGAATCATCGCAGGGCGAACCGAGCTCGGACTGCAGCCGGCAGGCATGGAAGATGCAGGAATACCCATCGCGGCATTCGGAGTTCTCACTGCAGCCGTCGTCGTCCTCACAGGCGATCAGCGTGGCCGAAAAGGATAAGATGACAATAAGGTTAAGGAAATACTTTTTCACCAGGGCCTCCTTGAAGGGAAAGGGAGCGATCGGGAACGCTCCGGCCTTAGCTGGACACTATTCCATGGATTGGGCGATTGTCAAGGATAGGTAGTTGGGTTTTGGACCTGGTCGCCGGGGCGACCGTGGGCGCTGCCGGCCGCGTCCGCGTCAGAAGCCGGCCACGTAGAGCAGGTAGATGTCGTAGAGGCCGGTGCTGGCCTGTTCGTTGAGGGTGCTCTCGGTGTAGCCCGTGATGAACATGTCGCCGCCGGCGTTCATGGCCAGGGCCCCTCCTACGGTGCCGGGTATACCGGCCAGAAATTCTGCCCCTGACAAAGAATGGTTTTTGGCTAACTGTACCAATCGGCCAAGAGACAAACCGCTATTCACAGTCAGGAGGTTGCCGGATATGGATGCTTTTTTAAAAAAGGGCGCATTAAACTTCACCACTACAGCCTCAACACCCCTGTCGCTGGCAAGGATGTTGCTGCCCCTGCCCATCAAG
>JAHITJ010000252.1 GCA_018817795.1 Myxococcota bacterium | reverse complement strand
GGGCGGCGTCGCGGGCATGTCGGCGGGGGGCGGCGTCGCGGGCATGTCGGCAGGCATGTCGGGGGCTGTCGGCTCCACGGGCTCCTCGATCTCTTCGGCGTCGGAGCGGGAGGCGCGGATGCGGCCCTGGACGCATTTCTCCAGCGCCTTTTCCTGACCGGACTGAACGCATACGATGCAGTGCTTGAACTCGGCCGGATTGAATTCGGCACACAGAGGGGCTGCGGTCAGGCAGTTGTCGAATTCCTTGGCCTCGTAATCGCGGCAGCGGGCGCCGTAACTGAGGCATTTTTTGAACTGCTCGCAATTGGTGAACGAGGCAGCGCAGCGGTTGCTACCGCGGGTGGAGCTCTTTTCAAAGGTCTCCCTGCAGACCTTCAGATGCATTTCCTTGTTCTGGGCGAACTGCGGGAGGCACTGGTTGATGCGTTTCCAGGTGGCTTCGCAGGTCTTGGTTTTCTCGTCCTTGCAGGAAGCAAGGGGCAGGGCAAATAGTGTGACCAAAATGAGAGAGAAAGTTCGATGAATCATCCTGAGTGTACTCCCTATTCGTGCGCTTGAATGTATGGAATTTCAGCCAAAAAAGTCAAGTGAATAAAAAGCGTTGCCAATTTCCGCTTTTCTGGTACCTGCTGAAATTGGGTTCCCGGCGCAGCGCCGTCCCGGCGAGACACACCGCATCCAGGGAACCAGGAGTCGACATGACTGTGTTTTCCGCCGAAGAAAAGACCGCCATCGCCCGGATGCTTGAGGAGGGCGCCTGGGATCCGGCCGCCTGCCGGATCGAGGAACTGTTGATCCCGGAAGGGAGCGCCGCCGCCGACAGGCTGTGGATGCTGGACAATCTGGGCTACGCCTACTACCGGCTGGGCCGGCCCTCCGACGCGCTGATCTGCTGTCGAAGGGCTCTGGAGCTCGCTCCGGAGCATGCCTATGCGTTCAAGGGGCAGGGCGTCTGTCTGGCCGCCCTCGGACAGGTGGACGCAGGCATCGCCTCCCTGCTGCAGGCCATCCAGTGTGAACCCAATTTTTTTGATGCCTACCATGATCTCGCCGTGGTCCTGCTGCAGAGCGGGCATCCCGACAAGGCCAAGCCCTGGGCCCAGCGCGCCTATCAACTCGACCCCGTTCGCGGGGAGAGCCTGGTCCGACGATTCTCCTGACATGTCCGGCCGGCACCGATTCAGCTTGCGTCATCAAAGGAAGGCTTTATATTTGCGTTCGCCGATATTTCGATGCGGCAAGAGGTCCCGATGATTCACGGTATCATTCATTCCTTCCAGGATGCCCTGATGATCACGATCTTCGTGATCTCGATGATGCTGATCCTGGAGTTCATCAATGTTCTTTCCAGGGGACGGTGGCTTCACAACCTCCAGATGACCCTGTTTGGACAAAACCTCCTGGGCGCGCTGCTGGGCGCGCTGCCCGGCTGTCTTGGTTCCTACTCCGTCGTGTCGATGTACGTGCACCGCGTCGTGAAGATCGGCGCAGTGGTCGCGACGATGCTGGTCACCACCGGTGACGAGTCGTTCGTCATGTTCGCGCTGTTCCCGAAGGAGGCCGCGCTGCTCACCGGAATGCTGATCCTGATCGGTGTGCTGACGGGGTTGCTGCTGGACCATTTTTTCCTCCCCAAGCGAGAAGCGGCGGTGGAGTGCAAGGTAGGTTTCTCGCTGCACGAGGAACACTCCCCCTTCACTCTCTCCCCGCGAAAGATCCTGGAGCAGCTGCAGTCCGGCCAGATGATCCGTCCGCTGCTGCTGTTCGTCATCGCCGGCTTCATCGTGCTGCTGTCGACATCCCATACCGGACACGGCTTCGGGTGGGAACAGATCACCCTTGTCACCGTGGGCGTCTTCACCCTGCTGCTGATCCTCTCCGCCGACGAGCATTTCCTGATGGATCACCTGTGGAAGCACGTGATCCTCAAGCACGTGACGAAGATCTTCGGCTGGGTCTTCATCACGCTCCTGGCGCTGGAGTTCGTCCATCACATGGACTGGAACCAGTACCTTTCGGCCCGGCCGATGGCCCTGATTCTGGCGGCCGCCCTCATCGGCCTGATCCCCCAGTCCGGTCCGCACCTGATGTTCGTGAACCTGTTCGCGCAGGGGCTGGCGCCCTTTTCCGTGCTGCTCACGAGCGCGATTGTCCAGGACGGGCATGCCTGTCTTCCGCTGCTGGCGCATTCCCGCCGGGATTTCCTGATCGTCAAGGGCATCAAGCTCGTCATCGGACTGGCCCTGGGCATGACGTTCTATCTGTTTGGCATGTGATGATGTTTTCGGGAAAACTCGCGGAAAACCAAAAAAATTGGGTTGACGCCGGGGGCCGCTCTGCTAGTGTTCGGGACATGATAAACCGAGGTCATTGAGGACAGGCATGAAAAACACCGGCTCATTTATGAAAGGTTTGAAAGAGAAGAAGGTGCCCTGCCGCATCCAGGGATGTACGAACTCCTGGTACTGGACGGCCGAGGAGCAGTTGATGGCCCTGGCCGAAGGGAGCACCGAGATTCCGAAACGGATGTGCCCGACCTGCTTTGGCGAGTTCGACAAGCTCGAGGTCAGGGAGATGCCCTGCGCCCACCACGGCTGCACCGGCACGTGGCAGTACGGCAAGCTGCCACAACTGCAGGACAGGATGCGCGGACGCACGCAGCCTCCGCAGAGGTTCTGTCCGGCCTGCGATGGCCAGGCAGCCGAGATCCAGGGCGTCGAGCGTGTCTGCAAGGTTTCCGGCTGCACCAACACCTGGATCTGGAGCGGCCGCGAACAGTTGTCGGCCGAGTCGAGCACGCCACCCGAGAAGATGTGCGAGACCTGCTACCAGAAATGGCGTGCGCTCGAGGACCGTTCCGTCGCCTGCCAGGTGAAATCCTGCCAGGGCACGTGGCAGTGGAGCCGCATCTCCCAGATGGAGGCCCAGTTGGCTGGTCGCGAGGAGCCGCCACGCCGCTTCTGCAATGATTGTTTCGAGAAGTTCAAGGGGCTCGAGGACCGCAAGGTGCCCTGCCGTATCGAGGAATGCGACGGAACATGGGTCTGGAGCCGCATGTCCCAGCTCGAGACGCTCGTAAGGGACAGCTCCACCGAGCCTCCGCAGCGCATGTGTTCGGGGTGTTCCTCTGAGTTGTCCGACGCCGAGGATCTGTCCCATCCCTGCCGGATTCCGGGCTGCACCGGCACCTGGACGGAGAAGCGTTCGGCCGTGTTCGCCCGCTCCAAGTCCCACGCGCCGGTCCCGCGGCGCATGTGCGAGGACTGCTCTGCGCGCATGGACGAATTGACCGACGAGGAGCTGGCCTGCCGCTATGCCCGGTACGGCTGCACCGGCGTCTTCGTGTGGAAGCGCGAGAGCCGGCTTCGCGCCGAAAAGGGCGGCCGTAACGCCGGACCTCCGAAGAAGGCCTGCCCGGGCTGCGAGGCGGCGCTGGTCCACGCCGGAAAATCCTCCACCGTGACGTGTTCGGGGTGCGGGGCCTTCATCATGCAGCTCTCCGAAGACGATCTCATCCAGATTCATCTGGGGCACCGCACCGCGCCCGTGGCCCTGTGCCCGACCTGCCGCACCGAACAGAAAAACCCCTGATTTTCCAAACACGGATAGAAAAGATGAATAGAAAGACTACAGGAGGCTCTTGGCCTGCTCGTGCTTGATCTGTTCGACGTGTTTCTGCAGTTTCTCGACGATGGCGTGGGCGGTGGTGCGGGCTTTCTGGCCTTCCTCCATGTTCATTGCGATGGCACCCACCGCGCTGTGTCCGCCTCCACCGTAGCTCTCGCAGAGCGCACCGATGTCCATCACCGGTTCGGCGTTCTTCAGGACATGCCAGGGATTGGTCCCGACCGAGATCTTGTACCGGTTGCGGTAGAGCAGAACCGCGACGGAGTACAGTGCAGCGGGGCCGAGGTAGTAGGGGATGAACTTGTTGTAGCCGCTGCGCTCGCTGTGGGACAGATCCACGAAGGAGACATTGTCCTTGAGCTTGAGCACGCGCTTGATGTCCTCGACCTGATCCCAGTTGGTCTGGCGGACCCGGTTGAGGCGGTTGGACCAGTAGGGGTCATGGGACATGTCGTCGAAGGAGAAGCCGGCCACCAGATCGGCGATGAACTTTTCGGTGTCGAGGGGGTCCGTGCTGCCCTCGAGCAGGCTCGCGAAGGCGGGCGCCAGCTCCACGAGCTCGACAGGGATCTCCGGTGAAGGGAAGCTGGCCGAGTCGATCATGTCCGTCCAGACCAGCAGGCGCTCTCCGATCGAAGGCAGATGGTACCCGTAATGCTTCTTCAGCATGGCGGCCAGGAAACCCGCGTTCGAAGGTGCGGACGGGTTCCAGAAGCAGTGAGGCGGCAGCTCCGTGCGGCGCTCGAAGTGCTTCCGGTGCTCGGGTTCGGTGAACGTGGTCGCGTGGTGGTCGAAGAACCACTTGACGCGCTCGCTGGGGGCATAGCGGAAGTCCAGGATGACGTTGTCGTCGCCGTCGAAGTCGATCTTGTCGTAGGTGAAACCGGGGGTGTGCGCCAGCGGATGGTACCGGAACTCGGCGTCGGCCATCAGTTTTTCCTGATAGAACAGTGTGAAGATGGCCGCCGAGACGGCGCCGTCGAGGCAGTTGCCGTGAAAGTAGATGTTTACACGATGCATGACAGGTCCTCCCTATTTGGGCCGCACAAACCAGCCGGCCGTACGTTTGGTGAGGGAACTCAACTCCGTGGGTGGCCGGCCGGTCTCTTCAGCCGTGGCCCTCAGCGCGGAGTCCATGGGTTTTCGATCACCGCGCTTCTCCGCGGCGGAGAAGTTCGCGTCAAGCTTCTGCAGGGTCTTGATCTCGTCGGGCGTCAACTTCGTCCAGGGACGTGAAGACGGCACGTAGGAGAAGGTCTTGTCGGCTCCCCGCGACGTGCCCTCGAAAGACAGCCCGTCGGAGGAAAGGGTCAATTCTCCGAATACGCCGCCGAAACGGTGGCATCCGCGCAACCAGAAGCGGATCTTCACGGCCTGGCTCTTCGTGTCCAGCATCAGGTGCTGGGCCAGACGGAAGCCCTTGTCGCGGAGCACGTCCACGGGCAGCGTGAGGTCGGCGTCGACATCCACCAGGATGCGCGGGCGGTTCTTGGTGGAGACATCCTTCATGCCGAACACGTCCTTGCGGGGCTTGTCGGGGTCACCACCCTCCTCGGGCTTGGAGCCGGAGTCGGTCGTGAAGGTCCAGAAGTCCTTGAGGGCCTGCTTGGTCATCTTGCCCTCATGCTGCTTGTCCTTGTCCAGGGCGTACTCCTTCATGGATTCGCAGCCGGTGGTCCCGGCGATCCAGATGGACAAGAAGAGAATGGTTCGACGCATCAACCGATTATTAAAGTGAAACGGTTCGGATTTACAATGGAAAAATTGGAAATGACAGAATCAGGTGAGGTACGGGGGATCAGTTCTGCAGGATCAGCATGGACATGCGGGTGACGAAGTCCTGCAGTTGCTGGTCGTTGAACTTCTTGACCACGAAGGCATACGAGTAGGTGCGGGACTGCACGTGGACCAGGCGGGTGTTGATGCAGCAGCACTGCCGCTCGAGTCCGGACTTGGCCTCGGCGATGGACTTCAGCGAGATGGTGTGCACGTTGCGGCCCTTGGTAAAGCCGCACATGGCCGCCTGGCTCTGGATGACGAGCAGGCGCTGGTTGGTGAGGATGAAGCCCAACTTGATGTGGCCACCGGTGATCATGGTGGTGAAGGACGCCCACCAGGACATGATCTTGGCGAACATGTTGGTGCCCAGGAAGAAGCCGTCGCCTTCGGCGAAGTACTCGATGGTCTCACCGGGCAGCAACTGGAAGTTCGAAGCATAGATGTCAGGGATGCCACCGATGGCCGCGGGGGGCATGGCAGCAGGCATCGGAGCCGCCTGGGGCGGCGGGGGGGCGAAGGGGGCCGGAGCTTGGGGTGCCGAAGCCTGGGGCGGCGGGGGGG
>JAHITJ010000027.1 GCA_018817795.1 Myxococcota bacterium | reverse complement strand
TTGGCTGGATTCATTAGAACCGATGACATCGAAAAACTGTTGATTTACGAGGAAATTGAATCGATTTCGATTTCGATTTCGATTTCGACTTGGCACTTCGACCCCCGAAGTTTCCAGGCGGATCAGACTTGATCCCCTTGTCCAGAAAAATGAGAACTCGATCGCCCCGACCGTCACAGACGCCCCATTGACTTTGCACCATCATTAAAGTATAGAAGACCCGCGCTTGTAATCACAGGACCGTCCGCCATCATTGAAACACCGACGGTCCCCTCGGCCTCGTGAGCGATGTTGCCCCGGAAGGCTGTTCCCCGTATGCGGCGCAGAAAGGCGACCCACGTATGAGTTTTCCCATATCCATGATTCCCCCCGAACCCAAGGCCAGCGCTGCCCGGCTCGTGGCCGACCGGGTCGACCAGTTGCGCCCGGGCCATGTGGTGATGCAGGCCCTGACCCGGAACGTGCGCGAGAAGGCCGCCGCGGTCGAGGACGCCTGCGCCCCGAAGTCCGAGAAGGATCTGACGGCCCAGCTCATGATCGACGACCGGGGCCGCGACCAGAGCTTCACGGCCCTGACGCTGGCCACCGAGGCCGGCTCCCTGCTCCCGGGGGACCCCGAACTGCAGGAGAAGGCCCAGAAACTGCTGGCGCGCCTGGTGCCCGACACCCTGGCGTTCCTGCACGACTCCATGCACGCCGAGAGCACCATCCTCTCCGAACGTCTGGCCTATCTGGAGAGCGACGAGGGCGCCGCCCTGGTGCGCGACCTGAAACTGGCGCCCTACGTCGACAACCTCAAGGCGCACATGGCCGCCTATGACGCCACTTTCGCCGCCCGCAAGGCGCAGAAGGATCTGCGGCCCGACCAACTCTGGACCTCGGCCGTGCCGCTGGATCAGGCCCTGCGCGCGCTGTACGCCACCCTGGCGAGCCTGGAGAGCGTGCCGTTCGCCCGCGAGTGCTTTGTGGACATGGAGCCGCTGCTGGCCGCCGCCCGCGCCGCGAGGACCCGCCGCGCCACGCCCGCGCCTTGACTTCAGCGAAGTCCTCGGGGATATTGTCCAGCGGAGACGGAGATATCCCATGAAATGTGTCCCATTTTACCTGCTCTTTTGGGTGTCCTTGTCGATTGCCTCATGCTCTGGCGATGACACCTCCAACCATCCAGGCTATGAGCCCGATGTCGAAGACCTGGATGAAGCCGGTCTGCCCAAGCCCGGGTTTGAAGTTCAATTGCCCGTGATATCAGGCACCGGGGAATACATCATTGAGCTCGGCAGATGGGATATCCCGAACACGGGCACCGATGCCACGAAGACCACGGCCAACCTGCAGGCGGCCGTCGACTGGGCCCACGACGAAGGATACATTCGCGTGGTGTTGCCCGAAGGGACGTATCTGGTGAGCGAGGACGTCAACGACATTTACCAGGGAGGCATCGACATTTATGGGGATACGGAGTTCGTATTCAGCGAGGGTGCCGTGCTGGCCATGGATACGAACGACAAATGGAATTACTGCGTGCTGCGCCTCAATGGCGACAACATCATCGTGCGGGATGGCGTCATTGTCGGCGATCGGGACACTCATGTGTACACGCCTCGTGAAAATGACGGCGCGACGGCCCACGATGAAGGGCATGGCATTTGTGTGTGGGAAAACAACAACGTCCTCATCGACAACATGGAGCTGCGGGATTTGACCGGTGATGGCTCGCTGGTGCTGGATTCAAATGATATTACGTTCACTGGCAATGTGATTTTTAACAATCGACGCCAGGGCATTTCCATCGTCGGGGGGGTACGCATTGCAATAAGAAATAATGAGATTCATCACATCAACGGAACGGCGCCGCAATTCGGGATCGACATTGAAGGTCCGGGGCGTGTCGATGAAGATATCCTCATTCAAAACAACCGGTTTCATCACAATTCCGGGGGCGATGTCGTGAACGCCACCGGTGAGAACGTGTACATTCTGGATAACGTGATGACGCAGGGTGATGGTAGTTCGTATACCGATGGCCCCATTGTAAGCTGGCATAAAACGCACAACATCATTGCCCGAAACACCATTACAATGGTCGATGGTTCAGCCAACGGACGCCTGGGATACATTCAATACTCGGGCGGTGGAGACAAGGGGCATAACCGCGCGACCTATGTGCACGAGAATATCTGCAACAGTTGCGGCATGTACATGTACAAGAGCTCCCAGGCGGATGTGCGCCGCAATCAATTCCTGGGATACTTTGTGGCCTTCAGTGAGTTCGACAACGTCATCCTGATGGACAACCTGGTGACCTATTCTGAAGCTCACCCGAACCTCCGATATTGCTGGTCCTACCGGTTTGATGATGTCACCGGTTTTGCCAGTGGAAACCGTCTGGGAGATGCCCTGGAAGAGATTCCATTGTCGAAGACCAAGCCCTACACGTTGCAATGTGTCCTCGACGGCTGGTAAGCGCCCGGCGCCAGAAGGAAAGCCCCCTTTTTGTCCACCTCTACTTCAGGAACATGCGGATCGAGACGATCATGAGAAACACCGCGAAGATGCGGCGCAGGATCAGGGGGTCGAGGCGCAGGGCGAGCTTGGCGCCGAACAGGCCGCCGATGAAGAAGAACAGCGCGATGACGGCGGCGGCCTTGATGTTGGTGTTGCCCTGCTTGTAGTACTCCAGGGCCGCCATCAATCCGATGGGGGGGACCATCAGCATCAGGGTGGTCCCCTGGGCGAGCTTCTGGTCGAACCCGAAGAAGTAGATCAGCGCGGGGATGATCAGAATCGCGCCGCCGATGCCCAGCAGGCCGCTGGCGACGCCCGCGCTCAGGCCCACGAGCATGTATCCGGCCGCAAACAGTGGTGTCATGAAATCGCCTCGCTGGTGCCGGCTCAATACAGCTTCTGGAGCAGGGAGCCGGGATAGTAGTGCCTGAGGATCTCGGGGGCCTTCTGTCCGCCCGAGGCGCGGCCCATGGCGCCCCACTGGCACAGGCCCACGCCGTGGCCGAAGCCAGCGCCCGTGAACTCGAAGGCGCCGTCCTTCAGTTTTTTATGAACGAACAGGGAGCTGCGCAGGCCGCCCAGGGCGCGCCGGATGACCAGCTCGCCGGAGAGCACCAGCGGTTTGGCGCCGCCACGAATCTCGAGCTCAAGGATGCGGCCGGAGACGCCGCGCCGGCGGGCGACGAAGTCGGAGACCTTGCCGGAGAAACCGACGGTGGCCAGGGACTGCTGCAATTCGGCGGCGGACTTCACGACCTTCCAGCGGGAGGCGCCCGCACCGCCGGGGAGCTTGCCGCAGAACGATTTCGAGGGCCGGCTGAAGAACCGCGCCAGATCCTTGTCCGGGGACGGTCCGTCGGGACGGCCGCGCAGCAGCGGATTGGGCTTGCCGCCCCAGACGTTCTCGTTGTGCTCGCCGTGCCCGCCGCAGGAGGAAGAATAGACCGTGTCGGCCGGGAAGCCGGCTGCGTCGAAGAGCACCTGCCCGGCCGTCTGGCGCACGGCCAGGTCGGTGCGGGGATCGCCCTTCTCCAGGCCGTCGTAGGCCTGACAGTGCACCTTCGAGCACAGGTGGAACGGATCGGTGTTGTGCCGCTGGCCCATCTTGGCCAGCACCTGCCCGCGGGCGGCCACGGCCTGGGCCTTGAGCGCCTCGACGGGCGCCGACGGGAACATCTCTGAGGGCAGAATGCCCTCCAGGTACTTCTCGATGGACAGTTCGTTGACCAGGATCAACCTGCCGTCCATGCCGAAGATGACGATGAGCCGGCCGTCGACGCGGTGGGCCTTGCCGTCGAGATGATACGCCAGCGGCGCCTTCGCCGTGGGCTCGAAGGCCATGGCGCCGGTCTGGGTCACGCGAAAGGCGTTGTCGCCCGAGGCGGCCACGAAGGTGCCCGTGGGAAGCGTCGCGAACTCCGCGTGCACGAAGGCGTGGGGAAAGGCGGCCCGCTCCCGCGCCATGGCCTCGGACGCCTGCGGGGCCGTGTACGGACCCAGGGAGAACAGGACGCGGCGCGTGTCGAGCATGCGCGGTCCCATGGAGATGACGTAGCCCTGCTCGCGGGCGGTCACGCCCCGGGGGGCCAGCCGGACCCTGGTCTTCGCGACCAGATCCGGATCGGACAGGGGCACCGCCTCCAGCGCCAGATAGTGCTGCACGCGCCCGGGGGTCCCGGAGGTGCGCGTGATCTTCACCGTTTTGGGGCCTGAGATGCGCACGCCCGAGGTCCCGTTGGGCAGCAGGTCCACCCCTTCGGGGGAGGAAATCTCGACCGCGTCGAGCCCTGAGGCCACGCCGATGAGCACCAGCGGCGCTCCCGTGTGGTCCAGGGTGAAGCGCTTCTGGTACAGGGTCTTGAGCAGGTCCACCGGCTCGTCGGCGGCCGCCGTCGCGGAGGCAAGGGGGGAGAGCGCAAGAAGACCCACGAGGGTGAGGAGAATTTTTCTCATGGTATTGGATGTATTGCATGCGCGGAAAAAACGCAAAAAGTGAGGAAAAATCGAGGCCCCGGGCGATCGTCTTCGATCGCAGGTCGCACGCTGAATGATCTCTATGAATGATCTCTCCACGCCTCAATATCTCACTGACCGCGAGGCCAAGGGACTGCGGTGGCTGGGCCGCAAGGAATGCCTCAAGATCAATCCGTTCGATGCGCCGCAGACGAAGTGGGTTCCGTTCACCCGCAACCCGAAGGTGTCGTCGAAGCATGACGAAGCCCGCAACGCATGGATTCTTCGCCGGAAGCGTTTCATCGTGCCCTACGACAACGCGAAGAAGGAGTTCCGCGCGGGCCGTTCACGCGCATGAACCCCCGTTTACACCGTCAAATGCGGTCGCAATCCCACTCAACTACATTGCACTATGCTATTATCAGAACGGAGGCGTGGAGGGATCATTCATCAAGCCCTGGAAACCGTTCTCCCCGCGGCCTAACCCTTATTCAGCTGAGGCGTGGAGAGCTCCTGCAGCATCAGGGACCTGAAGCGGCGGGGGATCAGGGGGACATGACGTGGACGTTGTAGCTCGAGTTGATGGTGTTCTCGTTCTCGATGTAGCCCAGCACGAGCCTGGAGCCGGCGAGCAGCAGTTGGGGCGGGTACGTGTTTTGGGGGTAGTAGTAGCCGTAGATGCTGTTGCCGACGACCTCCCAGCTGGTTTCTTCCAGGATCGGGCGGCGGATCACGCGGATGTGCCAGTAAAACTCCGGCCCCACGTATTCGTCGCTCTCCGGGTACAGATACGCCAGGTAGACGTAGTTGCCGACCATGGCGATGGCGGGGGAACGCCCCTGATGGTCGACGGTCACGAGGGCGTCGGCGCCTTGCGGGGACCAGGAGCTCTCGAGGTCGTCGGCGCAGCGCACGAAGACGCGGGAGTCGATGGCGTCGTCTCCGGGGGTCGGTTCGACGTCCTCGGTCCAGGCCGCGCACATCGCGACCCCGTTGACGTCGACCGAGATGTCATCGATCCATCGGTCGGAGATGCCGTCGGGGTTGAGGAGGTCGGTGCGCGCCCAGGCTTCGCCGTCCCAGCGCTGCACCCGGTGCTCGGAGAGAAAAGAGTCCGGGTTCCGCGAGGCCACGCCCAGCACCGCCTGGCCCTGCGCGAAAGCCAGGGAGGGGTGTCCTGCGCCCATCCCGGCCACCAGCCGCGGGGTCCCGTTGATCGAAGGCGCGGTGTTCCACTGGTCGCCATCGAACCAGGCGTACTCGACCATCTGGCTGGAGGAGTACGAGTGGCACATGTCGAGGACGTGCAGGTTTCCCTGCGCGTCGAACCCGATGTCGATCCAGGTGTTCTGCCAGCAGGAGGTGGTGAGGTTGGTGCCGCTCAGGGGGCGCCACTGGGTGGCCATGGGGTCGAGGACGCGGACCATGATGCCCGGCGGGGTATCGGGGAAGCGGGAGATCCCGTAGGCCGCAGTGATCTGCTCGCCACGACAGGTCACCGCCAGGCCCGGTGCGACGATGAAATCCTGCGGGAGCTCCGGGAGGAGTTCGGGCTGCGGCGCCCACTGACCAAGGTTTTCGTCGAGCACGTACACGCGGAAGGTGGGCACCTTGGGATCCTCGGGATTGGCGGAGACCTCGTCGTGCATGAACATGACAAGCCTGCCGTTGCAGGAGCCCAGGTCGAAGTTCCGGGCCTCGCCCATGTAGGTGGTGGGGCTGCCCTGGAAGTTACCTGCCGGCCCCCACGGGGCGTCGGGCTCGCGACAGACGCCGGCGATGCACGGCAGGCCGCCGTCACAGGGGGTGTCGCAGGCGCCGCAGCGGGCGGGGTCGTTGAAGAGGTCGGCGCAGTCGCCCTCGCCGCACCAGGAGAGGCCCTCGGGGCAGATGGGTGTGCACACGCTCTGGGTGTCGGTGGTGCAGGTCCAGCCGGACTCCACGGTGCAGTCCGGCGCGCAGCCGTCTCCCGTGGCGTCGTTGGCGTCGTCGCAGTCCTCGTCGGGCTCGCGGTTGCCGTCGCCGCAGGTGGACAGGCACAGGGAGGTGTCGTAGCGGCAGTCGGTCCCGCACGAGAGGGCGCCGCCACGGGAGAAGTTGAGGGTCTCGCAGGAGGCGCCGCTGAGGTTGGCACCCTCGCACTGCTCGCCTTCGGCGCCCTCGACGAGATCGTCGCCGCAGTGGCCGCCGCACGAACTGACGTCGAAGGTGCAGCCGGCGGTGCACCTCAGGGTGCCCGCAGCGTTGTAGTAGCCGATGGAGGTGCAGGAGGCGCCGTTGAGCTGGTCGCCGTCACAGTCCTCGCCAGGATCGATGAAGTCGTCGCCGCACGAGTCGACGGTCTTGGGGTCCTCGCAGGCGAAGGGCGCGGTGAGGGCGAGGAGGGTGACGAACAGTAGCAGGGGACGCGGGAAACGGAAACGGGTCAAGGGACACCTCCGGGAAACGCAATGAAAGATAGCACGAAAAAACAATCGAAGGGAGCGCGGAAGTGGGGGTCCACTACGGCAGAGTATCCCTCCACGCCGAACGGCCAGAGTATCCCTCCACGCCATTGCTTTTTACAATCTCTGCATCGGGCGTAGACACTGGAATTTTCCACTCCTGCTGGAAATCGAACGGCCGCACCGTCACATTGAATGCATAAATGTAGCCTGCAGGCTCTTTTCCTGCAACCATCTTTTTCTGGCCACGACAATGATGGGGACGTCGCCAGTGCCCGTTGCAGGCGGGAATAGACCAGGCGCGTCCAGGAACCACATGGTCCAGGCCTTTCCCTACGATGAGTTCACATCCTACCTGATCACACGCAACACCAGCGAACGCCGCTACTTTCTGCGGCCTACCAAGGAGCTGCGCGACGCGATTCTCTACTGCATCGCAGACGCCCAGGCGCAGCATCCCGTGGAGGGAACATTCTCCCAGGAATGCCTCAAGATCAATCCGTTCGATGCGCCGCAGACGAAGTGGGTTCCGTTCACGCGCAACCCGAAGGTGTCGTCGAAGCATGAGGAAGCCCGCAACGCCTGGATCCTTCGCCTGAAGCGTTTCATCGTGCCCTACGACAACGCGAAGAAGGAGTTCCGTGCGGGCAATCGTGACGCGCCGTTCCCGCTGGGCACCTTCGCGATGCGGGTGTTCTGGGGCGTCGCGATCGACCCGCTGCTCTGATCTGTCCCGCACCCGGACGCACCGAGCGAGGTCGTCGAGGAGTTCCGATGAAGAACGTTCAACCATTCTCGCGAGTAAGTCCGGAAAACCGGCGCTGGGAACAGCGCACGACGGGGCCCCGTGAGTCGCGCGCCGGTGACGGTGCCGACCTCGACGGGAGCACCACTGCCGTCAATCCGTGAACAAAACAGTAAAACAGTTTCGTGAAGACTTTTTCCCGACAGGCTCCTAGTCGTTGCCGGGGGTGACGCCGTCGAAGTAGACCGGATCGAACACGCTCACGTCCCCGGAGCCGTTTTTCTTGCCGCGCAGGGTGCGGGCGGTGTCGATCCACTGATCCGGCATGTACATCACGCCGGTGTTCAGGTAGGTCTGGCTCGTGCTGTAGATGATGTTGAGATCGCGGTTGTACGGCATCGTGGGCGAGCCGTAGTCGGAGAAGACGGCATAGCGGTAATCCATGCCGCCGGAGCCGACGTCGTAGCCGCCCTGGCTGGAGTAGTACTTGAAGCCGATGACGTCGGCGTTCCAGGTCGGATAGGTGTTCCCCTGAATGTCGATGAAGGCGATGAAGACGACCGCGTGACCGGTGCCGCTGGTGCGGTTGAGGTTGATCAGCGAGCCCGGGATCAGGTTCTCGAAGGGCACGTTCATACCCATGCCGAAGTGCCGCAGGGCGTCGCCGCTGCCGCCGGATTCGATGTCATAGTTGACCCACAGGTGCGCCTTGAGGTCACCCGCGCCGAGGTACTGGAACGATCGCATGGGGAGGTAGTCCCACACCGTGGAGTCGCCGGTCTCGGCCTCGTAGAGCTCCATGGCCACGAGGATGATCTCCATGACCGCGGCCACGCACATGGTACGGGCTTCGCCGGAGCGGACGATGGTGCCGTAGGTGCCGTAGTCGATGTCGTGGGTGAGCACGGCGCTGTCGTAGCCGAGCAGCCGATAGTTCGCGTCGATGTAGTCCACGGCGGCCAGGATGTAGTCGTTGAACAGCGTCTCCGGCTCCAGGGCCGCGCTGCGGAACGAGACCGTCAGTTCATAGCCGCCGGCCATGGACTGGTAGGTGTCGGCCACGACGTAGTACGTGCCCGGCTGCAGCAGCGTCCACACCGCGTTGTTGTCGCGCTGGATCAGGGACACGGGCGACAGCGACGACAGCAGGTGCACGTCGATGTCCACACCGGTGGGCTCGGGCGCGATCAACTCGGCGGCCACGTAGGCGGCCTGGTCGAGGGTGAACGCATAGATGAACTCGGGGCCGCTCTCGTCGGTGGCGTTGGGCGGGTAGGAGTCGAGCACGTCGGAGGTGGCCGTGGACGTGTCGCGCTCGTCGACGAACACGCACGGCAGTGGCACGGGCGTGACGACCGAGGCCGCGCACACGGGGATCGGGTCGGCGACGGTGCCCTCGTACCAGGGGCGGATGCGCACGTGCAGGCCGTAGGGGCCCGGCATCGGGGTGCCCGAGGACACGTAGGTGTCCATCACGAGGAAGTAGGTGCCCGGCTCCAGGGTCTCCATCAGCGCGTTGTTGCTGCGGGAGATCAGCGAAAGGGGCGCCAGGGAGGACAGCAGGTGCAGGTCAATGTCCACGCCGTTGGGCTCGGGCAGGTCGATGTACGCCTGCACCTGCATGCGGCGCGGCAGCGTGAAGACGTAGACGTACTCGGGGCCGCTCTCGTCGAGGGCGTTGGGCGGGTAGGCGTCGAACACGTCAGACTGGGACTGGGTCGTGTCGCGGGCGTCGTCATAAGTGGCCCCGTCATTGGTGACCGGGATGATGAACGGCTCCTGCACGGTGCCGTTCTGGGTCGTGCAGGCGTCGCCCTGCCCGTCGCCGTCGAAGTCCTCCTGCCGCGGGTTGGCCACGTCGGGGCAGTTGTCCGTGACGTCGGGCACGCCGTCGCCGTCGGCGTCTGGATTGGTGTTGTTCGTGTTGTTGACATTGTTGACATTGTTGACATTGTTGACATTGTTAATGTTGTTAACGTTGTTAATATTATTAACGTTATTAACATTGTTGACGTTGTTTAAATTGCTATTGTTTGAGTTCGACTCTTCCGGGGAGCAGGAGACCACGCCCGACAGTACCAACAACAGCGCAACCAGACCAAGCTTGGATATCATGGGAGACCCTCCAGTCGTCCAGTAACTTACTGCAAGACCCGGGAACTGTCCACCACCGGTGACGAGAAACCGGGGCGGGCCACCACCGGTCAGGGGGTCGGGATGGTCCCGGGCGGGGGGCTGCACTGGCAGTCCGGCACCAACATGTGGGACATGCAGCAAGTGGGCATGACCCAGGCCCCGGGCTTCATGCCGGGCTTGGTCGCCGAGGGCGCCACGATGTTGGTCGTGCTCCGGTCCGGGCCCGTTCCGGCGGGGGTCGCGTCGGAGGTGGGGGTGGACTCCGTGCCCTTGACGACCGGCTCCACCGGGGGCTCGGTGTTGGGCGGAGCTTCACCGGAGGGGCTCATGGCCGACGGCGAATCAACCACGGGTGGGGTCGTCTTCTCCTCGGGCCCGGTCTTGGAGCCGGTGCAGGAGAGCAGGCCCGCCAGCAACGCCGATCCCAACACCACGGCTCCTCCGGAGCGCGTCATCGGGGAGTTTTTCACTGGGTCGGCGGGCTGGGGTCTGGAGTAGTTCGGAGCGCTATGCTCCGCAAGCGGAGCGCATCGCAAAGCCATGGCTTGGCAGAAGCCGGCCGCGACGGATCCGCAGGACGACAGGGCGATGGGCGCCAGCTCCCGCTCCCGCTCCCGGGCCAGGGCACGCAGCCCGTCGGCCAGAACGGACAGGGACGCGCCGTCCACAATGAATGGATCCGCCGGATCCACGGGGAGGCAGGAGCAGCCGCGCAGCCGCCCGTCGGGCGCGATGGCCAGGACCTGCCGACCCGCAGGGCAGCCGCCGATGCCTGCGGCGTCGGCGTCCCGCGCCGATCCCACCATGCGCAGCTGCGGGCGCAGCGGCTGCGCGCCCATGACCATCGCCAGCGACTCCCCGAGCATCAGATGCGGCTCCCGCTCCGTCAGGCGCTCCAGCTCGGCACGCATGCCGTCCACCTCGGCGGCCGTCAGGAACAGCCCGGGCTCACGTCCGTTCTGCAGCCCCAGGCTGATCTGCCACAGATCCGCGCCGGCCTCGCGCACCAGCTCAGCGAGCGGCGCGAGCTCTGCCCGGTTCGCGCCCAGCAGCGTCGTCATGAAGCCGAAGCGGACCCCGGCCGCGGCCAGGTTTCGCCCGGTCCGCATCAGCCGCGCGAATCCCCCCGGCCGTCGTCGGATCCAGTCATGGACCGGCGCCGGACCGTCCAGGGAGAGCCACACGAAGTCCAGACCGGATTCCCCGCATTGCGCGGCGAACGCCTCCGAGTCGTCCCGGCCGTTGGTGATGAGGCTGACCAGCACGCCGGCGGCCTTCATGCGCTCCACGACGGGCCACAGATCCGCGCACAGGGTCGG